>JACRCD010000024.1 GCA_016219175.1 Deltaproteobacteria bacterium | reverse complement strand
TTAAGCCGCTATCTCAGATTCTGGCTTGTTACCGGTTTGAGTACTTAAAGTGCCTAAAATGCCTAAAGTACTTAAAGTGAAAGGTTTTATCTGATCAGAAAGTACCACAACTTTAGGCACTTGAAGTATTTTAAGTACTTTCAGACATCCTGACCCCAGGAGATTTGCATTGATACCGAAAAGGGCAGCACCAAGGCCGTCATTCCCGCAGGCAGTTAAGCGGGAATCCATGTGTTTTCAATGCGATGGACCCCCGCTAACGACATGCGGGGGGGACGGAAAAACGGAATCTTCGCCACTCTTCGGTCTCTTGTCAATCTTCCGAACTCAACATAACTGCTTATTATTTCGTTTCGAGGTCAGGTTGTCTGACTTTAGGCACTTTTTTTGATCTTGTATTTTGGTACCAGCGTTTAATCTGCCGAGATCAGGATGTCTGAACTTAGTGCGGCCGGGCAAGGTCGCGTATTCGAGCGGGTGCGAAGCGCGTTCCGGAAGGTGTAGCCGACCACCGGATAGCGAGTCTTTGGACCGCCGGGGGTAACCTTTACGGTTAAGCGTAGGACAGCGAGTCGGCAGGCCGTAAGCCGCAAGGCTGAAGTGATTGAGCCCCGTAAGTAAGGTCTAAAAAGGGGAAAAGGAGTCACGTCTCCCTTTGGCTTTTATTCGAAGCGCGGTATCCTCATCCAAGGCGATGACGGCAAGCACCGGATCATCGTCCATGCCGAGTCCCTTGGCCAGGAGCATGATCTGCTGGAGGTGATGATTGACGGCTCCGCGAGAATTTCCAGGCCATCGGGGCGCTGTTACCGTTGGCCTGGCGCTCTATGCCATGGGGCTCGGGCTGGGCCGGCGGATGGTGGATGAGGCGGGGAAAAAGCCACGCGTTCTCGGCTGTCCGAGGATGAATATCCAGGTGCGGGCGGCACATGTTGAGGCAGTGAACTTTTCCCAGAGTATGGGCAAGCGCTTGGAAAGGATTGATCCGGGTTCTTTTTCCTGCCTATAGTGAAAAGGTATACAAAGAAAACGGAGAACCTCGGCGTCGCCGGCATTTCCGGAAATTGACTCTCCGGCTGGAAAAGAATGCCGGACGAAAAAGGTGAACAGAATGCATGACGACTTGCAGACCGATGAGTACACCATTTTTCTTTTTATTAAGGCCAGCGCTGGGCATGATGAAGAAGGCGCAGTATCTGAACGGCCCCTTTTTTTATCCAGTAAACAACAATGATGGTCTCGTAAAAAGCCATTTACGGGGATGGCTAAGCAAAAATCGTCAAATGCGAGGCGCGCAAATTTCGAGGAATGAGGCGTACTTGGGTACGCCGCAGTGACGAGACAATTTGCAGCAACGAAGCAGTTGGCGACTTTTTGCGACGCCATCAACAATAAACGGCGTTCCGGAGATAGCAAGCTCCTTTGTGTCTGAAAGCCGCCCTGGCCTTCCCAAGTTTGGATGGTCGCGGAGGTGTTCCGCTGCTTCCTTCACTCGGGCGGCCATCCGTTGCGCGGCATTTGGATTTTCTTGAGCTATATATTCACCGGCAGCAACCAAATCCTGAAGTGCGGGAACCGTCCACTCTAATTTACGCACTCTTGCCCCAAGTGTTCAAAATGGCGAGAGCGTGCTCGTGACTTTTTACATCGCCCTTTTCTGCCGCGGCCATTCCTTCCTTGATCGCCTCCACATGCCATTCCTGTACGTTAAGGAATTCCTCAATGGCTTGGGCGGCCAGAAACGACTTTGAACGGCGGGTTGATTTCGCCAAAGAATTTAGCCGATTGGCCACTTCTGATGTTACCCGTGCGGAAACCAAAATTGTCTCTTTCATCTCAAACCTCTCATAAATGTATACATTATCATCATTTTTGATGATATCATGCACTCTTTTAAAACGCAAAGGGCGGATGAGGATAAAGTGAACTCTGCAATTCGGTGTGGCAATCTTCACAGGCTGGGTTCATTTGTTGACGTCTGGACGTGCTGACAGCATCAATTCGCTCCAACCCGAGACTTTCGTCATTCGTTGTTTCCGCCCGCGGAGATGGAAGTTAGCGAGGACAACCTCCGGAGCATGGTCAAGCGCTTGGAAAAGGATTGATTCGGGTTCTTTTTCCTGCCTATAGTGGAAAGGTATACAAAGAAAACGGAGAATCACGGCACCGCTGACATTGCCGGAAATTGACTCTCTCCGGCTGGAAGGCCGGGCGCAAAAGGTGAACAGAATGCATGACGACTTGCAGACCGATGAGTACACCATATCCATTTCCAGGGAGATTACCGTTTGCCGGAATATGATTGACCGGCAAAAAAAAGAACTTGCCTTGTTCGAGAAGCGATACAATATCTCCACGGAGCAGCTGATTGCCGGGGAGGCGCCGGAAACCGGCGGCGCGGCGCGGGACATGGAGGCGTGGCGCCATGGCTATGAAGGGCTGCTGGCCTGGCGGCAGCGCTTGCGGGAATATGAAGAGGCATACAATGCCTTGAGTCGGCGCTGAAGCGAAAGGGTGTGGCGAGAAGGATGAACCGCCGTTTCCGGGTGGAAACGGCGATTTTTT
>JACRCD010000022.1 GCA_016219175.1 Deltaproteobacteria bacterium | reverse complement strand
GCAAGTTCACCTTCGCCGACGTGGTCGCCTTCCGGCTCAAACAAAAACCGGTCCGCATCGCCTCGGCCGTCGGCGGCATCCTTACCGTGCTCTTTTACACCATCGCCCAGATGGTCGGCTCCGGCAGCCTCATCAAACTGATGTTCGGTCTACCCTACGAGCTGGCGGAAATCCTGGTGGGCATCATCATGCTGGCCTATGTTCTTTTCGGCGGCATGCTCGCCACCACCTGGGTGCAGATCATCAAGGCCGTCCTGCTGCTTGGCGGCGTGACCTTCCTGATGCTCATTACCCTTTCCAAGTTCAACTTTAATCCGGCCGAGCTTTATAACGCCGTGGCTGCCCAGTATGGTCAGGGAGCGCTGGAACCGGGCGGACTCATCACCAGCCCCATCGACGCTGTTTCGCTTGGTCTGGCGCTGATGTTCGGTCTGCTCGGTTTGCCGCACATCCTGCAGCGCTTTTTCACCGTGCCCGACGCCAAGGCAGCGCGGTTTTCCGTGCTGTACGCCTCCGGGTTCATCGGTTACTTCTACATCATTATCCCCATTGTCGGTTTCGGCGCCTCAGCCCTCATCGGCCGTGACATCATCACCAAGATCGACAAGGGCGGCAACATGGCTGCCCCGCTGCTGGCCGAATACCTCGGCGGCACCCCTTTCCTGGGCTTCATCGCCGCCGTGGCCTTCGCCACCATCCTGGCCGTGGTGGCTGGTTTGACCCTGGCCGGCGCCTCAGCCATCTCCCATGACATCTATGCCCATGTCATCAGAGGCGGCACCGCCACGGAAAAAGAAGAGATCCGGGCCAGCCGTATCGCCACCGTCATCTTCGGCGTATTCGCGGTAGGACTGGGCATCCTTTTTAAAGGACAGAACGTCGCCTTCATGGTGGGTCTGGCCTTTGCCATCGCCTGCAGCGCCAACTTTCCGGCCCTGACGCTGTCCATCTTCTGGAAGCGCTTCACCACCTCCGGCGCGGTGTGGTCCATTCTGACCGGCGCCTTCCTGGCTGTGGGACTTATCATCATCAGCCCCACAGTCTGGGTGGACGTTTTTAAAAACCCAAAGGGTTCCGAGCTGTTCGCCCTGAAAAATCCGGCTATTGTCTCCATGACCGCCTCCTTTATCGTCGGCATTATCGTTTCCCTGATGACCAAGGAAGAAACAGCGGAACAGAAATTCGAGGATGAAAAGCTGCGGACCTACCTTGGTGTTGGCTCCGAGTAAAATCGGCAAACCGGAAGTCAAGCATCCGGCTTGATATCACCAAACAAAAACGCGCAGGGCATAAAGCCAGGCGCGTTTTTGTTTTCCCGATCAGCAAGGCTGTGCTCATTCTTTCAGAAAGATCCGCTGTAATTCCAATATCTGATGTCAATATTCACCCTTTAAACCAAAGCCATGCTATACTATCTGAACGGATCGCAATGAACGTGAAGTCAGACAAGGGAGAACGTGAATGAAAAAGGATCTGCGAAGGTACTGGAGAAAAAATCTTTCTCTCATGGCAGTGCTGCTTTTCATCTGGGCCCTCGTTTCCTACGGCTTCGGCATTATTTTTGTTGATCAGCTGAACACCATCAGAATCGCCGGTTTCCCCCTCGGATTCTGGTTTGCCCAGCAGGGCTCGATCTATGTGTTTGTAATCCTTATTTTTGTCTATCACTTCCGCATGAAGAAAATAGACAGGGAGTTTGACGTGCATGAATAAATTTTCGCGGCTAAGCCGTTGTCAATAAATTACTGTAACACACCATGCGTGGCAACGGCATAAGGGGCCGTATAGGTGATATCAAATCTGTAATGGTTATATTATAACGGCCCCTAACCTGACAATACGTCAACCATGGGGAAAAGAAGGAAAGGAGATCTCAGGGAATGATCATTCTGACATGGACGTACATAATCGTTGGAATAACATTCAGCCTCTATTTAAGTATCGCCTGGCTCAGCAGGGTAAAAACAACAAAGGGATTTTATGTTGCCGGCGCCGGTGTTTCCCCCCTGGCCAACGGCATGGCCACCGCTGCCGACTGGCTGAGCGCCGCCTCTTTCATTTCCATTGCCGGCCTTATTTCCTTCATGGGCTACAGCGGTTCAATCTATCTGCTCGGCTGGACAGGGGGCTATGTGCTCCTTGCTCTCCTGCTGGCGCCGTACCTGCGCAAATTCGGCAAATTCACCGTCCCGGACTTTATCGGTGACCGGTATTATTCCGATACCGCCCGCTTTGTCGCCCTGCTGTGCGCCATCTTTGTCTCGTTTACCTATATTGCCGGCCAGATGCGTGGCGTCGGCATCATCTTCAGCCGTTTTCTTGAGGTTGACGTCAACACCGGCGTGCTCATCGGCATGGCCATCATTTTCTTTTACGTCTCCCTCGGCGGCATGAAAGGTATTACCTATACGCAGGTTGCCCAATGTCTCGTGCTCATTGTCGCCTACCTTGTGCCCGCCATCGCCATCTCGCTGAAAATTACAGGCTCTTTCGCGCCACAGATCGGCTTCGGCTCCACCATTGCCGATGGGCCAAATACGGGAAAATACCTGCTGGATATTCTCAACCAGCTTAATACCGACCTGGGTTTTGCCGAATATACCAAACCCTTCGGTCACGGCGGCAAACCCATGCTCGACGTTTTCTGCAGCACCATGGCGCTCATGGTGGGCACCGCCGGTCTGCCTCACATTATTATCCGTTTTTATACGGTGACCAGCGTGGCCGCCGCCCGTCTCAGCGCCGGCTATGCCCTGCTTTTCATCGCCATTTTCTATACCACGGCGCCGGCCGTGGCCTCCTTTGCCCGTTACAACATGATCAACACCATCAGCGGCATCGAATATGCGAAAGCCCCGGTCTGGTTCAAAAACTGGGAAAAAACCGGTCTCATTGCCTGGCTTGACAAAAATCAGAATGGCGTCATCGAGTATCATAAGGGGGACCCTTTTGCCGGCAGACCGACCTTCACCGGAGAAAAGGGCTCCCACGGGCAGGAGCTTATTTCCAATACGCCGGCTGATGGAGTCAATGAGCTGTACATTGACAATGACATCATAGTGCTGGCCAATCCGGAAATCGCCCAGCTGCCTCCCTGGGTGATTGCCCTGGTTGCCGCCGGCGCCCTGGCCGCTGCTCTTTCCACCGCATCCGGACTGCTTCTCGTCATTTCCTCGGCAATCTCCCATGATCTCTACTATCGGCTTATCAACAGGAGCGCCTCGGAAAAACAACGGCTACTTGTCGGCCGGATCATGATAGGCGCGGCTTTATTCGTGGCCGGGTATTTCGGCATCAATCCACCCGGCTTTGTGGCCGAGGTTGTCGCGCTTGCCTTCGGTCTGGCAGCCTCATCGTTTTTCCCGGTCATCGTCCTCGGCATTTTCTCCAAGAGGACGACCCGGGAAGGGGCGATCTGCGGCATGATCACCGGCATCTGCTTTACCATTTACTACATTGTCAACATCAAATTCATGAGCGGTTCCGCCTGGCTTCTTGGCATCAGCGCCGAAGGAATCGGCACGGTCGGCATGCTCCTTAACTTTGTCGTTACCATGCTGGTTTCCCTGATGACCGCTGCTCCGCCTCCAGAAGTTCAGGCCATGGTGGAAAACATCCGTTTCCCCAGGGGAACGGGCAGCAACATAGACCGCTGACATAACTGCTCGCTGAAATGACAAAAAAAAACGCGCGGTTGGCCGCGCGTTTTTTTTACCTCCGGAGAGCAAGGCCCGGGGGAGAAAACATCAGACTTCCCCCTCCCCTCAGGCGGCTCGGCTCGCTACTTCAGGAAGACCAGCCCTCCCCCGCCGTCGGCCACATACAGACGGCCGTTGGCAATCACCACATCCACCGCCTCGGCCGCAGTGTCATAGTGCCCGGCCAGAAGCGGGTTGGCTGAGTCCGTGTAATCGATCTTGACGAGTCCCGCCTCGCCAAAACCGACATACAGATACAGACCGCCGTTCTGCCGGGTGTAGTCCATTCTTACCGCCCCGCCGGCCACCGTCTCATAACCGGGCACATACTGCAGTTTAAAACGGCCCAGGGCCACCGGCCGGTAGTCATACACCACCGTGCCGTCCAGGTTTTTCAGAAACAGCTCGGTGGGGCTGACGCCCTCGGGAACAGCAGCGATCAGATCCGCCATGGCGTAGCAGAGAACGCCGAAGCTGTCATAGGTAAAGTAGGCCTTGTCACCGATAACTTCAACATCGATGGCCTGGCCGTCCGCCACCCCGACGTCGCCGTCCTCATACTTGATGGGCTGGAATACCTTGACCAGACGCATGTTGCCGAGATCACTCACGTCAACAATGCCGACCCCATAGGGACCGGTGGCAAGAACCGCGTATTTTTTGCCTGTCGCCGTGTCGGTCCACAGTTCAACACCCGAGGAGGTGCCGAGCAGCGGATTTCCCTGATTATAGCCGATGTTGCCGACAAAAAATCCGCTGGTGCTGCTGGTCGGGATCTTGGTGACATCATAGATGGTGAGGCCATTGGTGCCGTCCGCCACAAAGGCGTAATTCCCATCAAACTCCACGTCATAGGCCTGATCCTGATAGTTGAAGGCGGGCACCACTCCCCAGTCACCATTATGCTCGAAGCTGTCCGTCTGGGCGAGCGGCATGAGGATCGGCGCACCCACCACGCCCATTCCCGCCTCGACCAGATCAATGGGCACCCGTCGCATGCCGTTGCCGACACACAGCGCCCAGGTCTTGCCCCTGGCCACATCGACCACATTGCGCACGGTATGGGAGGCCGGATAGATGCCGTCTATCGGATATTCATCCTGCAGGGTGTTGCCCACCAGGTGAATAGCATCCGTCGGAAACCCCTGAGCATCCGTTATCTGCCAGGCACTGACCCCGTGGGGACCGTCCGAGACATAGAGATACCGGTCAGTGGCGTCCACGCCCGCGGCGTGACCGATGGCGATGGTCTGGGTCGGCGTGCCGTCAACCGCGGCGCCGATCTCGCCGGTGGTCGGGAAATAAACCAGGATGGCGAACCGCTCCTCCATGAGTGGCGCGCCAATATTGGTAATGTCGACAAAGACAAAGCCGCCCGCGCCTGAACACTCAAGCACGTCAACCCCGCCTGCCGCGGTAAGCGTCGGCGCATCCATCAGCTGCAGGGTGTAGCCGTGGCCATTGAGCTCGCGGGTGGCGAGCAGGGCCGGCGCCTCGTAAAAACATGCGGGCAGGGATTCGTTATCCAGCGGATCCCAGGGAGACATGTCATAGGAGGTGATGTCTTCAAACTCCGGGACGTTGTTGCCCGCAATACCGTCCGTATCGTTGTTGTACGGATAGGCCGAGCCATGCCAGCTGCTGTCCGGAATCGCCGCGTTATCGAGGATGACCAGGCCGGCAAAATGATCCGTCAGGTACACCTGGTTCGCGTTGACCTCCACTCCGGTCACCCCGGATTCCTTCAGCATGCCCGCCCCTTCATAGGGGAGAAGACTTGCCGGCATGGATCCGGTCTCATACGGGCCGTTAGCGGTCACCGCCGGGAAAAAACCAAGGTACCCCGCGTTGAGAAAGTTGGTGGCCGAGGCGTTCTCATAACCCGTCACATCAACGGCAATGACCCCGCCCAGCGAATAGGCGATATAGGCTATTGATCTGTCGCCCTGCACGGCCACATCCACATCGAGCGCCTCGTAATACCATTTGCCGTTGCGTTCCAGATCGGCCCACGGTGTCGGCTCGCCGGTGCCGGTGCCCTTCATGACCACGGTAATCTCGTAATTGACCTGCCGGTAATCAGGCATGCCGGTGAAATCATCAATAAAAAGATCACCCGTGGCGGCATCGCTGGACACAGCCTGGGTAATGGCCATAGCCCCGAAGAAATCCTCTGTCCGCGCCTCGTCCGTGTAGAGATTGTAACGGGCTATCTGCTGCAGACTGACCGGGTCAAATATGCCCACACCCAGCACGCCCATGGCGGCAAACAGCTTCTGGTTGACGAGCTTGAGCGTAATGGGTCCGCCCCAGGGCCCTTCGCCGGCATATTGCACGGTACAAACCTCGCTGTCGATTTTCAGGGTTAAGTCCGCCTCCAGCACCCGGTTGAACAGGTTGGCCAGCGAGGTCTTGTGGATACCGAATTTGTTGTCGGCGATATACAGGTCCGTCCCGTCGGAAACCACGTCGGCTATGGGCGCCGAGCTGCTGGACATGATATTGCCGGGCAGAATGGCCCCCCCTGTCTCTGTGTAGGTGACGTTGTCCATATAGTAGTTGACCGGCGTGACGCTGACCAGGCTCATCTGCGCCGGATCGGTGATATTGACCACGGCGATGCCCGAGCCGCCGATGGCAGCCAGGGCATACATGGAGCCGTTATAGCTCACCACCTCAATGCCGAAGGCAAATTCAGGAAGGACCACCTTGTAAACCGGCCCCTTGACCGCTCCCACCGGGGTGGCATTCAGTTCAGTGCCGATATTAAACAAACACCACTCCGCCCCGCCAAACTGGAACCTGGCAACGGCCGTGGTGGAGCCGCCGATCTGGGCATTGGCGCCAAGCACCGGGGCCATGTCGGCCGGCTGCACCGAGACGGTGACATCCCTGGCAACAGTTCCATCAAGCACCAGGCGGAAAACCAGATCAGCCTCAGCCGCAACCTCAAGCAGACTGACATCAGCCACGGCGCTGGTTGCGGAAATTCCGGTCAGAGGCACCTTCGGTCCGGCAACCTGGGTCCAGGCAAAGGATGAAGGGCTGCCGGTGATAACCGCGGCAAGGGTGACCGATGCGGCTTGAACCTCGACAAATGATGCCGGATCGGCTGTCAGCGAGGTGATGTCCACGGCAACCACCAGGGCGGCTAGGGTGAAATTGACCGTTGAGGTAAGCCCGACCTGGACGGTTGCCTGGGTCGATTGAGGGGTATAACCCTCAGCTTGCGCGGTTACCGTATAGGCGCCGGCAGTCACCGAAGTCATGACATAGCTGCCCGCGCTGTTCGTCACCGCGCTGTAGCCCCCGCTGCTCGTGCTCACCTGGGCTCCTGCTATGGCCGCTCCTGTCGCACTGTCGGTGACCGTACCCTGGATGGTGCCGGTGGTCGGCACAACCCGTACCAGGGCAAAATTTAAGGTGGTCGTCACCCCGAGGCTGATCGAGGCCGGCAGGGTCTGACTGGCATAACCGGACGCCGAGGCCGTTACACTGTAAGTCCCGGCCGGCAGGGTCAGGGTATAGGTGCCCTTCGTTCCCGTTGTCGCCGTGTACTGCCCGCTTGAGCCCATCGCTGTGATTAACGCACCTGAAATTACTGTACTCGCGCCGCTTACCGTCACCTTCCCTTTAAGCGTTCCTGTTGTCGGCGCCGGTTTCGCCGCCATGGCCCCCCCGGACCAGACGAGCAGGATGATCCCGCAGAGCAGCGCGGTGACAACTTGCATCAGTTTCCGTTTCTTCATTTTTCTCTCCCTCATTTTACAGTTTTGAAGAACCCCTCATAACAAGTGCGCTCCCTCCAGACACACTGCCATTGCCACGAATTTTCTTTTTTTCTTAGCTGTCTCTGATCATCTCACCCTCCCCAAAATGCAACTTTTAACTTCCCTTTTTCAGGAAACCAAAATATCCCATTTTTGAATACCAGCAAGATCCGTTCCGTATTTCCCCGCCTGCGCTTTTCATAATCCATTCAATATCATGGGAAAAATTTTCCTCTTCTGACTCACCGGCGAGCCACCCGCCAGTTTCTGGTCACCAGCCCGCCAGTTTCTGGTCAGCAAATCGGTCACCCGTACACCATGCCCCCCCTTCAAGTGGATCAGAGGCTTTTCCACAAACAACAATTTGTCGCCGGTTTTGCCCGATCCCATCCGCCGCATGGAAACGCCATTGTCTCCCCCCTGATTCCGTGGTAATATCAGGGGCTCGTTGAACAGCGCCTAACCAATTACCAGGATATCTCGCAATACTTTCAGGAAGTCGTTCATGGCTGACTTTAATGATTCCTTATTCGTTTTCCGGGATGAAGGCGGCAGACGTTGGACGCGACTGCGGCTTTTCCTGTTGCTCGCTACCCTTCTGCTTTTTCTGGGTACGGTTTTTTTTGTCAGATATCTGATCACCACCCCCCACCTGCAACAGCCTGCCGAGGTCCAGCAACTGCGCAATCACCTAAGCGCGGCAAAACAGGTTCAGGGTCATTCCGCCGGTTTCATCACTGCCCAGCCCCTCTGGCTGCGTTTCAGCAAAGCCAGGAAGCAGCAGAAAGACCCCTTAGCCCCTGCCGGCCCGCTACCCGCCCCGGCGCCGGATCATGCCGCCCCCCCCGGCGAGGTGCGTCTCGGCTTTTACGTGGGCTGGGACCCCGGCAGCTATGACTCGCTGCGGGCTCATGCCGGAGAACTCACCCATGTCAGTCCGGAATGGCTGACGGTGGTGGACGGGGAGGGAAAGCTGCGGGTAAATCCAGACAGGAAGATGCTGGAGGTGGCCGAGGACAATCATCTTGTCGTCTTGCCGCTGTTAAACAACCTTGTTGACAACACCTGGGAGCCGGAGGCTGTCGAAGGGCTGATCAATGGGCCGCCAACGCGGCAGGAGGATTTTATCAGCACCCTGCTCCAGCATCTCGATGAGGCGGATGCCGGGGGTATCCTGATCGACTGGAATGAGCTGGATCCGGCCTACAGACAGTCACTCACCCTTTTTCTAAGCCGCCTGGCCACCGCGCTCCATGCCCGGGAGATGCAGCTCTGGTTGTGTATTCCCATGGGCTTGGATCTCAAAACCTTTGACCTTGAGGCGCTTGCCCCGGTGGTTGACCGTTTTGTGGCCATGCTGCACGATGAGAACTCCGAGTCGGACCCGCCCGGTCCCATCGCCTCTCAGCCCTGGTTCGAGGGCTGGCTGCGGACCGTGCTCGGTTACGGCCATCCCGGCCAATGGATAACCGCCATCGGCGCCTATGGCTATGACTGGACAAAAGGGCGGAAAAAAGCGGATGCCGTCGGTTTTGCCGATGCATTGAGCCATGCCGGCCGCGCCGGCCTGCAGGAGTGCCGCTCCGAGACGCCGTCGTATAACCCCCATTTTTCCTATATGGATGGCGACACGGAACATGAGGTCTGGTTCCTGGATGGTATTACCTTTCTTAATCAGATGCGGGTCAGCCGAGATCTGCGGGCCGGGGGCATCGCCATCTCCCGTCTCGGCACGGAGGATCCCGCTCTCTGGCAGGCCTTAGCCCTGAACCCTTCCGGGCCGGTTGCCGCTGGCGCGCTGAACCCTCTCCGCACCCTCCTGCCGGCTGATGCCGTCGCCCAGGTGGGAAAGGGGAATTTTCTGACTATCGAAGACAGCCTGGCCAAGGGCTACCGGGAGGTTGAGGTTGATTCAACCGGCCAGGCCACCACCGTTTACCGGCTCTTTCCAACCTACAGGACTATTGTCCATCAGGGAAAGGGCCAGGCGGAAGAGGTGGCGATTTCCTTTGATGACGGACCCGACCAGAATTGGACCCCCGCTATCCTCGATATCCTCAAGGCCAAAGGGGTCAAGGGTTCCTTTTTCATGGTGGGGGAACGCATGGAGGAGCATCCGGCTCTGGTGCAGCGGATTCTGCGCGAAGGGCATGACATAGGGGTCCACACTTACACCCATCCCAATCTGGCCGAGGTTTCAGGTGAACGCGCCCGGCTTGAATTAAACGCCACCCAACGGCTCATGGAAACCATCACCGGCCACTCCACCTTCCTGTTCAGGCCCCCTTACCATGCCGATTCCCAGCCCCATGCCCCGGATGAACTCACGCCGGTGCAAATCGCGCAGGCCTTGGGTTATCTGACCGTGGCCAGCGATATTGATCCCGAGGACTGGTCCCAGCCCGGGGTGGATACGATTGTGCAGCGGGTCAAGGAACAGCGGCCCTGGGGAAATATTATCCTCCTGCACGATGCCGGTGGCGACCGTGGCCAGACCATCGAGGCCCTGCCCCTTATCATCGATTATCTAAAGACCAGGGGCGACCGCATCGTTTCCCTGGGGCAGTTGCTGGGCATACCTGTCTCGCCGTTCATGCAGCCGCTGCCGAAGAACCAGCAATCTTTTCTCAGTCTGATCGGCAACAGCGGCTTCCGCTTGCTGCATGTCGTGGGCGAACTCTGCTGGGCCTTCATGATCGTGGCCACGGTGCTGGTGACGCTGCGCACCCTGCTGGTGGCCCTGCTCGCCCAGTTCCACCGCTGCAAACCTGTCACTTTCCCTCATGACGGCACGATCTTCCAGCCGCCCATCACTATTGTCCTGGCCGCCTATAATGAAGAAAAGGTCATCGGCCGCACCCTTGATGCCCTGCTGCAGGCCGATTACCCGGGCCACATGGAGCTGATCGTCATCGACGACGGCTCAAACGACCGGACAGCCGCCGTGGTCACGGAAATTTCCGGACACGACAGCCGTATCCGTTTACTCCGGCAGGAAAACAGGGGAAAAGCCCGGGCGCTCCGCGTAGGCTTTCAGGCGGCAACCCATGAGATTATCGTTACCCTCGATGCCGATACCATTTTTCAGCAGGACACCATAAGCATCCTGGTGCGGGCCATGCGGGATCAGAAAATCGGCGCCGTATCGGGCCGCGTCCAGGTCGGCAACCAGCAGAGCCTCGTCGCCCGTTTTCAGGCCCTTGAATATACCTGCGGCTTCAATCTTGACCGGCGCGCTTACCAGCAGCTCAACTGCATCACCGTGGTGCCGGGGGCGGCCAGCGCCTGGCGCAAATCGGCAGTCATGGCCGCCGGCGGCATCAGCAGCGACACCCTGGCCGAGGACACCGATCTGACCCTGAGCCTGCATCGGGCCGGCTACCGGATCGGCTATGCCCCACAGGCCGTAGCCTGGACCGAGGCCCCGGAAACATATGGTGCCCTGCTCAAACAGCGCTTCCGCTGGGCTTTCGGCACCCTGCAGTGTCTGTGGAAACACCGGGACCTGGTCGGCAACCCACGCTATAAGGCCCTGGGCTGGTTCAGTCTGCCCGCCATCTGGTTTTTCCAGATATTGCTGGTGGCGATTGGCCCGGTGGTTGACGGTTTTCTGCTTTTCTCCCTGTTTTTCGGGCTGGGGTCCGCCATTTTGTTCTATCTGCTTATTTTTCTGGTCATGGATCTGCTGCTTGCCGCCCTGGCCTGCAGGATGGAGGGAGAACCGCTGCGGTACGCCTGGCGTATTGTGCCGATGCGCTTCCTTTACCGGCCGCTCTTGGCCTGGGTGGTCTGGAAATCCATCATCCGGGCCGCCAAGGGCGCTTTAGTCGGCTGGGGCAAACTGGAAAGAACGGCCTCCAGCATTATCAGAACCTGACATCCTTAAGACTATAGACTGAAGGACTGGGATACAGGGACATAATACAGGTCAATATCAACAGCCATACTGCCTTCAGCCTTGTAAACAACTGAGCGGTTACGACAAAAATAAATGCGGATCATACCACAGCGCAGAACATCTCGGCCGACAATGAAATCCATCCTGCCTCAGAGCTTACTGACCACAATGCTGCTCTTTATTATGGCATTGCTGATCTCAGCAGGGTGCAACAGTGATCAGGGCACAGCCCCCTCCCCCCCTGCCGGCGTAACAGCAAAAACAGGGGCCTCCATAGTCTTTCCGGCCAGCGGGGCCTATACGGGGGCCTACATCGACTTCGGCGAGCACGAGGATGAGGTGACGCTTGAGGCCATAGAAAAATTTGAAACCCTGGCCGGCAAGCACCAGGCCATCATTGCCTCGTCCAGTTACTGGGGGGAACAGAATTTCCCCCAAAAAAATGTGGAGCTCATCAGCCGTCACGGTTCCGTGCCCCTGATCTTCTGGTCGCCCTGGGACAAACCCTATCTTGAACAGCGCCCGCCTGACCGGTTTAGCCTTACCAACATCCTGGCCGGTCAGTGGGACGGTTATATCGACCAATGGGCCGATGAGGCCCGCGCCTTTAATAAACCGCTGCTGGTATCCTGGGGGCTGGAGATGAACGGCAGCTGGTTCCCCTGGTCCGGGGTACATTATGGGGGCGGGCAGACGGTCCCGGACCAGAGCCAACCCGAAAAATTCGCCGGCCCGGAGCTTTACAAACAGGCATACCGCTATATCGTCGCCCGGGTGAAGGCCCGAGGCGCAGGCAAGATCCTCTGGGTCTTTCATGCCAACAACCTTTCGCTTCCCGCCGCGCCATGGAATACGATTTCCCATTATTACCCCGGCTCCGATGTCGTGGATATCCTGGCTCTCAGCGCCTATGGCAAGCTTTTTTCCTACATGGACTGGTATTCCCTGGAAGAGGTCATGGATGACGCCTACCAGGAACTCTGCCGGCTTGATCCGGCCAAACCACTGATAGCCGCCGAATGGGGAGTAGGGGAATTCGTGGGCTCGGGGGATAAGGCGGCGTGGATATCCCAGGCCTTTGACGCCTTCAAGTCAAAATACCCGCGGATCAAGGCGGCGGTTTACTGGCACGAACGCTGGCAGAACCAGGATGAAACGTACAGCAACCTGCGGGTCAACTCTTCCCCCGAAGCGCTGCAAGCCTATCGGCATGGGGTGGCGGATCCCTACTGGCTGGGCGGCCAGGGGGGGAAATGATGCGTGCACTCCGGGGTTAATACGTAAAATGGCATTTTTTTACTCTTTGCAAGAGCGCCTTTTATTCAACACAGCAATAGAAATCTTCTTGAAGAATATTAAATTCAGGCCTATTTTTGATATAAAATATCCAGCAAATGGAGGCCGGAAATGAAACCTATTCATGTTTCAGACGATATTGTTTCTCTGTCGGATTTCAAGAATCATGCATCGAAAATGTTGCGTCACGTTCAGACTTCGCATCGGCCTGTGATCATCACGCAAAATGGCAAACCTGCCGGTGTCCTTATATCTCCAGCGGAATTTGATTACCTTTCCGAGAAAAATCGTTTTATCAATGCTGTAAAAAATGATGAACTCGTAAAAAGTCGGCGACAAAGCCCAGATGGCTAAGTAACAAAATTCGATATACAAGGCGTAGTGTATTTTTGAGAGCGAGGCTATACATGTGGTATGCCGAACGAACAAAAATGCGCTACAACGCAGTAGATCGAATTTTTTACGACGCCATCAAAAAATGGTTTGGCTGATATCGAGCAAGGTCGCGTCTTAACAGACGAGGAATTGGACAGGGCGCTGGATGAAACTGCAATGGTCTGAAACTGCAAAAAAAAATGATGCGCGAACTCCAGGCTTAATCCGGCGGACAATGCAAACCTGGCCAAAGCCATCTGGCAAACTCTATTCGGCATTATCCCCGAGCGGAAGAAACAGAGGCAGTTTGACCCGCCTTGCCGGCTTGTCTCGCCGCCATTTTTCATCTCTTACAAACAACAAATTCCCGTTGCGGATCAGGCGATTCATGGCGAAATGCTTATCAGACAACGGTTGCAACGGTACAACGATCACCAGTGGTTTGCCGTGCCGTCCGGCTGATTGGCGCGCCTGGATGACGGTTGCAACCAGAGACACCGGGCAATCCTCGGAAACAAAGGCCATCAGCTTGTCACCCCGCACCTCCGCCAGCTTCACGGCTTTGTTCCCGGCCGCCCCGGTAACAAGCGTATCGCCGGGAAAAGTAAATGGTATTTCTGCATCTCCGGGGCAGCTCTGCTAGAAGCATGCTGGCATGACGACACAGATAAACGGTACTTTTGTAATATCTAAGGCCACTTCATTGCCCCATGCAACACTCTGATTATTTCCAGCCAATTGCCCTTTATGCGATATGGAATAAAACATGGAGTCCCTGAGACAATCAGTTCCTTGGTCCCGGTTTTTCTACCCGGCCTGCCCATTCCAGGCTGCATAACTAAATCGTTTTCCACAAGACCTATAATTCTTAAAACATTTTTTTTAGCGGCCAGGGGCTTATCTTTCTCAATGAATGAACGGAGAGACTGGAGATCGGCTATGGCTTGTTCTGTCCACCTTACTTGCATCCGGGCGGTTCTTTTTCAAGGGAAGTGTTCCAGCTTGTCACCCAGCTTTTCACATCCTCATGGTTGATCATTCGGCCGGCATCAGCACTTTTCAGCCCTTCCTCGATTGCTTCAATTTGCCAGGCCTCTTGTCTCAGGTAATTTTTAATGGCCTCAACCGCACAAAAAGATTTGGTCCTTTTGGTCGACTGAGCAAGTACCGTCAGTTGTTCCGCCAGCTCCTTCGGCAATCTGACACTAATAGTCGTCGTTGTCATAAAACACCTCCTGCACACATTGTAATACGTTGTGTGCCGCGTAACATGGCTACCGGTTGACTTTATGCAGCATGCGCAGGTTGGTAGGTATTCACTTCTTTTTCAATCCTGTCTTTCAAATTATCCTCAGCCACCTCAAGGTCATAGCGGCTTTGGAGGTTCATCCAAAACCGAGGAGTCATATTGAAAAATTTGCCAAGCCGCAACGCCGTATCCGCGGTTATCGCCCTCTTACCGTGCACAATTTCATTGATCCTCCGCGGAGGCACATTCGTGTCCTTGGCGAGACGATATTGGCTGATACCCATCGGCTGCAAAAATTCTTCCAAAAGAATGATTCCGGGATGAATCGGTTGCATATCTTTTTTTTCCATCTTCGGAGCTCCCTTGTATTAATGATAATCAAATATTAACGATGCGCGTTATTATTGTCAAGCTTCAAGATTGATGGGCAGGTTTCTTGGCAGTGCGGAGGGAAAATCATCCTTCCTGTCGATCCCGGACATTTTTCCTTCCCCAAGCCCTGCGACAAAACATTTCTTGAGAACCGGTTGTCAATACTTTATATTTTATAGTGTCCCTTACGCCGATGCACTTGCCCTGATCCCGCTGACAAATTGCCTGTCAGGCGCAAACAAACCAAAGCCCGAGAGTAACAGTTGAATCCACTGCGTTTTCACGATATCAGTCTCAAATGGAAGCTCCTCATCCCCTTCCTTTTCCTGGCCATTACAGGGGCATCGCTGCTTTTTTTTGTTTCCTACCGTTTCCAGAACAAGCTGATCCATATTAACGAAACAAAGCTGCTGAAAAACCAGTATCAAACTTTTCTAAACGATATCGAGTTCAAAAAGGACATGGCCATGAGCCTGGCCTACACGGTGGCGCAAAATCCGGCCGTATCCGCGGCATTCGCCGCCAGGGACAGGACCCGGCTCATCGAACTTCTCCAGCCCGTCTATGAAACCCTGCATAAGGATTTCGGGGTCAAACAGTTTCATTTCCATACGCCCCCGGCAACGTCTTTTTTGCGCCTCCATGCCCTGGCGCAAAGCGGCGACGAGATGGAATCCTACCGGCCCACCATTAACATGGCAAGGAAACGGGGCGCGGGGGTTGGCGGCATAGAAAAAGGACTTTTCGGTCTAGGCATCCGCAGTGTTGTTCCGGTGTGGCATGAAGAAACGCAAGTCGGAACCCTGGAGATCGGGCTTTCCCTGGAACAGCCTCTGCTGGATGAGTTCAAGAAACACTATGGTATCGACGTCATTCTCCATGTCGGCAACGACGGCTCTGAATCGCAAGGTCCTAAGATCTTCGCCGCCACCGCGCCAAAGGGTCTGCTCACCCCTGAATCTTTCTCCCGCTGCTATAAATCCGCCGAGGTGTTGTTTCAATCCGGCAAAGCGGATGATCAGCAGATAGCCAGCATCGCCGGACCGGTTCGTGATTTTTCCTCCCAGGTTGTAGCTGTTGTGGAAATAATCGTGGACAGAAAGCCAACCCTTGACCTGCTTAGGCAATACGGAAAAATCGCCGCTGTTACCGGCTGCGCCGCCCTGGTCATTTCCATATTTTTTGTCTGGTTCATATCCGTAATGTATGTAAAACGCATCGGAGAGGTGGCGCGCGGCGCGGGAGAAATTGCCGCGGGGTTGCGTGAATCAAGGATTGCGGTTGACAGCGCCGACGAACTGGGCATCATGGCCCAAGCCATCAACAAGATGCTCACCTCCATTGAAGCGTCAAGGAAGCGGCTCAGGAACTATGCCCAGAATCTGGAGGTGATGGTTGAACAGCGCACCCGCCATCTGAGGGAATCGGAAAAGACCTACCGCTCCCTTGTCGAAAATGTACCGATGATCGTTTACATGATTTCCGCCGACGGCGCAACCCTGTTCCTGAACAGGTCCGTTGAACAGATGATGGGCATAGCCACTGAGCATCTGAACGGCCACCATTCCCTATGGGACGAGCATATCCACCCGGACGACAAGGCCCGGGTTGTCGCCCGGCGGGAAGAATGTTTGCGGCTGGGCAAGGACCTTCATATCGATTACCGGATGATCCACAAAAACCGCCATGTCGTTTACGGAGTCGATCATGCCGTTGCGGTCTTTGACGAAGATAACGAATTCATCCGCATGGACGGCATCGTCATCGACGTGACCACCCAGAAAGAGCTGCAGGAAAAAATCCTGCAGTCCGAGGAGCTGGAGACATTGAGTCAGGTTTCACTACGGTTGGCCCATGAGCTGAGAAATCCCCTGACGGCCATAGGCGGGCTGACCAGGAGATTAATCAAATCCTTCGAGGAGTCGGATCCGCGGACCATCAAGGGAGAGTTGATCATAACCCAGGTTGAAAAACTTGAGAGAATCCTGATGATGATGCTGGCCTACATCGGCCCCCAGGCGGTGCAGCTGCAGCCAGGGGACCTAAACAGCCTGGTCTCCGCGGCAGCGGCCAGCGTGCGCACGGCTTATCCTGATCAGGATTTTTCAGTCAATGTCCAGCTCGACGAAACCATCCCCCAGTTGCAGCTCGACCCGGACAAGTTTGAAAAGGTGCTGATCAACCTGATGGAGAACGCTTACCACCGCATGGGACAAAAAGGGGCTCTCAAGGTGGAGACGAGAAAAATCGGCGAGCATGCGGCCGTGACCTTTTCCTACCGGGTCCCTTTTATCTCGGACGACGACATCAAGGATTTTTTCTATCCCTTTGCCGTGGCCTATCCATTCGCCAAGGGCGGGGCAAATGGCGACATCATGGATGTCCCCATTGCCAAGGTCGTGGTCCACAATCACGGCGGCATTATTAACGCGGGCAAGGAGGATGAAAATCTCATCTGGATTGACATCTCGCTGCCCCTCAAACCGGAGTTGCAGGTGGTTGACCTGGACGCACGGAATGGCGGCGCTTCGTAAAGCTCTAGTTAACAATGGCGGCAAGGGATTGCCGCCCTACGGGGAAGCAGGCGGTAGGTCGGCATACCTATGCCGACACTGACATTTTCCAGGTCCTTATTCCCTTTCCCTGCCGCCAAGCCAGGCCACCAGCCGGTCCAGACCTTCCGGTGTGGACACCTGGGGCATGTAACCGAGATCCCGCCGGGCCTTGGCCAGGGAGAACCAGTGGGATTTAGCCAGCTGCTCCGCCAGGAATCGCGTCATGGGCGGCTCCTCGCTTTTCTTGAGCAAGGCATGGATCATCTCCAACAGGGCTCCGGCCACATAGGCCTTCGTAAAGCCGACCCGCCTGGTCACCCGTGGTATTTGCAGCCGGAGAAAAAGCTCATTGATCCACTGCCAGAGATTGACCGGTTCCCCCTGGGAGATAAAGTAAGCCTGCCCTGCCGCGCTGCCGGCATGTTCCAGATTCTCAGCGGCCAGGATATGCGCCTGGGCCACGTTATCAATATAGGAGATATCAACCAAGTTTTCGCCGCGGCCGACGATCCTTAACCGCCGAGCGCGGCCACGGGCGACAAGACGCGGGATGAGATTGGTGTCCCCCGGCCCCCACACCAGATGCGGCCGCAAGGCCGTGGTCCGCAGTGCCCCGGAACTCGCGGCCAGCACCTTTTTTTCCGCCGTCACCTTTGTTGCCGCGTAGTGACAGAGAAAGGACTCGGCGTAAGGCGTCCCTTCGTCAACCCCCGCCAGATCACCGCCACGGAAGACGACGCTGGGGGTGCTGGTATAGACCAGTCTGCCGATATTGTTATGCCGGCAGGCGTTCAGGACATTTTCCGTGCCCTGCACATTTATGGCATAATAATCCTGAAAATCACCCCAGATGCCGGCCTTGGCCGCCACATGAAAGACCGTATCATGATCCCGGAAAACAGTGTTGAGGAAATCCCGGTCGCGGATATCCCCGCGGACCACGGTTGCCCCCATCTCCGTCACGTCGGGATACGCATTGCGGCCGATAACCGTCGTGTTAATCCCGGCGTCAATAAGACGACGGACCACGGCCTTGCCGACAAAACCGCCGCCACCGGTGACAATAACCCTCTTCACTTACGCCTCATCCTCCACCATCTCAGCGGCCCAGGCCGCCAGCTCTTCCCTGAAGATCTTGGCGTTATGGCGGATATCCACCGGAAAGGAGGGATGAATGAGGAAATGGCTGATATTTTCCGTCAAACTGTTCTGGCGGGCCAGCTGGGCCAGTTCGGCAAAAAACACCTCTTCATCCTCTACCTGTTTGTTCGGCTCGACAATCAACACCGGCGCCTGGCTCCCGGCTTCTCCTATACCGACAAGGGCTGAGCGGAAAACATCGGGATGCTCGTTAAAAATCGCCTCGCAGCAGACGGAGTAGAGCGTCTCCCTGCCGGTTCTCACCCGGTGGGCCTTTCTGCCGCAGAACCAGAGACGTCCCTTTTCATCCAGATAGCCCATGTCACCCATCCGGTGCCAGAATCCTTCCCCGTCAGCAATTTTAGCCAGCGAGTTCTCCCGGTCATTATGGTCATAGGATATGGTAACCACATCCCCCTTGACAATGATCTCGCCGATTTCATCCCCGGCAAGCAAGGAAACGTCCCGCCGGCTTGCCACAGGACCCTCGGTGGCCCGCATGATCCGGATGTCAATGCCGGGCAGGGGCGGACCGACACAGACGCCTTTCCCCATTCTTGTCAAAGGCCAGGTCTCGGCAAGAATCTCCGTGCCGCTTATCGAGGCAACCGGCAGACACTCCGTGGCGCCGTAAGGGGTGTATAGCTCGCCACCAGGGGCCATGATTTTTTTGACCCGCTCAACCAGCTCTCCTGAAACCGGGGCCCCGGCCATGAGAATCTTTTTGACCCCGAGTTTGATCTCATGCTCCAGACAATAGCGGCTGACCACGTTCCAGATGGCCGGAGAACCAAAGGAGTAGGTGACATCATGATCACGTATGGTCTGGACAAATTTTTGCGGATCAACCCGGGCCGGACGTGACGGGTCCATGTCGGGGATGACGGCGCAGGCGCCAAGGGCCGTTGAAAAAAGGGCAAAAAGGGGGAAGGCCGGCTGGTCCCTGTCATAGGAAGTAATGCGATAGTAATTGCGAATATATTGCAGCTGGGCGTGAAAAATGCCGTGGGTATACTGCACCCCCTTGGGCGGGCCGGTGCTGCCGGTGGTGAAGATAACGGCGGCCAGTTCATCCCGGGCCGCATCGACCATATCAAAGCTGGCGGAAGCCTTTTCCGCCAGGCGGGGCAGCGAGACAGCAAAGGGCCACGGCGTGTCCCCTACCCGGAAAGAGGTGTGAATGGTTTTAAAAAACCGGGGGAAAATACTTTTAAACAGATGGGCTTTGGCAATACCGGCAAAAACAACCGGTTTTACCGTGCCGATACAACGCAGCAGGTTCTTGTACCCCATGCCGGGATCGATCAGGATCACCACCCCCCCCAGCTGAAAAAGGGCGAAGGTCAGGCAGACAAATTCCATGGAGGGTTTCACCATGAGCATCACCCTGTCTCCCCGTTTTACCCCCCGGGCGGTCAAGGCATTGGCAAACCGCGAACTGTTTGCAAACAGTTCACCAAAGGTAAAGCGCTGAAAACCTTTGCCGGACGGAACAATGAGCCCTGTGCGTTCAGGGGATTTCAGCGCAACGTCGGCCAGGGTGCGGGCAATATTGTATGGCATGGAAGCTAACGGCAATTAAAAATTGACAATTGATGGCTAAGCACAAAAGTCCGATCTACTGCGTTGCGGCGGGATCGCGAAATGCTCGACGTACCTTACGTACGCCTCCGCTTTCGCGACACCACCGCGCCTTGTATATCGAACTTTTGTGCTTAGCCATCCAGATACTTTTTACGAGTTCATCAGGATTGAAAATTAGAAATTGTCTGGCTGCGCCGCGTTGGCTTCCAGAAATTTTTCAACCAGGGGACCGATCCTGTCACCGGCATCCTCCAGAACGTAATGCCCGGCATCGGCAAAATGATGAGCCTCCGCCCGGGGAAATCTTCTCCGCCACTCCCGGTAATAATGGTCATTAAAACAGAAATCCCTGCCGCCCCAGCAAATCAGCATGGGTGTATGCCGGAAAAAAGAGAGCCCTTCTTCGATCTCGGCTAAAACCCCCCAGGACAGGTCCTTGTCAGACAAAGGGATATCCTGCACAAAGCGCAGGGTGGCGATACGATTTTTCCAGCAATCATAGGGAAACAGATAGCCTCCGGCGATTTCGGCGCTCATCTTTTTGGTGACGGCCAGATGAATGGCCGCGGCGGCGAAGACGTTGAAGCCGCGAATCAGCAGGGCGCCAAGCAGATGCGTTCTGCAGATTCTGATCCGCCAGGGGATTCTCGCGGAATGAAAAGCCGCGGTATTTAAAACGACCAAAGCAGCGATATCCTCATGATGCCGGACAGCGTACCCCATGCCGATCGCTCCCCCCCAGTCATGCAGCACCAGACTGACCTTGCTTACCCGCAAGGTCTTGAGAAGACTTTCCAGATTATCGATATGGTTCTGCAAACAGTAACGATAGTTCCGCGGTTTGTCGGACAGACCGCAGCCGAGATGGTCCGGGACAATGACACGATATCTCTTTTGCAGGAGAAGAGCAAGATTGCGATAATAAAACGACCAGGAGGGATTCCCGTGGAGCAGAACGACAACCGGCCCCCGTCCCACATCAAGGTAGGATAAGGTATGGCCATCCGGCAGCCGGTGGGAACAGGGAGAAAAAGGATAGCCCGGGATGGAGGAAAAAGACTCCGCCATGCTAATCCCGGGTAATGTCGCCGCCTGAAGAGCCGGAACGGGAAGAGGACGGGAAGGCATGTTCCTTAATGAGCTGCTGGAGATATCCTAAATGTTCCTGAACCATGGCTTCCGTTTTTTTGCGTTCCAGAATTTCTTTCTCCAGCTGAGCATTCAGAGCGGACAGCTCCGCCGTTTGTTTTTGCAAATCATCCCGGTGCTGTTTGAGTTCCAGGTGGGTCCTGATTCTGGATTTGACAATAGACATACTGAACGGCTTTCTGATGTAGTCCACCGCGCCGAGGGCAAGTCCCTTCTCCTCGTCTTCATCATCGATCAGGGCGGTAATAAACATCACCGGGATGTCCCTGGTTTTTTCGTTTTCCTTCAGCTGTCTGCATACCTCATAGCCATTCATTTTAGGCATCATGATGTCAAGCAGGATCAAATCGGGCTGGGGGTCCTCCGCGGCAAGCTGCAAGGCATGGACGCCGCTATCGGTAAAGGCGACATCATAATCAACCTGGAGCAGGTCGACAAGAATCCTGATATTCGCCGGCACATCATCGACAAATAAAAGTTTACATCTCTTCTTTTGTACCGGCATGATAGCTCTCCTTCGTCGAGGCGGTTGACTGCTGGCTGATGGCT
>JACRCD010000021.1 GCA_016219175.1 Deltaproteobacteria bacterium | reverse complement strand
GATCTACTGCGTTGTAGCGCATTTTTGTTCGTTCGGCATACCACATGTATTGCCTCACTCTCAAAAATACACTACGCCTTGTATATCGAATTTTGTTACTTAGCCATCCGGGCTTTGTCGCCGACTTTTTACGAGTTCATCAATTTTCAAAAGGGAACCGCGAAAAATAAAAAAAGCCGGGTCGCCTTTAATAGGCGCCCGGCTGATCATTACAAATAAAAATCGCGTGCCGCGGGAAAAATTACGAACGTGCGTCCTTGACAATGGCATCCACCAGATCGGGGATGGTATAGGTATCCGGCTGAATGTCCACCTTCAGGCCGTTTTGCTCGATGGTCTTGCCGGTGACAGGTCCGATGGCCGCGATCTTGATGCCGTGCATCAGTTCCTGCAGCTCCTGTTTGTCCTTGACGCCGATCATATCGATAAAATTGGTCACGGTTGAGGAACTGGTGAAGGTGATGATATCGACATCCTTATTGGCCAGCTTGCCGCGCATTGTCTCATGGGTGCCTTCCGGCCGCTTATTCTGATAAACCGGAACAATGGTCACCCTGGCCCCCGCCTTCTCAAGCCTGCCCGGCAGTATCTCCCGTGCCTTGAGCGCCCGGGGGATGAGAATGGCGTTGCCCTCCACACCCAGCTTTTCAAAGGCCTCGGCCAGCCCTTCACCTGTGAAATTTTCAGGCAGCAGATCGCTGATCAGCCCGTAGGAACGCAGACAGTCATCCGTCACCTTGCCCACGGCGGCGATCTTGCAACCAGCCAGGGCCCGCGTATCCATGCCCTTTTCATACAGCCGGCCAAAAAAAGCGTGAATGGCGTTGATGCTGGTAAAGACAAGCCACTGAAACTCGCCGAGCCTTTGCAGGGCCTTGTCCAGCTCATCCCAGGAATCAGGGGGATGCAGGGCGATGGTGGCAAACTCCAGGCAGTTGGCGCCGTTTTCCTCCAGCAGGGCAACCAGATCGCTGGCCTGCTCGCGGGTACGGGTAACGACAATACGTTTCCCGAAGAGCGGCCGCTGCTCATACCAGTTGATGGTGTCGCGCAGCTTCACCACCTCACCGACGATGGTCAGGGCGGGAGGCTTGATATCATTTACCCTGACGATTTCAGCAATGGTATCAAGGGTGCCGACCACCGATTTCTGGTTGGGACGGGAAGCCCAGCGCACCACGGCCACAGGGGTCTTGGGATCGCGGCCATGCTTCATCAGATTGGCCGTGATGGATTCGAGGTTCTTGATGCCCATGTAAAAAACCAGGGTGCCGACGCCGGTGGATATCTTATCCCAGGCGATGTTGGAGCCTTCCTTGTCCGGATCCTCATGGCCAGTGATAAAGGCCACCGAGGAAGTATAGCGGCGGTGGGTGATGGGCACCCCGGCGAAGGTTGCGGCGGCTGAGGCGGAGGTGACGCCCGGCACCGCCTCAAAGGAGAGGCCCGCCTTGACAAGCTCCTCAAGCTCCTCCCCGCCCCGGCCGAAGATAAAGGGATCGCCGCCCTTGAGGCGCACAACCCTCTTGCCCTTTTTCACCCGGTCAACCAGCATTTGATTGATCTCTTCCTGGGTATGGGTATGCTTGACGCCGCCCTTTTTGCCGGCATAGATGAACTCGGCATCCTCCGGGACGTACTTGAGCAGTTTTTCCCCGGCCAGGTAATCATAAATGACGACCTCGGCTTTTTTCAGGATCTCCAGCCCGCGGACGGTAATCAAGGATGGATCGCCGGGTCCGGCCCCGACCAGATAGGCCTTGCCTCTGTTATGTTTTGCCGTCTCAGTCAATTTCTTTTCCATAGACCTCAGCCAGAATCGCTCCGCCGCCATGAGCCAGAAGCTCTTCCGCCAATTTTCTGCCCAGGATTTCCGCATCCGCGGCATCGCCCGTCATCTGCCTTTTAATCATCTTTGATCCGTCCACCGAGGCGACAAGACCGGTGATGGTCAACCGGGAGCCCGCAAGCTCGGCAAAGGCGCCAATGGGCACCTGACAGCCGCCCTCAAGCCGGTGCAGAAAGGAGCGCTCCGCCCTCACCGCCACAGCCGTGGTTTCATCAATCAGAAAAGAAAGCAGGTCAAGAAGTTCCCTGTCAGCCTTGCGCAGCTCGATGCCGACCGCTCCCTGGCCGACGGCGGGCAACATCTCGGCGGGATCAAAGAAAGAGGCGATGCGGCCGGACAGTTTGAGTCTGTTCAAACCGGCTGCAGCCAGGATAATGGCGTCAAACTGTTTTTCATCAAGCTTTTTAAGCCGGGTATCAAGGTTGCCGCGCAGATCGGATATGACCAGATCATTGCGCATCAAGGCCAGCTGCGATTTCCTGCGCAGGCTGCTCGTGCCGATCCTGGCCCCCTGGGGCAGATCGGCCAGCACCTTGTAATCATTGGCCACAAAGGCGTCACGGGGGTCCTCCCTCTTGGTGATAATGCCGAGATGAAGTTCTTCCGGCAACTCGGCGGGCACATCCTTCATGCTGTGCACGGCGATGTCCACCTCATGCCGCAACATGGCATCCTCAATCTCCTTGACAAAAAGGCCTTTGCCGCCAACCTTGGCCAGCGGCACATCAAGAATCTTATCCCCGGTGGTGACAATCTTGACCAATTCCACCTTGACGTCCGGGTAGCGGGCCTCAATGAGATTTTTGATATTGTTGCTCTGCGCCAGGGCCAGCTGGCTCTTGCGTGTTCCTATTTTGATTGTCTTCTGCATTATCCTTCCCTTTATGCGATGAATGAATTAATTCCCTTGGTTAATGGCAACTCGCACAATTCCCTCCGGAGCAGCCCGCGCAACCAGATCCGTTGGACGATCCCGTACCCTTGTTTCGACGGCAGGCATAGGATGACATCAATTTCTCCAGATCTTCACTCTGACACCCGGGACAGGCAGGTTTGACGCTGCCCATTACCAGAGTCTCAAATTCCTTTCCACATTTTCGGCACTTAAAATCAAACAGCGGCATGGCAAAAAATCTCCCCGACAGGCAAAATCTACTATGATGAGGCTCTTGCAAAATAAGCAAAAGAATGACTCCTGTCATTTCGACCGAAGGGAAAAATCTTATAAAATCATGGCAATTTAAAGATTCCTCACTACGTTCGGAATGACACGCAAGTTCATTTTGCAAGAGCATCTGATGGTTAAATTTCCCACCGCTGACGAGCCAGGCGGCATCACTCCCCGGCGAGCCTATCCAGCAATCCGGCGGCAAGCAGGGGAATCATCAGCTCATGATGCCCGGTAAAATGAAAGCCTTTGCCGCCACCGGCGGTAGGGCGGTTCACCACATTGGTTATCGGCCGGTAATGGCGGATAAAATCAAAATTGGCCGTGGTGAAATTTTCCACATGATGGCCAAGGTTGCGCACCACGGTCAGGGCCTTGAGGAAAACCTCCGGCAGCAGGACGGCTGAGCCGATGTTCAGATAGACGCCGCCCTCAAGTTCGCTGATAAGCGTGCAGAAGAGCCTGAAATCATAATGGCTTGTCTGGCCGATGGCGGCCCCGTCGGCTGAGGGGTGAATATGGACGATGTCCGTTCCCACCGCCACATGCACGGTCACCGGCACGCCAAGCCGATGGGCCGAGGCAAGCAGACTCATGTCATTATACGGGAATTTCCTTTCAATGAGATAGGCCCCCACGGCCTGACCCAAACCGATATTCGCCGCCGCGCCGCGATTGATGGCCGCGTTCACTTCCTCGCCGGTTTCCCGGGCGGCCCCGAAGGCCCCGGAACCGAGCACCTGGCCGACATCCTCGGAGGTGCGGCCCGCCATGGCAATCTCGGTATCATGAACAATGCCGGCCCCGTTGACGGCAATGGCGGTGATGATCGAACGCTCCATGAGATCAATGAGCAGGGGGTTGAGCCCCACCTTGATGACATGGGCGCCCATGCCGATGATAATCGGCCTGCCGTTTTTGTGCGCTATTGCCAGACGCTCTATCAGATCAGGGAAATCAACCCCGGCAAATTGACCGGGCAAAGAGGCGAGAAGATCCCGTACCGTACCCCCTGCCCCCACGGGTTTGGCAAAGTGGTCAACCGTTACCTTGCTGAAACGGTCATGAACAGAATAGGTGTTGAGCCCATTTAAATCAATGGGTTTTCTGCTCATTACTGCACATCCCCGCCATTCTGCAGGCTGCCGAAGAGCCTCTCATCGACCAGCCAGCAGAGCATATGTTCAATCCACAGATGGGCTTCCTGAATATGCGGAGTTTTTCCGCTCGGCACGGCCAGCACGAGCTCCGCCTCGCCCGCCAGAATACCGCCGCTGCCCCCGGTAAGAACCGCGGTCCGGGCTCCGATCTTTTTTGCCGCCTCCACCGCTCGAATCACATTAGCGGAATTACCGCTTGTCGAAATACCGAGGAAGACATCGCCCCTTTTGCCCAAGGCCTCAACCTGCTTGGCAAAGATATCATCATAGGAGAAATCATTGCCCACGCTGGTCAGGATAGAGCTGTCCGTGGTAAGCGCAATGGCGGGCAGGGGGGCGCGATTGATGAGGAAACGGTTGACGAACTCGGCGGCCAGGTGCTGGGCATCGGCGGCGCTGCCCCCATTGCCGCAGATCATCAACTTGTTTCCGGACTTAAAGCAGTTGACAACCCAGTCCACCAGCTGGAAAAGCCTCTGTTTGTGATCCTTGTAAAAATCTTCCTTGGCGGCGATCGAGTCAGCAAGACTGCGGCGGAGTATATTTTCCATAAGCGTCATGATCCTGATTTGGTAACTGCACGGGCATTAAGGTGGAAGGTAGTTATCTTGATACTATTAAAGGATTCAAAGGTAAATCATGCCAAACTCTTTGTCAATGACCTGTTTTCCCCCTTTTCACTTTGACAGAATCGCTCTTTCCGGGTAATTATACCCTCCGTAATTCAGTTTGACGTGCAAAAAGGCATCCAAACCCACCGGAAAGCTGAGGTATCTATCTTGAGCAACACGGCAGGGTCCCGCATTTTCAAAACAATTTTTCACAATACTTCCTTAAGGGAGCGACCATGAAACAGAAAAAAATTCTTCTCGATGAAAATGAAATGCCGACCCAGTGGTATAATGTTATGCCCGACATCCCAAACGGCGTTCAGCCGCCCCTTGATCCCGAGACAAAAAAGCCGATGGGTCCGGAAAAGCTTGCCGCTGTTTTCCCCATGGGTCTGCTTGAGCAGGAGATGAGCGATAAAAGCTGGATTGACATCCCCGAGGAAGTTCAGGAAATCTACCATATCTGGCGCCCCTCTCCGCTGGTGCGGGCCAGCGCCCTCGAAGCCGCTCTCGGCACCAAGGCGAAAATTTATTTCAAGAACGAAGGGGTTTCTCCCTCGGGCAGCCACAAAACCAACAGCTCCGTGGCCCAGGCCTATTACAACAAGCGGGAAGGCGTCAAACGGCTCGCCACCGAGACCGGGGCCGGACAATGGGGCAGCGCCCTCTCCTTTGCCACCCATAAATTCGGTCTTGAATGCAAGGTGTACATGGTTCGTGTTTCCTTTGACCAGAAACCCTACCGCAAAATCATGATGAACACCTATGGGGCTGAAATCGTCCCCAGCCCGAGCCCTGACACCGCCTTTGGCCGCAAGGTCCTGGAAAACATGCCGGACACCGCCGGCTCTCTCGGTATTGCCATCAGTGAGGCCCTTGAAGATGCCGCCACCAGGGAAGATACCAAATACGCCCTTGGCTCCGTTTTAAACCACGTCATTTTGCATCAATCCATCATCGGACTTGAGGCAAAAAAACAGATGGCCAAGATCGGCGCCTATCCCGACGTTGTTGTCGGCTGTTGCGGCGGCGGCTCTAATTTTGCCGGCATCATGACGCCTTTCCTTACCGACAGGCTGGAAGGCAAAAAAATCCGTTTCGTCGGCGTGGAGCCGGCATCATGCCCCACCCTGACCCGTGGCGTTTATGCCTATGACTACGGCGATGTGGCCCGGCAGACCCCCCTGCTCTATATGTATACCCTGGGCCATGATTTCATTCCTCCGGGCATTCATGCGGGCGGGCTGCGTTATCACGGCATGTCGCCCATTGTCTCCGCCCTGGTCAGGGAAAAACTGATCGAACCGATCAGCGTTCATCAGCTTGAGTGTTTTGAGGCGGGCCGGCTTTTCGCCCAGACCGAGGGCATCATTCCCGCCCCGGAAACCTGTCATGCCATCCGGGCGGCAATCATCGAAGCCACCCGTGATCTCAATGACCCGAAAACAATCCTTTTCAACTTCTCAGGGCACGGACTGCTCGACCTGACAAGCTATGAAAAATTCTATGCCGGCGAACTGCATAATTTCGATTACCCGGAAGAGGCCATTGCCGAGGCCACGAAACATCTGCCAAAACTTTAAAACACGGGATGTCCTTTTGTCCTCCTTGATCCGGTCATCCTGATTCCAATGACAAAACGCGCGGACAGGGCATTGCTTTTGCGGCAATTGCCCTGTCTTTTCTTTTTCCTTGCCCTGTTTGTGCTCATGCCGGCAGCTTGCTGTGGCGCCAGCCCCGAAAAGCAGCGGCTTTTGCAGCGGCTTGACACCCTGATCGAACACGGCGGCTATATCCTCGCCGGCAACGACGCAATCATTGCCGCGGCAAATGAAAACACCCCTTTCATCCCGGCCAGCACCCTGAAGATTGTCACTTCACTTGGGTCACTCCACATCCTGGGCCAAGACTTCCGCTTCCAGACCAGCTTTTATACCAGCGCGGAAAACGATCTGTATATCAAAGGGTACGGGGATCCCTTCCTTACCTCGGAGGAGATCCTTATCATTTTGCAAACCCTCGCAAAACAGGGCCTCACCACCATAAACAATATTTTTCTGGACAACGGCGCCTTCCAGCTGGAACACAGCACGAACGGACGGGGCGACAGCCTCAACCCCTATGACGCGGAAAGCAGCGGGCTTGCCGCCAATTTCAATACCATAAACTTTAGCAAACATCCTGACGGCTCAATCTCCTCGGCGGAACCGCAGACCCCCACCTTGCCCATCATGCTTCGTCTGGGGAAAAACTTGCCAGCTGGTACGCACCGCATCAATCTGACCAACAACCAGGGCGACATCCTGACCCACACGGGGGAGCTGTTCCGCGCCCTGCAGCAAAGAGCGGCTATCCCCGGAGAGGGCATCATTGCCGGCAAGGTTGTTCCTGAAAAGGCAAGATTGCTCTTGAGCCACGCATCCAGTCAGCCCCTTGACCAGGTCATTGCCGGACTGCTGCGCTACTCAAACAATTTTATCGCCAATCAGCTCTTTTTGACCTGCGGCGCCAAGGAGTCAGGATATCCCGCCACCTGGGAAAAAAGCCGCAATGTCTTCCGCAAATTTCTCGCCTCCCAAGGCTTAACCGAGCAGCAGATCGTCATGGTTGAAGGCTCGGGCCTGTCGAGAAGCAACCTGGTCACCCCCGCCGCCCTGTTGAAAATCCTCAAAGCCTTCCACCCCTATGCCCACCTGCTGCACACGGACCAAGGGAGGCTGATTAAATCCGGCACCCTGACCGGCGTCTACTGCTATGCCGGCTATTTCAGCCCGGCCCAAAACAGCAATGGTTTTGTTGTCCTGTTAAACCAGCCGAAAAACAGGCGGGATCAAGCTGTCGATCTGCTTGAAAAAATATCTCTTCTCCCTTGAGCAGACACAGATAAATTCCAATCCATATTTTCTTTCACTTTTGCCAAACAAAGCGATACAATCGTATGCAGGGTTGCGTTTGAAACATCACGATAAATCCGGTGGGCATGATAAACCCATGCCCACCCTTGGAAAAAGGGCGCTACTAACGGAACATTTCATACTTTCCCGGCGCAAAAGGACATGACCATTCCCCGACCTCTCGTCACGGTGCTCACCATTCTCCTGGCCTTGCTGCCGCAGGTAAACTCAGCCTGCGGCAGCGAAACCAGGGAAGCTGTCTGGGCCGGACGTTTCTATCCGGCTGACAGCGCCACCTTAACCGCTGACCTGGCGCGACTCTGCGGCCAGGCCCGGCAGGGCGCCTTTGCGAAACCGGCCGGCCAAACCCTGAAGGCTCTCATTCTGCCCCATGCCGGCTATATCTACTCAGGACCCACGGCGGCCCACGCCGCGCTTGTGCTGGAAAAAAATCAGTTTGACAAGGTGATCCTGCTTGGCCCGGATCACCGGATCGGCTTATTAAACGGGGGTATCAGCGATACGGACAGCTACCGCACCCCGCTGGGCTCGATAGCCCTCCATGCCGATGCCGGCAGGCTGCTGCAGCAGAAAGAACTGTTCCGTCCCATCAGGGGGGCTGAGGACACCGAACACTCCCTTGAGGTCATCCTGCCTTTTCTCCAGTATCTTATCGGCGACTTTGCCCTGGTGCCGGTTGTCCTGGGACCAGGCAGTTCAGAGCCCATAACCTCGGCCCTGGAACCCCTGCTTAACCCCAAAACCCTGCTGGTTGTCAGCTCCGATCTGTCCCACTACCTCCCCTACCGTGAGGCGGAAAGCAGGGACCAGCGGACCATCAGCCACATCCTGGGTCTTGACGCGCAATCCCTGGCAAAAAACGACAACAGCGCCTGCGGATCATTCCCCTTGCAGGTGTTGATCAATCTCGCCCGGCGTCAGAACTGGAAACCCGTGCTTCTTCATTACGCCAACAGCGGCGACACCGCCGGAGACCGCGACAGGGTGGTCGGCTATGCGGCCATCGCTTTTTACGGAGATACTACAAACATGGACAACAAGAACGACACAGCTCATGCCATCTCTGCCGAGCAGGGAAAAATTCTGCTCACCCTGGTCCGCCTGACCATCGCCCACAGGCTTGGCCTGAGCGTTGCCGCGGATGAGCGGAAAAAAAATGAGGACCAGATGCGAGACCGGATTTTTCAGCAGGACCGCGGCACCTTTGTCACCCTGCACCGGCATGGACAGCTGCGGGGCTGCATCGGCACCATTGCCCCTGTTGAGTCCATTGCCACGGGCATCCGCCGCAATGCCGTCAACGCCGCCTTTGGCGATCCCAGGTTCCCGCCGCTCACGAGCAGTGAATTCAACGAAATCGATATTGAGGTGAGCATTCTCACCGACCCCCAGCCCCTGGCCTACACAGATGGTAAGGACCTGCTGGCCAAACTTCGTCCGAATGTCGATGGCGTCATCCTGCGGGACGGCATGGCCGGCTCCACCTTTCTGCCCCAGGTCTGGGAGCAGCTGCCCAGGACCGAGGATTTCCTGAGCCACCTCTGCCAGAAGGCAGGGCTGAGCCCAAACGCCTGGCAGAGCGGCAGAATTGAGGTACAGACCTATCAAGTTCAGCACTTCAGCGAATAACCCGGGACAGGGGGTCAGCCGGGTCGTCATCGCCACCGGTATTTCTTCGGTGGTAGTGCAGCTGGTGCTGGTCCGGGAGTTTCTGGCCCAATTTCAGGGCAATGAATTCACCATTGCCCTGATCTTTTTTTCCTGGCTCATCCTGGGCGGCATCGGTTCCCGGCTGGCTCTGCTGGCAAGCCGCCGGCAACCGGCGGACATCAACCGCCTGGCCTTTTGCTCCCTGCTGCTCGCCGCCCTGGCCGTTCTCGAGATCCTGGCCATCCGCACCCTGCGGGATATCATCTTCCTGCATGGCGCCGAGGTCGGCTTCTATCCGACCATGGCCTCAATCTTTCTCTTCACCGCGCCCTACGGCATCATGAACGGTTTCCTGTTGCCGTACAGTCTCTACGTCCTGCGCAGCCGATATCCGGATTATCCGGGGGCACGCATCTACCTGCTTGACAGCTTGGGGGATGTCAGCGGCGGCGCCTTGTTTTCCTTTATCCTGGTTTTGTGGCTCACTCCCCTGCAGGCCGTGTTTCTGGCCAACCTGCCTCTCCTGGTTGCCGCCGTCCTGCTTTTCTCCGTCAAGCAACGAATCCGCCCTCTACCCATACTGGCAACGGCAACCGCCCTGGCGCTTCTGCTTCTCGGCCTGCTGCTTGAACACCAATCCCTTGCCCCCCTTGAAGGGCAACTGGTCCATTACGAGGAATCGCGCTATGGCCGGCTGACCGTGCACCAAGACAGGGAACAGCTGACCATCTTTGTCGATGGCGCCCCCATCTTCAGCAGCCACAACCAGAGTCTGGACGAAGAAACGATTCATTTTCCCCTGTCGCAGCTTGCCAGACCACGCACCATCCTGCTCATCGGCGCGGAGGGCGGCATGTTCAAGGAGGTTGCCAAGTACCAGCCGGACCGGGTTGACTACCTGGAGATCGACCGTAAGCTAACCGATATCCAGCTGGACTATAAACTGCTGACGCCGATTGCTGGCCTGCGCATCATCCATCAGGATGGCAGGGCCTTTCTCTCCTCTACGGATGACAGATACGACGCCATCATCATCAACCTGCCGGAACCCGACACCTTTCAGATCAACCGCTTTTACACCAGCGAATTTTTCCGGCTGGCGCTGGATCACCTGCAGCCGGGTGGCATTTTTTCCTTCAGTGTCGCGGGCTTTGACAACTACCTGGCCGAGCATGTGCGTTTGAAAATTTCGTCGCTTTACCATACCGCCAGAGAACATTTCCAGCATGTGCAGCTGCTGCCCGGCAATAAGATCTTTTTTCTCTGCGGTTCACTGCCCATCAACACCGATATCCCCGAGCTCCTCAGGAACAAAAATATAGAGACCAGCTTCATCAGCGGCTATTTCAGCGGCAACATCACAGAGGAGAGGCTTAACTATCTGCGGGAAAATCTGCAACCGGACACCCCGGCAAATCTCGACACTTCCCCCTTCCTGCTGCAAGTCATGTTTCAGCAATGGTTCGCCCGTTTCGAGACCACGCCCACGCCGTTTGTCATTGTCTCCTGCCTGCTGCTTCTTGTCTATCTCGGCCGTTGCCGGCGCGAGGAGCTTGTCCTCTTTTCCACCGGTTTTGTCATCATGGGCAGTGAAACGCTGGTTATCTTTATCTACCAGATCCTTTTCGGTTACGTTTACGAACAGATCGGTCTGCTGGTCACCGTCTTCCTGGCCGGTCTGCTTCCCGGAGCCTGGCTGGGGGAACGTTTCCGCCACAGTCGAAATCTCCGGCAACGGTTGCTGGCCTGTGATGTCTGCCTCATGGCGCTCATGGCCATTCTCCCGCTGGTTCTGACCAGCTCGGGCTACACCCTGCCGCCCCTCTTTTTTCTTCTCTACGGGTTCGCCATATCCATGCTGTGCGGCTGCCAGTTCCCCCTGGCCCTGACCCTGGGCGGAGGTGGCAACCCGGCTGCGGCCAGAAGCTTTTCCGCCGATCTCATCGGCGCCGCCTGCGGCACGTTAATCACCAGTCTGCTGCTCATTCCCTTCCTCGGCCTCATCTGGGGCGCGGCCGGGCTTATCCTTGTCAAGGGTTGCGGCATGCTGGCGCTTGCCCCGCGTCCTGCAAAATAAAAAACTCGATCTGAGCTTGACCGCTGCTTCCCAGGATTCGAGACATTTCCTGAATTGCAATTTTTTTTGTGGTAAAATGACTTCATGAAAGCCATCGACCGCCGCACCTTCCTCTGGCTGAGCGCTGCTCTGCTGGCCCGGCCGCTGACCGCCCGAGCCGGATTATGGCCTTTTCAGGAGGAGAGGCACGAAATATCAGGGGAGGAAGACATCCGGGGCGCGATTTTTAAAAACGACGCACCCAAGACCTTATGGAAATGGCATAAAGAGGGTTTTTCTTACGACAAACTGGAAGAGAGCCGGGTGATGTGCAACATCTGTCCCAACCGCTGCATGCTGGCTCCCGGTGATCGCAGCGTCTGCCGCTCCAAGGTGAATATGGACGGCACCCTGTACAGCCTGGCTTACGGCAATCCCTGCTCGGTGCACATTGATCCGGTGGAGAAAAAACCTCTCTTCCATTTCAAGCCGCAGACAACCGCCTTTTCCATCGCCGCCACCGGCTGCAATTTCCGCTGCCTCAACTGCCAGAACTGGGAGATCTCTCAGGTCAAACCCCATGAGGTCCGCCACTATGACATGTTTCCGCAACAGGTCGTGGAAAAGGCCAGGGAGGCGGGTGCTGCTTCAGTCGCCTATACCTACTCCGAGGCCACCACCTATTTCGAATACATGATCGACACGGCCCGGTTGGCCAAGGAGGCGGGCCTTGCCAACCTGTGGATCTCCAACGGCTTCATCAACAAAGAGCCGCTGCTGGAATTGTGCAAGGTGATCAACGCTGCCAATGTCAATCTCAAATCATTTAGCGACGCCATCTACCGCAAACTAAACGGCGGCAGACTACAGCCGGTGCTGGACACCTTCAAAACCTTGCATGAACAGGGGGTTCATTTTGAAATGACGACCCTGGTCGTGCCGGGCTATATCGATAATCCGGAGATGATAAAAGAGATGTGCGGCTGGATCGTGGCCAACCTCGGCCCTGATCATCCTCTGCATTTTCTGCGTTTCTTTCCGCACTACAAACTGACCCGTCTGCCCCCCACCCCCATCTCCACCCTGGAGCATTTCCGGAAACTGGCCATGTCAGAGGGGATACGCTATGTCTATCTGGGCAATCTCCCCGATCATCCGGGCAGCAACACCTACTGTCATCAATGCGGGAAACTGCTGATTGAACGGCGCGGCTACCAGCTGCCGGTCAACAACATCAAGGGAGGCCTGTGCCGATTCTGCCGGACAGCCATTCCGGGGGTCTGGCTCTAGCAACAACATGGATCCCAGCATCTTCTTCCTGATGGCCGCCGACTTCCTGGTGATTCTCCACCTGCTCTTTATCATTTTTGTGGTGCTTGGCGGCTGGCTCGTACGGAAATGGCGGTGGCTGATCTACCTGCATATCCCCGCCGCGGCCTGGGGGGCGCTTATCGAATTTCAGGGCTGGGTCTGTCCGCTCACCCCGCTTGAGCAGCAACTGCGGCGGGCGGGCGGGCAGTCTCCCTACCGCAGCACTTTTATTGAACACTATGTGCTGCCGGTCATCTATCCCGAAGGGCTTACCCGCGATATGCAGATATCATTCGGGTTTGCGGTCATTATCATCAATTTGGCGGCATATGGTTTTATTGCGGGAAGAAAAAAAAGAGGGGAATAAAGCCTGTCTACCCAAAAAAAGGATAAGGAAAGCATTGGCGGTTGCTGCGCAGACAGGGAGAACCTCGCCGCAACCCGGCGGGCATGATCAAGACATGCCCGCCCTTAAACGTGCAAACGTTGCAACGTTTAAGCGTTGTAAGCGTTTAGGTCGGTGCGCAACGGCTGTTTTGTTGCGCACGCGGAAATGCTACAGGGTGCCAACGAATTGCAGCATGAATGAATGGCCACGGTAATCGACATCATCAGTAGCCAGCCAGCCCTGCTCATCTTCCATATCGAAAAGACTGACCATTAACTGCAGATTGAGATTATCGGTCAACACCCGCTTCAGGCTGCAGCCGATGGAGTATTTTTTTCTCTCCCCGATGTAAAGCGCTGATTGGCTGTCATATTTATTATCATCCACATAGAGAAGCTGCAGAAAAGGGCTGATCCTTACCTTCTCGCTGTAGTTATAGGAAAAAAGCAGATCGGCGACATACTCGTCCCCGTATCCTTCCTTGCTCTCCTTCTTGAGGTTGCTCACCTCTTCACGGAATTCACTTTTGCCCCGGAAAACCCCCTTGACATTCAAACGTGTTTCCCAGTCGCCCATGAGACGCCGGCCTTCGGCGCCCACCAGAAAGAAATCAGCCTCCCGGTAGAAATCATCATCGTCAAGCTTATCCTTGCTGAAGGTCCCGTAATCGCCATAGAGGCGGACCAGATCAGTATCCGAGAAATAATAACGGACATCTCCGGTAAGATAGGCGATCTCGCCGGGATCATAGTTCTGAAAATCGATACTGTAATCGTATTCGCCCCGCCACAGAAAACCGGCGGCCAGCCCCGCCCCGTAATTGGCCCACTCCTTGGTCATGCTGATTGTCGGATTAACATTAAACCCTTCGCCATGCTGAGCAATGGAGACAAGATCCGGGTCGGTGACGATGAGCACATCCTTGGCATCCAGGTCAGCTTCGCCGGTGGGCAAATTGACATCCAAGCCAAAGAGAAGATTAACCGGCAGCTTGTCAACCACGCCATAGGAAAGGTTGACTTTTGTATCGACCAGCGAGGATAATCTTGAGTCACCGACATCGTCCAAATCACTTTTCGTGCTGGCAAAAGCGGTTAATAGCCTGACTGAGAAATCATCGCCTACGCCATCGATTTGGACCGGCACAAATTGCTGGTTGCCGCTTTCACTATCATCATTTTTCCACCAGTCATAATGATAACCGCTCTGAAAAGTGATCTCGCTGGCGCACACAGCCCCGCCTTCCAGACAGAGCAAAAAGAGAATCAGCAGTGATAACCATCTCTTCATATTATCTTCCTCCTTGCAATCCAACAGGGGTAGCACCGACAGGGAGAGGGAGAGTTCCCCCCCCGCAGCCATCGACAGGATCAGGCTCCGTCAACTGGGAGTTGAACGGGCAGCCGTCAAGACAATCCACAGTGCCGTCCTCGTCACTGTCAAGGGTATCGGAAACCCCGCAGCCGCACACGCCCGGGTCGGTCTTGGCCGAATCACTTGGGCAGCCGTCAAAGCAATTGATCACCCCATCCTGATCACTATCGCCATCTGATGTACCGCAACCGCAGATACCAGGCTCCGTTTTAAAAGAATCAAATGGACAGCCGTCAAGGCAATCCAGCACCCCGTCATTGTCACTATGAACATCCGGAACACCACAGCCGCACACGGCCGGTTCTGTCTTTAACGGATCGTTCGGGCAGCTATCGTGGCAATCCAGAGTGGTGTCATTGTCAAGATCGGTATCAGCCACCCCGCAGCCACAGACACCCGGTTCGGTTTTTAACGGATCATCCGGGCAAAGATCCTCGGTTTCCGGCTCCCCGCAGCCCTGCAGCCCCGGTTCAACCTTATTGGGATCATTGGGGCACAGGTCCAGGCAATCAACCGTGCCGTCCTGGTCCGTATCAATATCAGCAACACCGCAGCCACACAATCCAGGTTCGGTTTTCAACGGATCATCCGGGCAGAGATCCTTGGTTTCCGGCACCCCGCAGCCCTGTGCCCCCGGCTCGGTTTTCGCCGGGTCATCGGGACAGAGATCGAGGCAATCCGCTGCTCCATCCTGATCGGAGTCAACATCAGCCACACCACAGCCGCATAGTCCAGGGGCTGTCTTGCCCGCATCATCGGGACAGAGATCGTTAAGCAGATCCTCTCTTTGCTGAATCTGATCGGGGGTACGTATTCTTTTCACCGGATAAAGCGGGGTCAAACTGTCGGTGAACGAAGCGCGATCCCTGAGTTCCCTGAGATATGTTTTTCCCCTGCCCCCGGCGCCGGTTTTCTTGGCGAGAAGACCAAGATCATCCAGCTCTTGAACCGCGTCGGCGGCCAAAAACAGTTTGGGATCAAGATCAAGGGCCTTTTTGTAGTAGGACTGCGCCTTGCCGAACTCGCCCCGGTCGCTGGCGTCAATGCCCTGAAAAAAGGCGAACAGAGCACCATAGTTCGTCGAAAGCGGCTCCTGCAGCTCCTTCTTTTTTTCCGGGGTCAAATCAAAACCAAGAGATTTAACAATAGCAAAGAGCAGCTCTTTTTCCACCCTGAACAGCTCTTCCACCATGCCCTCTGAAGCGGCTTGGCCTTTCAGGGATTCACTGGGCACGTCCAGCAGGTCCGAGGACACGGTCAAATCAGCCTTTTTCCCCTGGCCCAGGTCCCCACCCACCAGATACTGGGCCTTAAGAAACTTACCGACCTGAGGCGCGGTTCCTTTCTCCACGATACCGGAGCTGCCCATCCCAATTTCCTCAACCAGGGCCTGAATACGCACCCTTTCCAGCACACGCAATTCCTTGATTTTGGCCAGATCGGTGATAAGCATCACCGTCATGCCCTTCCGCAGGGGGTCGAGCTCTTGGCGTTCCGTCAAATTCTGGAAATAGAGAACCGCCACGGTGTTGTCCTGGGCAACCCCGACCAGGGATTTCTCCTGGGCTATGGCGTCCCTGGCCCAGGTTCTCATTTCATCCGTAACCACCTGGCCGGCGTGGACAAGCGAACTACATGCCAGGATCAACAAGCTGAAGCAACGCATAATGAGGATCAGTTTTTTTTGCATAGGACTCTCTTTCCATCGGCCAAATGACTATGATTAATTACCAGGGACACGGATATTCTCAACCTGTTTTTGAAAACTGGGATCCAATTCAATACTTTTCCGGAAATAAGCCTCCGCCTCCTGTAAATCGCCGCGATCATGGGCGGCAAGGCCCTTGGAAAAAAAGAGGGAGGCGTTCAGGGTGTCGGCATGCGACGAGGCTTGATAGGCAACCTGCCGTTTTTGGACTGCACCGGCAATCTGGCTTGCCAATTTCTTTTCCAGGTCAAGGAACGCATCGGATGTGCCGTTTATGGACTCGGTCAGAATCGTTTCACTGGTTTCCACCTTGACAACCCTGGCATCGATACGCACCTGTTCGCCGAGTACCACAAAAGAGCCGAAGACAACAGCCTTGGCCCCTAATATTTTACCGATGCGCAGCGCCGTGGCCTGATCGACATAGCCACTCTGGCTCAGATCGACTTCCTGCAGCAGCGCGCTGATTTTGTTGCGCTCGATAATCCGGAGATCCGGTGCGGCGCTGCGCAAGTCGGTGGTCAGCATTGCCGCCAGTCCGGCGGACAGAGGCTCGAATTCCTCATTTCTGGTTACGGCATTGTTGTCAAAAGGGAAGATCGCCATGGGACTTGGCAGTTCGTGCAGGGAAGAGGCCGGGGTATGCTTCTCAACGTTTTCCTGGACCGGCACCCCGGCACAGCCGCCAATAAGCATCACAAGGGCCAGCAAATGAAAAACAAAAATCAAACGCGCTTTATACATGAAACACTCCTTATGCGGCAGCGGGGGTGCTATTTGTTATTTCCGGAAACTATTAACACGTTAACCTCATAAAAGCACAGGTATTTTATCTTAGCAACAATGAAATTTATTGCGAAGCAATTTGATTCGTTTTTCTCTTTCAGGCAAGCTCACCTTATCTTTCTTCACCTTTGGAGTTGATAAAACGGATTGAAATCGTAAATCAAATTTTCTGTGTTTATTGTCTTTCCTGGCTCCCCCTGAAACTACAGGAAAACAGGAAGCCGCCAAAAAAAATTAATTAATGCCTTATTTGTTCCCATGAATCCGGAACATCTTCCTCAAGCCACGAAGGATTCCGGCAAACAGCGATTCCTCCTCCACTTTTTCGCCCAGACCTGTCTCAGCGACCAACCTTGGCTCTTCCTCCGCCTCACTTTCAGTCACGGCCTCGGCAACCGGCTTTCCACCGGCCTCGGGCTCGGCAACCTCTCCCCTGATAGCCTCGCCAGCCCGGCTCAGCGGCTCGACGGTCTCCTCTTCGATCCCGCTTACATCCAGGGGCTTTTCCTCGACCCCGGCAATCTGGAACTCCTGCACCACCATCTCGTCAACCAGGAATTCCGGCGCCTCAAGCGACTCTTCACTCCCTGCTTGATCTTGATCCAACTGTTCCAGTCCGGTAATTTCCTCAAGCACAATCTCATCCGCCGCGATAATCTCTTCCTCGGCCGCCTCTTCCAGGCCCAGGGCCTCCATGTCTATTGACTCAAGTTCCGGGATTTCCTCCAGAACCGCTGCCGCGTCAACCAGCTCATCGGCCGGGGCCAGCCCGCTATCGGCTGCGAGGTTGAAATCGTCAAGATCAAAGTCAAGCGAGGGCAGCGCCGCAAGCTCTTCTTCAGCCCGCAACTCATCGTCTGCCGCGGCATGCAGCGGATCTCTGCCCGCAAGTTTTTCACTCATATGCCTTTTCGCCGCCTGCCAATACTCCGGCTGGTGCTCCTCAAGCCCGAGTTCCGCCGCTCTTGCCTCCCACTGGGAGTTCAGTCCGTTGATTTCAGAAGCGGTCAAGCCATACTGTTTCACATTGTTTGGCGTATAAATTTTAATTTTGGCCATTATCTGTTTTCATCCTGCCGAAGGTTGCTGATAGTATAATCAGGGATACAATTAGGAGCCGTTACGAAATAACTTGGACATTTATATCTATTTCGTTACGGCTCCTTATGCCGCTCATGGGAATTTAATGACGATGTTATTTTGTGACAGCGGCTTATTCGATAATCATCAAGTGCTGACCTGGGGTAACAACATCATTTTCCGCGACGAGAATTTCCTTGATCTGACCCATCCCCTGGGATTTGAGTTCATTTTCCATCTTCATTGCTTCAAGCACCACGAGTCCATCGCCATCCTTAACCAGATCACCCTTGTCAACCTGAAAACGGACGATGCGGCCGGCCATGGGCGCGCGGATGATTTGGCGTCCCGCTTCAGCCGCGTGTTTGCCCTGCTCTGCCGGACGCCTGGTCCTGGGGTCATGGAAATCGACCTCGATATTTCTGCCCGCCACCACCACGGAAAAATGATCCTTTTCCCTGCTGACAAAAACATCATGGGAGCTGCCGTTCACCAGCAGCGAGTAAAAACCACCACTGACAGATGAAACGTCGACCAGGGAGAGCCGCTCGTCCACGGCCACCCTGACCATATCGTCCGTTTTCTCATATTCAACCTGGTATGTCCTGTTGTCCACCCTGATTTGCCGTTTCATGTTTGGTCAGCCTGCCCTTTTTTTTGCCTGTACATGCAGAATGAATAATCAGAACCTGCTCGACCAGAACTGATACTTGCCGGCCATGCGCCAAAGCCCTGTTTCTTCCACCACGCTAAGATCCTCCCTGGCCCGGGCCGGGGACATGGAACTGCAGACCGCCGCGGCAATGGCGATATCAAGCTGGCTGTCCGTTACCGGGGGAGGGGGCAGTTTCCGGTCAAGAAAGGCGGTATTAATTTCACCCCGGATATAATGCTCATCGTTTAAAATCTGCTTATGCAGGCTGAGATTTGTTTTCACCCCGTAAAAAACACATTCATCCAGGGCGCGGAGCATCCTGAGCCTCGCCTCCTCCCTGGTTCTGCCCCAGGTGGATATCTTGGCCAGCATGGGATCGTAATGCAAACACACATCCCATCCCTCATATACCCCGCTGTCCACCCTGACCCCCGGCCCCTCGGGAAAAACAACCTTGCCGAGATGCCCCGGGGCCGGCATATAGTCGTTGTCCGGATCTTCGGCGTAGATCCGGCATTCAATGGCCCAACCCTGCCGGCAGACAGCCTCCTGGCTTATACTTAATGGCTCGCCCGCCGCGGCAAGCAGCTGTTCCCTGACCAGATCAACGCCTGTCACCAGCTCGGTCACCGGGTGTTCCACCTGAAGGCGGGTGTTCATCTCCAGAAAATAGAAATTTTTCTCCTCATCCACCAGAAACTCAACCGTGCCCGCCCCGCTGTAGCGCACCGCGGCAGCGGCCCGCACCGCCGCCGTGGTGAGTCGTCCGCGCAGATCATCGTTAACAAAAGAGGAAGGACATTCCTCGAGCACCTTCTGATGCCGTCTCTGAATGGAGCACTCCCGCTCAAAAAGATGAATGACATGGCCATGGCGGTCCGCCAGAATCTGCACCTCGATATGCCTGGAGAGAGGGAAATAACGCTCGACCAGCAGGCGGGAATCGGCAAAGGAGGCATAAGACTCGCGCCGTACGGCCTGAAAATTATCATACAGATCGTCTGTATCGGTGACGATACGCATGCCTTTGCCGCCGCCTCCGGAGGCCGCCTTCAGCATAACCGGGTAACCGGTCGCAGCGCAGGCAGCCCGCACCGCGTCGAAATCCTCCAGGGCTTCGGTGGTTCCGGGAATAACCGGCACACCGCTGGCCATCATGATTTTGCGCGCCTCTGTCTTGTTGCCCATCTGCTCGATGACATCCGGTTCGGGACCGATGAAAACCAGGCCGGCCTGGCTGCATTGCCGGGCAAACTTGCGGTTTTCGGACAAAAAACCATACCCTGGATGAACTGCCTGGACTCCGGCCTTGAGGCCCGCCGCCACAATGGCCTCACCGTCGAGATAGCTTTCCAGGGCGGACGCGGGACCGACGCAATAGGCCTCATCCGCATAACGGACGTGCAGGGACTTGCGGTCCGCCGTGGAAAAGATGGCCACGGTGGCGATTCCCATCTCCCGGCAGGTGCGCATGATCCTGACGGCGATCTCGCCCCGGTTGGCTATGAGGATTTTTTTAAACATAAAACCGTGTTAGGTTGCTGAGGGGTTTAGGCTGTAGGTTGCAGGAAGGTCAACACCGGCAGCCCCGCAGCCTACCAGCCTACAACCTAATTCCCTGCTTTTCATAACGGCATGTTGCCGTGTTTTTTCGGAGGATTCTTCACCATCTTCGTCTTCAGACGATCGAGGGCCATGATCAGTTTCCAGCGCGTGTCCTCCGGCATGATGATCTCATCTATGTAGCCCCGCGCCGCGGCAACGTAGGGGTTGGCGAATCGCTGCCGGTACTCTTCAAGTTTTTCCCGGAGAAATTTTTCATCTTTCTGCTGGGCGAGCTCACGGCGATAGATGATATTGACCGCGCCTTCCGGACCCATCACGGCAATCTCCGCCCCGGGATAGGCGAAATTATAATCGCCGCGGATGTGTTTGCTCGACATGACGCAGTACGCCCCGCCATAGGCCTTTCTGGTAATGAGACTGATCTTGGGCACCGTGGCCTCGCAATAGGCGAAAAGGAGTTTGGCCCCGTCCCGGATAATGCCGTCAAGCTCCTGCTCCTTACCAGGCAGAAACCCCGGGACATCAACAAAGGTCACCAGGGGGATATTAAAACAATCGCAGAAACGGACAAACCGCGCCCCCTTGCGGGAACCATCGGTATCAAGGGCGCCGGCCAGATGGGCCGGCTGGTTGGCCACGATACCCACGGCCCTGCCGTCAAGCCGGGCAAAACCGACAACCAGGTTGGCCGCATAACCGCTCTGCACCTCAAAAAAGGAGCCTTCATCGACAACAGTCCTGATCAGCTCTTTCACATCATACGAGGTGCGGGAGTCAGCGGGGATGAACTCGTTCAGCAAGGGTTCCCGGCGGCGGGGATCGTCGAAGCACTTTCTTACCGGGCTCTCCTCCAGGTTATTTGCGGGGATATATTCAAGGAGATCCCTGATCAGAACAATGCATTCCTTATCATCCGCGGCCACCAGGTGGCTGACACCGCTCAGCTGATGATGGGTGCGGGCCCCGCCCAGCTCCTCCTTGCTCACATTCTCGTGGGTGACGGCCTTGATCACCTCCGGCCCGGTGACAAACATGTGGCTCTGCCCTTCCACCATGACAATAAAATCGGTCAGGGCGGGAGAATAGCTCGCCCCGCCGGCGCAGGGCCCCATTATAGCGGAAATCTGGGGAATGAGGCCGGAAGCAAGGGTGTTTTTTAAAAACAGTGACGCCACCCCGGCCAATCCGCACACGCCTTCCTGTATCCTGGAACCTCCGGAATCATTCAAGCCGATGAAAGGCGTGCCAAGATGCATGGCCTTATCCAGCACCTTGCAGATTTTTTTGGTATTCGCCTCGGAAAAGGTGCCGCCCATGACCCTGAAGTCATGGGCATAGGCATGGGCCAGACGTCCGTTGATCATGCCGGAGCCGGTGATCACCGCGTCTCCCGGCGTCTGCTTTTTTTCCATGCCGAAATCCGGGCAGCAATGGGTGACAAAACGGTCAATTTCCTGAAACGACCCCTCGTCAAAAAGCAATTCCAACCTTTGCCTGGCTGTCAGCGCGCCGCTCTCTTCGCCGGCCTCGGCCTCCGCCTCTTCCCGAACCGCCATTTCACTGTTTCTGCGGGCAAATTCCTCAAACCCGGGGTGCTCACTCATGGGCAGGGACTCCTTTTTCCTCCTGGGCCGGCCAGGACGTGGACATGATGCCGCAGATCCTTTCCTCCACCACCAGCAGCTGTTTGCGGATCCGCCTCACCTCCACATAGGTCTCCTGGAAATTCCGGTAAAGGCGGGCAAGGGAGATTTCATGGGCCAGGGCCGCCGATGCCTCCAGGGTGAGATCTTCCAGAATCTTCATATCGTCTTCCGTGAAAACATCGAGCGAGGTCTTACTGACATTTAAAACCCCGATACTCTCCCCCCCATGGCTGATCAGCGGCATGCTGATCAGTGAGTTGTTCCGGTACTGGCTCGGATCAGGAGAACGCCTCAGCCCCTGTTCCTGTTCAATGTCCTGGGTAAAAACCGGCTTTCTGCTTAAAAAGCACCTCCCGGAAACAGAACCGTCATTGATCACCTGCATCTGGCCGAGAATCTTATCCTTATTGGCGCCGAATGCCGCCTCAACCCGCAACAAGCCACGGTCAGTGATCATGATTGAGCCTTTCTCCACATCAAGGCAAGCCATGCACGCCTCGAGAATTGTATCGAGGGTCTGGTTCACGTTGCTCACCGCCGTGCTCCTGGCAATCCTGTGCATGGCCTTGATCTTTTTTCTTTCGATCCGCATCTGCCCGAGAAGTTTCTTGTTTTCCACATCGCAGTGGAATCGACCTTGCTGTTTTTTTAAACTTCCGTGTAAAGAGAGGCACAGCGAGTGCTCAAGCCGAGCGCCCATATCAACATACTTCCGGCGGATTTCCTGAAAAGCCGTGGCGGACAGGGAAATCAATTCGCATTTTTCCAGGGCCACCCAATCGGCATTGACCGGGGCTTGCTCAACAAGCACCTCCGCGCAGAAGTGCTGCCCGGGACCTATCGACTCAAATACTTCCTTTTCCTGCCAGGCCTCAAGCCCGCTTGCGCCCATGGTGATACCAAGAATTTTTTCCTGGCGCACCATGCCCCGCACCACCAGAAACATCCTGGCAAGAATCATCCCCTCCCGCACGACAAGCTCCCCAGGCTCAAACACCTCCGTTTCAAGATAGGGCATCATGGCTGCGCATTCCCGGTCGGTCAATGCGGAAAAAAAAGGCAAGGCTTGCAACTCCTGACAACTACAAGAAAAGGGCATGAGCTGATCTCCGGTCGATAGCCTTTCAGTTGGACAAACGGTTCCTTTAGAGAAACTCTGTTTGCTGGAAAGTATTTAAAAAAATTACACAATGATGGAATAATGCTTGTCAAGGTTAGAATGAATATTGTTTGATTTTTATAGCAGCTGCAAAAAAATATTTTTCCCCATTGATTCATCCCGTGGTTAATGTCATAATCAAAATATTGACCGCCCGGCATGCTTGCACGGCAACGATTTTGAATGAGGGGCAATAATGGCCAGTGAACCACCGAATATCGAACGCAGACAGCACAAAAGATATGTTGTCCGGGATGGGACCTATGCCTTTCTCCGGCCCCCTGCCAACAAAATAGGCCAGATAATCGACATCAGCATGTCGGGACTCGCCTTCTGCTATTTTTCCACGAACGGCGCGACCAAGGATGCCCACGGACTTGATCTCCTGGCGGATGAAGGTATCTGCCTGGAGGATATCCCTTACACGACGATAAACGATTTCATTCTCCCCAACGAGCAGCCTTTCAGTCAGATCACCATGCGCAGACGCTGCATCAAATTCGGTCCCTTATCCGCCAAGCACCGTGATTATCTGCAGAAAATTATCGATAAGTACGGAAAAGATCAGATAAGCGCGGATAGTCAATAATTCAAAGCGATACGTAAAGGTTTTCCCCCTTCAGGAGTATGCAATGAGCACAGCTGAACCAGCATTTTTTCCCGCCCTGGCCCCACATAGCCGGTTCATGGGTGACCATGATATTTTTACCGGCGACAATCAACTTCACCCTGCCATTCTTGCCTATGCGGAAATAATTGGCTGTCCGGCCGGAGAAGAAATCGAACTCCAGGACTCCCGCGCCTTTTATTACGTCCAGAAAGGGATTATCGAGGTTTCCTACACCGCCGGCGAGACAAAAATCACCGTTGCCTTAATCGGCTGCGGCAATTTTTTCGGCGAGATCGGTTTTTTTGATGGCGGCTCAAGGGTTCGGGATGTCCGGGCCACGGAAGATGCGGAGATCTGCAAATTTGAGATTGCGGCCATGGATAAACTTTTTCAGGTGCAGCCTGAACTGTACGCCAGCCTCGTCACCTCCCTAACCCGGCTTATCTGCCAGAAATTCAGGCGGGTCCTGGAAGAAAACGAACCGTTGACCGGCTATGCCGCCTCGCTTTCCACGCGCAGGCGAAGCTTCACCGAATCAAAGCCCATGCCGGCCAGGCTGCTCAAAAGTCCGGCCTGGCATACCGTGAGCAGTGAAGTTGAGACCCTGAAAGCCGAACTCTTTAATATCTCCTATCGCCTCCAGGAAGATACTTCGTCCGCGGAAGCTGATCTAGACGCAACAAGAGACTGTTTCGCGATTCTTGATACCATTAACGACAGCCTCGCCGGATATAAGATGCTGATGGAAAATCAGCAGGACCGGGACCTCATGTGGGGTTATATCTTCAAGGAGGTCTTCCCCTACATCATGCGCAGCCGTTTTGTCGAAAGGGCCTATTACAAGCCGAAAGGGTATGCCGGCGATTTCCTGATGATGGAGCATATTTACCGGGACCAGCCGGACGGCGACGGGAAACTGGGCAAAATCGTTGATGCCTGGTGTTTGCAGAGACCGGGAGCCAAGGCGATCAGGGGGAGACGGAAACTGTTGCGCGAACAGCTGGCCTCCTTGAGCAGAACATTGCTGGACACCTGTTCTCACATCAAAGTAATGAACCTGGCCTGCGGGCCCAACCGCGAGTTATTTGACTTCCTGGCGGAGTGCAGTTACAGCCGGGCCATTGAAGCCCTTTGTGTTGATATTGATTCGGAGGCCCTGCAGTTTACCAACCAGCACGTCAACATCTTTCCCCACAAGGCTTCAATACGGTTGATGAACGAAAATCTGGTCAAATGGGCCCTTGGCCGGGTCAGCCACGAAATAGGCAGGCAGCATATCATCTATTCGGCCGGCCTCTGCGATTATCTTGACCGCCGTCTCTTCCAGGCTATGATTAATCGCTGCCACGAGCATCTTGAACCGGGCGGCAAACTCCTTCTCGGCAATTTCGCCCCCTACCCCGACCAGATCTTCATGGATGAAATACTGCACTGGCAACTTCTTTACCGCAGCAGAGAGGACCTGCGGGAAATTTTCTTTGATACCGCCTTTGGGCCCAATATCGAAATTCTTGCCGAAAAGGAAGAGGTCAATCTTTTTGTGCTTGCTACTAAAGAAGCATAAAGAAAACAGGGACAATGGAACGCATCGCTTCCCGATATCTTCCTGCTTACGAGCAGGAGACCAAGGATCTTTTCCTGGAGAGATCCTTTATCTTCCTCTGGCTCGGCATTATTTTTTTTCCTCTTTTTTCACTTCTTGATTCATTTGCCGCGCATGAGCATTTCGGCCTTTTCCTCGCCTACCGCCTGGGTTTTGCCTTTATCCTCCTCGGCTTTTTTCTGATCCTGCGCAGAAGCAACCGCCACCTCCTCACCCTGTCGCTTATTTTCACCGCATACCTGCTCGGCGGTTTAACCATCACCCTGATGGTTCTCAGCACCGGGGGCTACGCATCTTCTTACTACGTGGGTCTCCTGCTGATCTCCGTGGGAGGATTCGCCCTGTTGCCGCTGGATATGAAACAGGCCGCCCTGGCGGGGATATCTCTCTATTTTGTCTACGCCGTTCCCGTCTTTTTCTTCAGTCAGACGACCCCGGAAAGTCTGAAAATATTTTTCAACAACAGCTTCTTTTTTCTTGCCATCGTCATTGTCAGCCTGGTGCAATGCCATGAGGAGACCAAGGCCAGAATGAGAAAATTCAACCTCAACATGACCCTCAAATCCCTTAACAAAGATCTGTCGTTTTATACCCACAACCTGGAAGAAGAGGTTGAAAAACGGGTTAAGAAAACAGAGGAGTCGGAGCTGCGCTACAAGGAACTCTATGAAAATATCCTCGACATCATCGTCCTTATTGACGGCGAGGCCAAGATTCTGGTGGCGAACCGCCACTTTTACAGCACTCTCGGCCTGGACCCCCAGACGGTTGCCGGCAGATCGCTGCTGGATATTGTCGATCCGGACAGCGTCAACAGCGTCACGGACGGCATGCTGCCCATGCTGTTCCGTGGAGAGGCGGTGCGGGATTTCCAGTTTATTATCCCGGAAAGCGGCGGAAAAAAGCTTGCTGTCGAATGCAATGCCAGAAACATCATAGCAAAAGGGCAACCCCTCGGGTTCCAGCTTGTCATCAGAGACATCAGCGAAAGAAAAAAAATGGAGAAAAAACTGCTTGAATCATATCATCTCATCGACAAATCGCGCACAACGGCAATTCTTGCCCTGGCAAAGCTTGCGGAATTCCGCGACAAGGACACGGGCAACCATCTGGAAAGAATCCGCGAATATTCCAGGATTCTCGCCACGGAAATGGCCAGACATCCTGCCTATCAGCATTACATTACCCCTGATTACATTGACGATATTTACCTCTCCTCCATTCTGCATGATATAGGGAAAGTAGGCATCCCTGACAACATCCTGCTCAAAGAGACCAAACTGACCCCGGATGAGTATGAAATGATGAAATGTCATTCAGTGTACGGCGGCAACGCTTTACGCGAAAGTGAAAAACAGACTGAAGGGCAATCATTCCTGGCCATAGGCAAGCAGATCGCCTATTACCATCACGAGAAATGGAACGGCTACGGTTACCCGGAAGGGTTGGCGGGAAACGACATTCCCCTCTCCGCCCGCATTGTCGCCCTGGCTGACGCCTATGATGCCCTGACCTCAAAAAGATGTTACAAGGCCGCCATCAGCCATGAACTGGCAAAGGAAATTATTATCAAGGATAGCGGCGCTCATTTTGACCCCATTGTGGTTGAGGCCTTTCTGGCCCAGGAAAACGCCTTCCGCAAAGCCAGAATGGAAATCCTGGTCCATTAACCGTCTGTTTCTATTTGCCAAGCCCCTTGCCGTAGCAGCATAATTCTCCCACCACCCCTTTTGTTGTATGGGCAATGGCAAAAAATGCGCCCATTTGCGCATTTTTTCCTTGAGTTTACATGACATTGTGTATACTGTATTAAAAGTTCCTCTTTATAATATTTTATCCCGAATTGGATCATTCTGATCAATGAGGTTGAATTATGCTCGGAGGCTTCCCTACCAATCGCCGCAACGGCTACCGCTTCCCTTTTCGACTACCCTTCACCCTCTCCTTCGGGGAAAACATCAAGACCTACTCAGCGGCCAGCATTGACTTAAATCATACAGGCGCTCAGATATCCACCAACGCCGCGCTTTTTCCCGGCATGCAACTTCAGCTTCGCCCCGAAAGCCTCTCCAGCACCGTGGAAAATTCAGCCGGCGGCGAGGTCAAATGGATGCTGACCGGCCCTCATCTGAACCGATACGGCATCAACTTTAAAGAGGATGTCAAATGGCTTGTTTCCCTGGAAAAAGCCACCCTCTCCGTCCCCAACTATAATCAATACGATGAGCACGCGGTTTCGGAGTTTGTCTTAAACAGCATTAATGACGGCGTTTTCAGCGTGGACCGCAAATGGCGCATCACCTCATTTAACAAGGCGGCTGAGAAGCTGACGGGCTGGGCCCGGCACGAGGTCATCGGCATGACCTGCCGGGAGGTATTCCGGTCCAGCGCCTGCGACAACTGTGTTCTGGCGGAAAGCATCAAGAACGGCGAACCGATAGTGAACCGCTCCCTCTTTATTACGACCGCCAAAGGCAAGCGCATCCCGGTCAATATCAACACCACCCCCTTGAAAGACCAGGACGGTAAGGTTGTGGGCGGGGTCCAGGTCTTCCGTAACGTTTCCACCCTCCAGGGCCGCGCCCTTATTCTGGACAGCATCGCGGACGGAGTCTTCACCGTAAACCGGCGCTGGGAGATTACCTCATTTAACAGGGCGGCGGAGGAGATAACAGGCGTATCCGCCTCGGAAGCCATCGGCAAGCCGTGCAGCGATATCTTTCAGGCCAGCATCTGCGGGGAAACCTGCGCCATAGCCCACAGCATGTGCACGGGAAAACCGGAGTCAAACCGCTCCATCACCATCAGGGGACCCGAGGGCAGAAGGGTGCCGGTCAGCATCTGCGCGGCGCCGCTTGTCGACAGTGAAGGCAATATTGTCGGCGGCGTGGAAAGTATCCGTGATCTCAGTATCATCACCTCCCTGCGCCAGAGACTGTCACGCTACCAGGTTGGCGACATCATCAGCAAAAGCCCTACCGTGCGCCGGATCTTTGATATCCTGCCGGACATCGCCCGCAGTGAAAGCAATGTCCTGATCATGGGGGAAAGCGGCACGGGCAAGGAACTGATGGCCAAGGCGCTTCACCAGAAAAGCGACAGGCGTAATCATCCCTTTATCGCGGTCAACTGCGGGGCGCTGCCCGACACATTGCTTGAATCAGAACTGTTCGGCTACAAGGCCGGCGCCTTCACGGACGCCAAAAAAGACCGGCCGGGAAGATTTGCCGCGGCCGAGAAAGGCACACTCTTCCTTGATGAAATCGGCGACATCAACCTTGGAGTCCAGGTCAAACTGCTGCGAGTTATCCAGTCAAGGCAATACGAGCCCCTGGGCTCTTCCACTCCGGTGGATGCCGACGTCCGCATCATTGCCGCCACCAACCGTGATCTGGAGACGCTGATGGAGGCCGGAACATTCCGGGATGATCTTTATTACCGGCTCAATGTCGTCAAACTGCTGATTCCTCCCCTGCGGGATCGCCGGGAGGACTTACCCATCCTGGTGGAACATATCGTTGAAAAATTCAACCGGGAAAGAGGCAAGGATATCGGCGGGGTTGCCGATGCGGCCATGGCCATTCTCATGCGTCACGATTTTCCCGGCAACGTCAGGGAGCTGCAGAACATCATTGAATATGCCTTTATTCTCTGCCAGGGCGGCTTGATCCAGCCTGAACACCTCCCGGAACCGTTCCTGCCCAAAGGCGAGGGAGAAACGCGGACGCCCCTCACGGATAAACCCATGTCCATGGAAGAGGCGGAAAGGTTCATCATCCAGCAGGCGCTTCAGCGCAACAAATGGAAAAAAATGGCCACCTGCCGCGAATTGCAGATTTCAAAAGATACCCTGCGCCGCAAAATCAGCCAATTTAATATCCTGGAGCCCGAAGGGGAACTTTTCCTCGAACAGTAACCTCCCCCGCGCATAAACCAAGGAAATATCTCCTTACCCCTTTCCGCCTTGACATGGTATGCTTTATCCGCGCAAAAAATTCTTGGATCATGCTTTTCTGGATTTTCACTGATTTTTTCGTTATGCTGGAATACATTCAAAAATTTCAGCTTCTTTTTTGATCACGGCATCAAAAATTTACACGGCGCTACAGGGTACCCCTGCCGGGAAAAATTACGCGCCGGAGCGAAGCTGAGGGAAACGGCCCAATGCCCCGGTGATCACAAAGCAATGATTGACACACTGCCGGAATACAACGAAGTCTACCAGCAGGAGTTTGGAGATCAGCTCCACTATCGGGCCCATGTTGTCCTCCTGACCTTTGCCATTCTCCTGCCTCTTTTTTCAATTCTTGATTACGTGACTGTCAGGGACCACTCCCGGCAATTTCTCATCTGGCGCATATCCGCGTCCCTATTCTGCCTTTTCGTGCTTTTTCTCAACCTGCGGGATAAAAAACACCGTCACCCTTTCCTCTTCGGGGTAACCGCCTATTTAGTCTCGGCCCTGACGATTTCACCCATGATTGTCCAGACCGGCGGCTACTCCTCATTTTATTATGTCGGACTCATCCTTGTCCTGGTCACATTTACCGCAATCTTCCCCCTGACCATGATACAAACCGCTGTCCTGGGAGGTATTCTCTTTGCCATCTATGCCGTGCCGATTTTTCTTTCCAACACCTTCACATTAAACGGCTTCCACGATTTTCTCGCCAATTCGTTTTTCTTTGTAACCTTCATCATCATCATTGTCGTGCAAAGCAGGGCTGATCATAAGGCAAGAACAACGGAATTTAATCTGCGCATGAAAGAAAGGGAAATAGGAAAAAAACTGACTTTTTATGCAGGGAAGCTTGAGGATGAGGTCAGAAAAAAAACCAAGGACCTGAAGGAATCGGAAAGCCGTTACCGGGATTTATACGAAAACATTATCGATGACGTTATCCTTGTTGACAGAGACAACAGGGTCCTGCTGGCTAACCCCAGATTTTATCATAGCCTGGGCTTGTCCGACACGGATCATGACATCGACTTCCTCAAACTGCCCCACCCTGAAGATATTCCTGCCGTGCAAAATGGCATGCTGGACAAACTGCGGCAAGGTGAAAATGTTACAGGCTTTCAATTCAGGCTGCAGGCCAAGGACGGCAAAGCCCTTGAGGTGGAATGCAACGCCACCACCATCAGAAAAGAGGGGGTTCTGGTCGGTTTTCAGATGCTCATCAGGGACATATCCACCCGGATAAAGCTGGAGAGGGAACTGCTGCAGTCGCTGAAAACCGTCCAGGAGACAAGAACCGCCACCATTCTCGGCCTGGCAAAGCTGTCGGAATACCGGGATGTGCACAGCGAGAAACATCTGGAACGGGTGCGCGAATACTGTCAAATCATTGCCGGCGAATTGGCGTCAAGGCGGGAATATCAACAGTCCATTGATGAACAGTATATCGAAGACCTTTACAACTCCTCGATTCTCCACGACATCGGCAAGGTAACCATTTCGGATGAAATACTTTTAAAGCAGGACATGCTTACTCCACAGGAAATTGAAACCATCCGGCAGCACACCACATACGGCGGCAATATTCTCAAAGCCGTTGATGACCAGACGGAAGGACAATCCTTTTTATCCATGGCAAAGGCCATTGCCTACTTTCATCACGAAAAATGGAACGGCAGCGGCTACCCCTATGGACTCAGAGAGGAAGAAATCCCCCTGGCGGCCCGTATTTTCGCCCTGGCTGATGCGTATGATGCGCTGACCACCATGCGGAAATACCGTCCGGCCCGCCCGCACGAAGAGGCCGTCAAGGTTATTGAACGGGAAAAAGGGGCTCATTTCGCCCCGGATATTGTCGATGCCTTTATGGCTCGTCACGTTTCGTTCAACGAAATCAGACAGGAGTACGCCACTGAAGCTGAAGATATGACCCCATACCCAAAATCGGATTGCTGCCAGGCAAGAAGAATGTTAACAGATAAATTCCGCCCGGATTATCCCTTAGGGGTGCCCTGAACAGACACAATCTCCCGCTGCCGCACGGGGAAAACACAGCACGGACCACTGGTGAGCCATGCCACAGACAAATGATCTCCAAGCCGTTTCTCCGGAAATCGTCCTCGAATTTCTGCAGAAAACATTACCCTTCAATGAACTTGAACGCGATGACCTGAAGCGGTTGGCCCGCCAGTGCATCATCGATTTCTATCCGAAAAACACCCTGATCTTCAAGCAGGACGTGACGGAAGTGACCCATTTTCACCTCATCCAGAAAGGCGGGGTCAAAATCTACCTGAAGGATGAACAGGGCCAGGTCACCTTGAAAGACTTCCGGGGCGAGGGTGAATATTTCGGCGCGCTGCCTCTTATCCAGAATACCAGGGCAAATCTCAATGTGGAGACAGTGGAGGACACCTTCTGCTTCCTGTTTCACAAGGAAGCGTTCATGGAACTGTTGCAGTCAGCTCCCAAGGTGACCCATTATTTTCTCCGCAGCATGTCGGAAAAGCTGGTGCGGACGGCCTACAAGGAGTTGCGGCAGCACAGGGTCTCCACCAGAACCGAAGGCTCTCTCTATCTGTTCAGCGCCCAGGTGGGCGCCATTGTCAAGGGCGGACCGCAAACCATTGACGCCGAGGATACCGTGCAGAATGCCGCCATCACCATGGCCAGACTTCATATCGGCTCGCTGCTGGTGAAAAACGGCGCGGAGGACATCATCGGCATTGTCACGGACAAGGATCTGCGTACCAGGGTCGTGGCCCAGGGGCTGGATTACCAGACCAAAGTCAGGGAGATCATGGCCGCACCGGTGCAGACCATTGACTCGCATGCCGTCTGCTTTGACGCCCTGCTGAAAATGATGAGCAACCGCATCCACCATCTGGCCATCAGCAAACAGGGGAAGATAACCGGAGTGGTAACCACCCATGACATCATGGTTCTGCAAGGCACCTCCCCCCTCTATCTTTTCCGGGAAATTCTAGCGCAACGCAGAATAGAAGACCTCTATCAGCTCTCCCTCAAGGTTCCCCTGGTGGTGAGATCCCTTGTCGAGGAAGGCGCCAAGGCGAACAACATCACCAGGATGATCACCATATTAAATGATCAGATCCTGGATCGTTTGCTGACCCTGATGATTGAAAAAATGGGAGCGCCTCCCGCCAAGTTTTGCTGGATGCTCATGGGCAGCGAGGGAAGAAGGGAACAGACATTCCGCACGGACCAGGACAACGCCCTGATCATTGAAATCCCGGAGGAAGAGAACAGGAGACGCAACACCGTTGAATATTTCAAGATCTTCTCCGAAGAGGTCATCGAGCATCTTGTTCAGTGCGGCTATCCGCGCTGTCCCGGCAACATCATGGCCTCAAACGAGGCGCTGCGCACCAACCTGTCCGGCTGGATCAAGGCCTTTGACAACTGGATGTCCACTCCAAACCCCCAGGAGGTGCTGAACACCACCATCTTCTTTGATTTCAGAGCCGGATACGGCGATGAAAGCCTGGCCAGAAACCTAAGAAAACACCTGTGCTACATAGCCCCCGGACAGGAAATTTTTTTAACCCACCTGGCCAAGTTCTGCCTGAACACCCGGCCGCCCCTCTCCTTTTTCAAAAACTTCATTGTGGAAAAAAACGGCGAGCATAAAAACAGATTGAACCTCAAGGAAAGCGGCCTGGTGCCGTTTGTTGATTTTGCCAGGATCATGGCCCTGAAACACGGGATCGCCGAAACCAATACCATGGGACGCATGCAGCTGCTGCGCGAGCATGGCCATGTTTCACAGGAACTGTATAATGAAACGGTGGAGGCCTATGAATTTCTCATGCAGCTCCGGCTGATTCATCAGCTGCAACTGCTGGAAGACGGCATGGAGGCCCATAACTATATCAATCCCGCGGAACTTTCAGATCTTGAAAAACAGACCCTCAAGGAGGCCTTTGAGGTGATCAGAAATATCCAGGCAAGCCTGACCCAGCAGTTCCGCCTGCGGGAAATTTAATGGCGTCGTAAAAGGACTTCATGTTGGAACAACTGCGCTTCTGGCCTTTTTCCTGGGCACAAAAGCAGGAAACCCATCCGGCTTTCGCCCTCAATCACGGCTGGTTTAAGGATATTGATCAGAATCAGCCCCTTGAGCATTATAACTTCGTTGTGTTTGACACAGAACTGACCGGCCTGTCCCGCAAGGACGAGATTGTCTCCATCGGCGCCGTGCACGTCAGAGACCTGAGAATAGTCGCGGGAGAAACCTTCCATTCCTTTGTCAGACCGCACAAAATAACGAAGGCCACGGAAAGCACCTTCCTCCATCGCATTACCCCGGAACAGCTCGCACTGGCCCCCTCGTTAAAGGAGATACTGCCGAAATTCCTGGAATTCTGCGGACCATCCCTGCTGGTGGGCCATTACGTGAGTCTGGATGTGGGATTTATTAACCAGGCCGCCAAAAAAATATTCGGCTCCACCATCAGCAACCCCTGCCTTGACACCATGCGCATGGCCCAGATTTATACGGAGACCTGCTGGGAAAAGCATCTCGAGCAGTTCAACCTGCAGATATCCTTCAACCTGGCGGATCTGAGCACTGATTACGGTCTTCCCGCCTTTTCCCAGCATGACGCCCTGCAGGATTCCCTGCAGACCGCCTACCTCTTCATCTACCTCGCCAAGAAATTAAAGGACCATGGCCTGATTACCCTGAAAGACCTGTTTGACGCCGGCCGGAGCTGGAAAAGAGTCTTCTGAAAACCGGACGGCGTTGAACGGCAGGTCTTCCCTTGACAGCAACTCTTCATCTTTGTATATATACTTTTATATATTCATAAGGGAATAAAACATGTCCATTAAATATGCCATGCTCGGCATCCTGGCTGAACGCGATCTGCACGGCTACGAGCTGAAGAGCAGCTTTGACGAAAAGGTCGGCGACTTCTGGAGTCTGAACTACGGCCAGATCTATTCCACCCTGGACCGGCTGGAAAAGGACGGGCTCGTCACCCATGACCGGGAGGCCCAGGAGAAGCGGCCGGACCGGAAAATCTTCCGCATCACCCCGGACGGCAGGCAGGAACTGACCCAGTGGCTGGCCACGCCGGTCACCAGAATCCGGGCCCTGCGCGACGAGTTCTTCATCAAGCTCGTCTTCATGGTCAAGAGCGATCCGGCCCCGGTGCTGGCGCTGATCGACAAGCAGAAAACCCTGTACCTGAAACAGATGAACCGTCTCACCCAGCGCAAGCTAGCCCTTAAAAAAGGGGCCGGGGGCAACGAGGCGCTGACCAGCGAACTGCTCATTGACGCCGGCCTCTTCCATGCCGAGGCGGACATCCGGTGGCTCACGCTGTGCGAGGCAAAGATCAAGGCGGCAATCAATCAGGAAAAGTAAACAGCCATTTTGCGGATCCATCACATTGACAGCGAGGTAAATCATGATCGAATTACGGAATGCCGGGAAGACATATCGACAGGGCAGCCGGGAGGTCCGAGCCCTGCGGGATGTTTCCTTTATCATCAACAAGGGGGAATTCTTAAGCATCATGGGCCCGAGCGGCTCGGGCAAGAGCACCCTCTTAAACCTCATGGGCGGCCTCGACCAGCCCACCAGCGGCGAGGTCTTTATCGACGGCCGGCCCCTGCACAACATCACGGACAACGAACTGACCCTGATCAGACGGCGGCGGGTCGGCTACATCTTCCAGTTCTTCAACCTGCTGCCCCTGCTCACCGCCGAGGAAAACGTCGGCCTGCCCCTGCTGCTCGACGGCCTGCCCTTCAGCGAGGTCAAACCGAGGGCCGCGGCCCTGCTGGACAAGGTCGGCCTCAGGGAACGGGCCGAACACCGGCCGGAACAGCTTTCCGGCGGCGAGATGCAGCGGGTGGCCATTGCCCGGGCCCTGATCACGGGTCCGGCCGTCATTCTGGCCGACGAGCCCACCGGCAACCTTGACTCCCATACCAGCGAAGAGATCTTCCTGCTGCTGAAATCCTTCAACGACCAGGGCCAGACCATCGTCATGGTCACCCATGACCCCAAGGCCGCTGCCTACGGCACCCGCATCATCACCTTAAAAGACGGGGCCCCGGACCAGGACATCGTCATCGGAGGCGACAACCCATGAACCTTGCCAATCTCCTGCGCCATGTGAGCTTCAAGCATGTGCGGCTGCAGAAAACCCAGCTGGTCATGGCCATGGCCGGCATCTGCCTGGGGGTGGCGGCCATGGTGGCCATCGATCTGGCCAACCGCAGCGTGCTCCGCTCGTTTGAGGACTCGATCAACCATGTCACCGGCCGGGCCGCGCTGACCATCACGGCGGCGGACGCGGGCTTTCCCGAAGCCATGCTCGAACGGGTGCAGAATGTGCCGGGCGTCGAGTACGCCGTGCCGGTCATCGAGGCCACCGCCAGCCTCGCCGGCGGCCGGCAGCGACCGCTGATGATCCTCGGCATCGATGTGCTGCAGGACCACCAGATCCGCGACTACAGCATCACCGACGAGAGCGCCGACATCCCGGACCCGCTGCTCTTTCTCGCCCGCCGCGACTCCATCCTGCTCACCAGGGCCATGGCGGCCCAGGAAGGGATCGGCATTGACGAAGAGATCCGCGTGCAGACCGTGGCCGGCCTCAGAACGTTTCAGGTGCGCGGCCTGCTCAACCCGGCAGGCCCGGCCAGGGTGGCGGGCGGCGACATTGCCATCATGGATGTCTTTGCTGCCCAGATGGCCTTTGGTAAGGAGGGCCGCATCGACCGCATCGACGTCAGCCTGCTGCCCGGCGAAACCCTTGACGCCATGCGGGAGCGCATCCGCCAGGTACTGCCCGGGGGCTACAGCATCGACACCCCGGCCGGCCGCACCAAACAGGTTGAACTGCTGCTCGGCCGCTTCCGCAAGAGCATGAGCTTCATCAGCTTCATGGCGCTCTTTGTCGGCATGTATCTCATCTATAACACCGTGTCCATCGCCGTGGTGCAGCGGCGCAAGGAGATCGGCATCCTGCGGGCCCTGGGCGCCGGCCGGGGGGAGATCTGCCGCCTCTTTCTGGCGGAAACCCTGCTGGTGGCGGCGGCGGCCTCGCTCATCGGCGCGGGTCTCGGCTATCTCTTCGCCCGCGCCTCCGTGGACCTGGTGGCCCAGAACGTCACTGACATGTATCTCAGAACCTCGGTCACGGAAATTACTGTTCCCTGGCAGGCCGTGCTCGGCAATGCGGCCGTCGGCGTGCTGGCCAGTCTGATCGCCGCGACCCTGCCCGCCCTGGCCGGGGCCCGCATCACCCCGGTGTCGGCCATCCGCAGCCTGCCCTACGCGGAGGAGAGCGGGCTGCTCGGCAAAAAAATGAGAACCGCCGCCATCCTTTGCCTGCTGGCCGGCTTGCTGATTCTAGCCCTCTTTGAAACCGCGGCGCCAGGATCGAGCATCAGAAGCCTTGGCGTCATCCTGGCGGCCGCCATTTTCCTGCTGCTCGGCATCTCGCTCTGCGTCCCGCTGCTGCTGCGCCGCATCGTCCCCCTGGGCCACGGGGCGCTGGCCGCCTGTTTCGGGGCCCAGGGCAGGCTGGCCGGACTCAATCTGCAGAAAAACGTCTCCCGAAACGGGGTGGCCGTAGCCGCCATTGTCTGCAGCATCGCGCTCTTTGTCAGTTCGGCCAATGCCATTAACAGCGTGCGGCGTTCGGTGTTCGACTGGATCGACACCATCATTCGCGCCGATATCCTGGTCAGCTCGGGTCACCCGCTGGCCGGCGGCGGCGCCCCCACCATCCCCATGCCGCCTGAGATGCGGCAGGAACTGGCCAAGGTGGACGGGGTCAAGGACGTTGATCTGTTCCGTAAAATCTATCTGGACTATGGGGGCCGCAAGGTAATGCTGGAGATGTTCGACGTGGCGCTGCGGCTCTCGTACTGCCCGGCCATGATCACCGAGGGCAGCCGGGAGGACATGCTTTTGCTGTCCGGCCGCGACAATATCGCGGTGAACGAGGGCTTTGCCGTCAAACACCGCATCAAACAGGGCGACACCATCATGCTGCCCACCCCGGCCGGGCCGGCGCCCTTCGCGGTGACCGCCATTATGGTCAGCTACTCCGCGGATTCGGGCGTCATCTCGATGGACATCGACACCTACCGCCGCCACTGGCAGGACCAGCTGATCGACACCTACGAGGTGCTGGTGCAGCCGGGCCGGGACATCGAGGCGGTGCGCGCGGCGATCCTGGCCCGCTTCGGCACCGAGCGCCGGCTCTTTGCCCTGCCGGCCGCCGAGTTCAAGGTGGAGGTGCAGAAGGTGCTGGACCGCTCCTTTGTGCTGACCAACGCGGTGAACATCCTTACCCTGGTCATCGCGGGACTCGGCATCATCATCACCCTGCTCTCCTCGGTGCTGGAGCGGACCCGGGAGATCGGCATCCTGCGCGGGATCGGCATGCAGAAGAACCAGGTATCGGCGGTGGTGATCATCGAATCGGCCCTGATCGGCGCGGCCGGCGGTATCCTAGGCATCGCCAGCGGCGCGCTGATCGGCTGGATCGAGCTGGAAGGCATCTTCCGGCTTGATTTCGGCGACAGCGTGGTCTATCACATGCACTACGGGGCCATGGCCTGGGCCCTGCTGCTTGCTGTCGGGCTGGCGGCCCTGGCCGGCCTGTATCCGGCCCGGCGGGCCGCGGCCACCAATATCGTGGAGGCGCTTGTTTATGAATAAATTGCGGATTGCGGATTGCGTATTGCGGATTGGTACATGGTTCATGGCCGCGTTTTTTCTGTTCAGCACCGTGCCGGCGGCCCTGGCCATGTCCGGCCGGGAGGTGTATGAAAAGGTGCATGAGGTGCGCACCAGGGCACTTGACCGGCAGACTGAGGCCAGCATGACCCTCTTTGACCGGGGCGGCGGCACGCGCACCCGCTCCCTGGTCGAATACAGCAAAAAGGGCGAAGGCGAGGCCTACAAGGTGCTGGTGGTTTTCAAGACCCCGCCGGACTTGAAGGATGTGGGCTTTCTCGTCCACGCCCGCAGCTTCGCGGACCGGGACCTGTGGGCCTATTTCCCGGAATTCAAACGTATCCGGCGCATCCCCACCACCTCCCAGGACGACTCGTTCTTCGGCACCGACTTTTCCTATGACGATTTCGGCGGCCCGCCCAATCTCGACGATTACCGCTTCACCATCCTCCGCGAGGAGGTGGTGGACGGCATGGCCTGTCAGGTGATCGAGGTGGAGCCCAAGGTGCGCCGCAAATGGAGCCGCTACGTGGCCTGGGTGGCCAAGGATCTGTGGGTCCACGTCAAAATCGAATACTATCAGGACAAACAGCTCTACCGCCAGGGGACCTTCTCCGATGTGCGGATCATCGACGACATCCCCACGCCTTTCAGGGCCATGATGGAAAACGTCAAAACCGGCCACCGTACCGGGCTCACCATCGAAGACATCCGCTATCACACCAGCTTCGACGACGAGCTGTTTACCCAGCGTTCCCTGGAACGGGCGGGAAAATGACGAAATGCCGTACGGGAATGATCGCGGGCATGGCCCGCTCCTACCGGGGCAAAAATAATTCTCTGCATCTAGCGGTGAATCGTATCAACTCTGTAGAAGCGGGCCATGCCCGCAACCAGAGATTTCCGCTGTTTTTTCACTTGATCCGGGGAGTTGCAAAATATCTTCCGCTGCTGTTCCTCTTGGTACTGAGCCCGGCCCCGCCCCTCTTCGCGGCCGAGGGTGTCAGCGTAGCCGGCCGGCTGAAGCTCACGGTTCCCTATGCCACGGAGCATCACAGCGTGCGCGAGGAGCCTACTGCCCACGGCAGGCTGGTGCTTGACGCCGAGAAAGAGGCGGGAAGGCTGCATCTGTGGCTGGAAGGGGGCTGGGACGGCACGGTGCGCGGCCCCCGGCAGGACCACGGGCTGCTGGAAAGCCTGGACGAGGTATACCAGGACAACACCCCTTTTCTTGAGGTCAAGGAGCTGTACGGGGAGCGGCAGCTGGCCGCCATCGACTGGCGGGTGGGCATCCAGCGGTTTTCCTGGGGCCGGCTGGACGAGTTCCCGGTAAACGATCTGTTCAACCCCTGGGATTACCACCAGTTCATCGTTAAATCGCTGGAAGAACGCAAGATCGGCGTGCCGGCCGTTTCAGCAGGCCTGAACAGGGAGGAGTGGAATTACCAACTGGTCTGGGCGCCGTGGCATGTGCCGTACCACCTGCCCGACCCGGACGAACGGTGGGGTGTGCTCCCCGTGGCAACGCTGTTTCCTGACCTGGCCGGCGCTGAGGTGAACATGCGGGAGCCGGAGCTGCCGGCCAGAACGTTTGCTAACGGCTCCTTTGGCTTGCGCCTGCAGCGGCTGGGCGACATCGACTGGGCCGTCAATCTCTTTCACGGCTTTGATCCGCGCCCAGTTTTTGCGACCACGGCCCTACAGGTCAACGAGACAGGCAGCGGCAAAACGATCATTGATCCGGGGCTCGTCCCTTCATTTCACCGCATCACCTCGTTCGGCCTGGACGGGGCCCTGGTCCTGGGTGACTGGAGCCTGCGCGAAGAGGCGGCGGCCACCCTCAACCGCGGCTTTAATCTGCAGCCGGAGCTGTGGGGCTATCCGACCCAGCCCGCCACAGGCGTCACACAGCTGCCGGATATTGACATCAACCGGGACACCATCGATTACGGCCTGGCCGCCGACTACCGGCTCGTCGAGGATGTCATCCTCACCCTGCAGGCCCAACAGACCCTCATCCTCGACCGGCCCGGCGCCCTCTATGATCGCGCCTGTGAAACCATCCTGTGGGCCAATCTCCGGGTTTACTTCCTGAACCAGAAGCTGGAAACCACCGTCAATCCGGCCTACAACCCCGAACATAACGCCGCCATGCTCAGGGCCTCCATCACCTATGTGCTCACCGACGCCTGGAAAACCAGCCTCACCACCCTCATCCTGCACGGCCCGCCCGCCTCGCTCTTCGGCCGGTACGCCGCCAACGACCAGCTCGGCCTGGAGCTGGTTTATGCGTGGTAGCTTGGGAATGTAATGGAAATGCAGCGGTCATGTTTCTGCCACATCATTTTTTTCGTTATGCGAAATTATTTGTTTCAGTTACCACGACAAAACCGATTAGATTATTACTGTTGTCATGGCAAGCTAGATATATTAATGAAGTTCATTGGAACGACAACTTTTTCTCCGTAGCCGATGAATGATATGATAACGTTTGCAATCCAGCCGGGGTAACAATATGCCACACGCGATGAATCGAAGAGCTTTTTTGTCCGCCAGACACTCCGACCAGCCCTTGCTGGCGGCCTACGGGCAACTTGTGGCGACTGAACTTGCCCTCAAAGACCATCATCATTCGGCCGGCTGGCCCAAAGGCCATGATGTACCAGGATTGCTTGGTGATTTAGGTGACCCCGGCCTTACTGCCTTAGGAGTCCAGCTCAGGGAGGAGCTTTCGGCCATCCCGTGTACGGATATTTCAGGAAACACAGCAACTGTTCGTCCCAACAAATACCCGGAATTACGCTATACACAGCACGAGAACGACCACACAGGAGGTACGACCGACGCGAATCTCCTGAACTTGGTCAAGGTAGTTGAAGACATTATTGTTCAACTTCGCGCGAAAGGGGTGGCTATATGACAGGCAAACTGCTACTGGAAAAACTGAAAGCTGTTGGAGAGATTGACCATGCCTTTCGTTTTCCCTATGTCTATGTTCGCTGCATCTCATCCGATTTCGAGGGAAAGGAAGAAGATGAGAGAGAACTTATTGCCTGTGGGAAAATGAAATTATTAATGTCGGAGGTGCGAAAAACAGCTGCTGACTGTCTATTCACCCTGCAGTGGATGACACCAGCCGAAGCCGCCTTACAACCTCTGGAGAATCGTGGTCAACACTGGTTGAGGGCGGCATTTCCGGAAAAGCCCACAACGGATGTGATTGAGACTATGGGGCTTTCCGCCATACGGGTGGTGCATTTCTTTGGCTACAAAGGAGGACAGGGCCGTTCATCCGTGCTGGCCTGTTTGGCGCAAAAACTGGCGCATGAGGGCGTGAAGGTCCTCGTCCTTGATGCAGACATTGAGGCGCCATCGCTGGATGTCCTGTTTGGCGTGACACCGAACGGGCTAAGCTCGACTCTTCTTGGCATTGCTCGAAAAGCTCAGGGCATCATCGCCATACCCGCCTTGCAGGGTCGTGATGGAGGTGAAGTTCGCCTGATCGCCTGTCGACCACGCGAATCCGGCTACCACCTTGACTTTGCTGCGTTTGCGCTGCAAACCAGTCTTATGCCTGGAATCCTGGCAGAGGGGATCGAAAGGATCAGAAGGTGGGCCATTGAACAGCGATTTGATGTGATTCTGGTTGATCATCGCTCGGGAATGGCAATGACAACATTAACCTGGATGAAATTGCTCCCCGGCCCGGCGGCCATCTTCACAAAATTGGATGAACAGTGGCGAGGCGCGGAAGAAGTCATCCGCGAAGTTTTAGAGGCTAATCCTGAGAATCCGGGAGTTATTATTACATTCAAACCTGACGAGGAAACCGAGGATGGTTTTCGCAGACGCACGGTACGCCAGCGAAACGACCTTCTCCAGTTGATGGGAGAAACCATTGCCCGATCAATCCAGCCCGAAGCGCAAGAGGATTTTCCTGCCGATTCTTCAGGCGTTGAAGATCGCTGGCTCCTCTGGCCTTATGACCAGTCTTTTCGCACCACAACTTTGCCCGACCTCCGAGATCTCGGGTCGGGAACGAAAACGACACTAAACGAACTGACCAGATTGTTTGAAATATCCTTGCCAGTGAAAAGAAAACTCAGCAGCAGCGGCTCACTTGACCAGGGGGATCTGATCCAGACCGAGGCGCTCACAAAGCTGCGCCAACCAAACAATTCGATCCGCTACATATTGGGGAGAAAGGGAACGGGAAAAACCAGATTAGCTAAACAACTTGCTCTCGAACAGTTAGGGGAATCTCTGCTCGTCGACGCAAGCAGCGACACTCCAGGGGGCATAAAGACGGTCGCGCATGAGTTCTTACATGCCCGGGATTTCTTTCAAAACGAGCCAGAGGGATTGTGGTGGGCAATTCTCCTTGCCGCCCTGCAGGGGTCCAACACCGAACGGAACGTCATTCACCCCCGCCTTGCGAAAATTCTTGAAGACAGGTTGGACACCATCACCCTGAGACAGAAGGTGATGGAGGCATTGCCGAAAAACGGCAAGAGAATTTTTCTGCTTGACGGCATTGAAACCGCTTTTGCGGTTTCAGAGGTTTACAGGTTTGTTGAGAGTCTTTTTTTGTTTCTGCTCGCACTCCAATCCGAAGACCGGTTTAGTGGGAAAGTTGAGGTAAAACTTTTTCTTCGCACCGATCTGGCGAGCCGCACTGTCCAGAATTTAGAGCAGCAGGTAGCCGGCCGGACAATCTATCTCTTGTGGGACTATCAAAAGATTCTTAATTTTCTTTTATCGCGTTTGCCTCAGCTCGATTTTTTCAAAAAGTCTTTCCCCGAAACCATCTCCGAAATCGAAGGGTTGATGGAGATCATTCGCGCCGGCGAGGTGACGGATCAAGCGGGTGAACGGTTGATCCTGCAAATTTTCCCGAAAAAACTTAGACGGTTCAACATCCTAACCTCGACATTCCTTCGCCTGCATTTTGCCGACAGTTCCAGCCAAGGAGCGTCCTATTACCCGCGCGTGGTAGACAGTTTCTTGAGCACATTGAATGCAAGTGGTGGGCAAAAGGGTTCGTCTTCCCTGGTCGAAGGGCGGCTGGATCAACAGATGATTATCAAAGCCCAGGAACAAGCGTCACAAGACTACATGGATCAAATTCTGCAGGAACTGCAGCACCTTCTTGACTTCAAATTAGACAGTCCAGAGGCTAACCAGGCCAAGCTTGACGAATGGATCAATGCTTTTACCGGGCAGATAACCCCTTTTGATGTTGAGGAGATGGAAACGCACCTGGCTACACGTTCCGGACTTGAGCGAGGGATCGCGCGCCGCTGCCTCGACCAGATGCTCCGCATAGGCATCTTCGAACGTTCATCGGATACACCTAACTTATGGAGAGCAGGGCGGCTATTCAAGTCATCGCTCAAGATGAAATACAAACGAATCTAAAGAGTGTATAATAAGAGCCTCCGTACTCCCATTTATCCGGGGTCATGACCACCGCCTCGACCGGCTCGGTTGATTCGTTAGACCGGCATTGCCTTTTTCGGAGGGGAAATAGGGAAGTGCAAAGCGGAATCAGGGAGCCGGAGCCAAAACTGCCCAGCCAGCATCTCATGTTCGCTATCTCGTGGAATCATATATAAAAATTACCACATCCATGCAAATTGTCAGAGTCTTTTACAATTTACATGACCAATCCCCTCCCCAGGCGCCCCTTTACGGCGTATCTCCGCCCTTTTTGCTATCACCCCCACTGTCAGGGTCGCCCCACAGCCAGCCCTGTTTCGGCCGTTTCTTTTCTCCGGGGTCACCGGCCAGCTGCTCTCCGGCCGGGGCCGGACGCTTCGCCCTCGCTGCCCGCTGAGCCGAACGCCGTGACTGGAGCGCCTCGCGCTCCTCGCGTAACCGTTGCAGCTGCGCCTGATACTCGCGGTTTTGCGCCACGAAAGCTTCGTGTTCGGCCACCAAACGATGATAAACGCGCTCGCCTGATGCCGGTACAGCCGTCTTTTCCATGCCGGCCGACTGCAGCAGATTGTCGATAAATGCCCAGCAGTGATGATGAGCACACTCCTTGAGCAACGGCACATTCAGGGCCGCAAAGACCGGCAGCCACCCCTCGCCGTCCGCGGTCTTGCGGCGCACCGCGAGCCGCGGATTGAATTGATACGAACCCTGGGAATGGCGTTTGAACAACCGGCGGTTATAGGCATAATCACGGTCCACCTCGTTGCGGGACAGGACGCTTGAGATATGGGGGCGTTTGTTGCGTTCCGGCCGGATGATATGGGTGGGCAACTGGGCCCAGGCCCTGAGAATGGTCTCGGTGCTGAAGCAGCCGGCCTCCCTGCTCCAGGAAAAGTCATGCAACCGGCTTTTGAACAGGGCCCACATGGTCTGCACCAGAAAGTACTCGCTCAGGTGGCGGTCGATGCGGACCAGCCGCTCGCCCACCATCAGGTCGATGCCGGCCGGGGCGATCAATTCGTACAGCGCGGCGAACAGCCCGGCTGCGTACTTGGCGTCGCGGAAGGCCTCGTTCATGGCCCAGTGCAGGGCGTTGCGTCCGTAATCATCGGTCTGGCCGGGATCGGCGCCCCGCTCCAGCAGCGCCTCCACCAGCGGCAGGTTACCGACAATGCTGGCCGCCATGAGCGGCGTCTGGTTCATGGGATTGCGGTGGTCGAGGCCGTGCCGCTCGCACTGGCGGAGCACATCCTTGATATTGCGGGCCGCGTATGGGGCAAGATGCCTGGACGCCACGGTTCGCTGCTGGGCCTTGAAATGGCTGGCGGCATTATAGCCTGCCTCGGAGGCCAGACACTCAGCCAGGAAAGACATATCGTGACAGCAGGCATAGTCGTACAGCTGCTGCTTGGGCTTGATCCCCGGCGCCCGGTCGCGGAAGACCTTGTGCAGGGTGCCGCGCAGATGCTCTTCGGCAAATACCGCCCACGGTACCGGCGTCTCCTTGAGGATGGTGGTGCGGATGGCCTCGGCCTGTTCGAGTTTACCCTGCAACTCCAGCTTGCGCGCCTCTTTCTGCCACTCCTCCAGGGTCGAGGTTTTGGCCGTCATCTCCACCTTTTCGCCGCTCCGCCGCGGGTTTAAGAGACCAAGCAGGGCATGGCCGGTATCCGACTCCAGCCAGTAGACGTTTTTCATGGCCCGGGTCAGGGCCACATAGAGGGCATTGATAAAAAATTTGTATATTTCCAGCGACTTGTCGGCCTTGTCCTTGGCCCGTCGGTATCCCAGTTCATCGGGCGCCAGGTCGGCCGGGCTCACGCCGGCGGCGATCTCGCCAAACTCGGCGCGATGATCGGAGACGAAACGGTAGAGGATGATGGTCTCATATTCCAAACCCTTGGCCTCGTGAGTGGAAAAGATGAGCGGCGTCTGAAAGAAGCGGCGGGCCATGGCCTTGTCCTCGTCGCGCAGGACGATGACGGCGCACCGGGTCGAGCCCTTGCTCTTCTGGTTGAGCTCCCGTTTCACCGCGTCGGTGTCGGCCAGAACGGTGACGGCGCCGTCATCGTCCGCTACCGCCTGCACCAGAAAATTGCTCTCCCGGTCGATGGAGCCGAAGCGGCAGTGCTTGATCTTCAGCAAGTTGTTGGCGATGCGGGTGGCCTCGCGGCTGTTGCGGAAATTGGTCCGCAGCACCTTCACGTCCTGATGGGCCGCCAGATCCGGGTCGCGCCAGAAGAGGGACTTGACCTTGGACCAGGAGAAGAAGTTGGGATGGACGATCTGGTTGGAATCGCCGCAGAGCAGGAAGTGTCCCGGTCGCTTCAAGGTTTTCAGAATCAGGCTGAGTTGGACCGGGGTCATGTCCTGTACCTCGTCCACCACCACGAAATCATAGCGCGGCTCAGCCCACCCCAGCCACTCGCCGGCCAGAAGATTGAGATCGACCAGGGAAGTCGCGCCAAGCCACTCCCGGTACTTCTGAAACAGGTCGTACATCCGCTCCCGCTCAACACCAGTGAAGATCGATTGCCGCACGCCCAGGGCAAGATAGGCCTCGCGATCAAGCACGCCGCCGGAGTCGGCGCCGATCACCCCGCGGATCTCCTCAAAGGCCTGATGGGCGTCAATGCCCCTGAACTGCTGGCGCATGCGGCCAAACCAGGCGGCGAAATCACGCCAGGAGGCATCCCGGCCCTTGGGCACCCGGATGCTCTCCATGAATTCCCGGAACGAGAAGAAGGCCGCTTCCTGGCCGTCCCGCTCAAAACCGTGGCCATAGTAAAGATTGCGCGCACTCTGGGCCAGAAAGGCGGAATGGGTGACGTAGAGAACCTCGCCCTCGATGTGCTTCATCTTTTCCAGGGTCAGGGCCGTCTTGCCGCTGCCGGCCGAGCCCACCAGAATCACCGGCGGTGGCAGCCGGTAGACCGACTCCTGGGCATCGTCGAAGGAGATCATCTTGTCGAGAAAATGGATCTCGCGGCGCGCATGGTGGACATAGCGTACCGCCTCCGCCTCCCCGGCCGCCCTGGCCGGGTCGATGGCGGCCAGCGCGCCCTCGTCAACCTGAGCTCCCCGCAGAAAACGGGACCTGGTATAGTCGTGATTCTCGATCACCTCCAGCAGCAGGGCATAGACCTCGTCGTTGTGGCGAACGACGGTAAACAGCAAACGGTTGGCATAGTCGAGCTTGGCCCGGTAAAATTTGCCGTGGCTGATGTTTGCCAGTTTCTTGACCTCGGCGGTCTTGAAGTCGTCGCGCTCGATGGCGGCCACGATCTTTTTGTACTGACTCTTGCAACGGGATTGATTGATGCCGGTATATTCGAGGATTTTCATGGCAGCCCTGGCAGGTGATTTTCGCGGACAAAATTCGGCATATCTTACACCTGCACGGTCAGTTCGGCAACCATGACTTGACACTCTTTCGGGAAATCTCCGTCAGGGCCGCGTCCATCAACGCCACGGCAAACCTACCTTGCGATCTTACAGTGAGGTTGAGCGGACCGGCGGCAACTGCTGATACTAAGGAAAGTCCGGGCTGTGCCGGGGGTGCCGCGGCGTCAGTGATCTCAGGACCGTGCGGAGGAAACCCGCATCGTGACAAGGGCCTGATTGTACTCTTCGAGGCGCTGTTCCCACTGGGGCAGCGCCTCCATATCTTCCCGCCATTTACGCAATTCCTGCCCGGGAATTTCCGTGTTTTCCCGTTGCTCTCCGCTGGGGGGGCAGGCCGTGCCGAAGCGTAGTTCCCGCTGCCGCAGGCTTTCCCTGGTTTTCCGGATCACCCGTTGGCAGACATCGATCTCGTGGGCAATGCTGATCTCGTACTCGTCGGTATCCATTCGTGATAACCTCGTAAAAAGACGGCGACAAAGCCCGGATGGCTAAGTAACAAAAATGCGCTACAACGCAGTAGATCGGATTTATGCCCTTTGGGTATTTTTTACGACGCCAACATTCTTTATTTCCCGCCTTTTTCTTCCTCGCGCTTGATCTGGGAGAGAATATATCTCTCCAAGGCCTCTTGCTGCTGCAATTCGTTCAGAATGAAATGGATGGCCAATTCCTTGGTGATGTCCTCATCTTGAATTGACCTGATTACGGTTGCCTCGGGAATATGAATGTTCGTCTCATTCGGCTGCCGCAGATAAGGAGGGATGAGAGTCAAGGTTATTGGCGTAACAATAGCGCCTTTCTCGATGATTACCGGGAATTCGCCGCTGATCCGCGCACCTTCCAGGGAGATGTCTTCAATTCTGCCGACATGGAATCTATGCCGGTTGAGCAGGGAAAAACTGACCCTTGAATCCCTGGCTACCGGAACCCTCGGAAATTTTCTGCGCTGGATTTCAAAGATTTCTTTCGGATAATGCACCGCCAGTAAACCGTTCACCAGCTTTTCCGGGGTGCAGTGAAATCCGCGCACAGGAGAACCATTGGTGTGATAGTAGAAAAGACATTGATTTTTCGGACAGATGTTTTTTTCGGGATGGGAAAGAACTAAAAGATCGGAGTTGTTTAGCCGGGTTTTCCCCTTTACGAAAAGGGTGTTCGTTGCCCCCTTTTCGCGCAGACAGAACAGCTTTGCCTTTTCATAAACCAACAGATCAATTTCTTTACTGATTTCATCAACATTCGTTGACCATGTTTTATTCATTGCCGGAATTTCATGCGTCGTAAATCTGATTGAAAGAAAAAAGGGACAACAACAAAACCCTGCTTACGGTGCGACAAATTGCCGCACTTTCATCAACTTAAAATAATTCCGTAAATATTTGCAACTAATAATTAAGCAATGGGAATAATTATCGACACCAAGATCCATTGGACTGTCATGTCTGCTGTTGCCAGGCAAGCGCCGTTTGGTGATTATAAGAAAAAGTGGTATTAGAATTACCGAGTCTCTCCCTTCAATGAAGTCATCCCCCTGTTGTCAAAATGAACCTCCAGGGCCCGGCGCCGCTGGACCAAGATATCGCGAACAGTGGCGTTGATCTCCTGGTCCCTGAATTGCAGTTTGTCTGCCTGAGCACCTTTGACATCAGCGAAAAAATCAGCGATTTTCAGCTCGGCAATGGGTTTGGCCGGCAGAAAAAATTCCCGGCTTTCATCGTTTACCGGCAGTATTTTGCCGATAGAGAGCAGCCGGTTGAGGCCGTTGCGGACAAAATTTTCGGAAACTCCCAGCTGTTCACTTATTTCCTCCGGACTCGACGGTCCTTCTCCCCTTCCAAACTTGCGACAGATGGTGATGAGCACCGCCAGGCAGATTTTTTCCTTGGCGCCAAAGGGGATGTGTACCGCAAATTCCAGCGGATGAAATTTCCCCGCGTTCTGGCAGGCAAAATTGATCACCCCGCCGAAGAGGACGATGATCCAGCTCACCTGCAGCCAGATCATGAAGATGGGCACCGAGGCGAAGGTGCCGTAGATGGCATTGTAGCGCGCCACCCCGATCTGGAAGTTAATGAAAAGAAGCTGGCTGAGCTGCCAGAGGATGCCCGCGATTGTCCCTGCCAGCAGGGCGGGGGCCAGTCGCACGTTTGTATTGGGGATTATCATATAGAGCAGGGTCAGGACCATGATGCTTGATACCCAGGGCAGCGAAAGGAGAAAAAGTTTCATTGCCCCGGCAAACAGACCGATTCCCAGCAGTCTCTGAAGAAGAGAGTGGCTCATCAAGGTGGTTAAAAACCCCACGGTTATCGCCAGCAGCAAGGGGCTGATAACGAGGATCGACAGATAATCGCTGGCCTTTCTGATCATGGTGCGGGATTTTTTAACCGACCAGATCCTGTTGAAGGAATCCTCGATCTGTCCGAGCAGGGCTGCCAGGATGTAGACGATAAACAGCAGACCGATGGAGCCCAGGGCCGCCACATTGGTGTTGTCGACATATTCAATGATTTTCGGAATAAGGTCCGCACCGATTTCTCCTCCCAGGGCCTTTTCCAGCAGCAGCGGTTCTATTTTTTCCTGGATGCCGAAACCTTTGGCAATGGAAAAAATCATGGCCAGCATCGGAATCAACGACAGCAGCAAGGTAAAGGAAAGAGCCGAGGCATGGCTTAGAATCCGGCTGTTGAACGGCGAGTGGGCAGCAATGTGAAATATTTTGTAAAAACGGAGAATGAGCCGTTTCCGCGGGGGGAGATCCCGCTCCCGTATGCTCCAGATCGTTTTGTGTTCGTCGGTTATCTGGAAAAGATGTTGCAATATCTGATTCATCCGGCGCTTTCCTCGGCGGGTAATATGATGCGGATGTCCCGCACAGCAGAGCTTCTTGCGATTCTTACCATATTCCCTTATCTGCCGGAACGGGAAAAAAGTCAATTAATTGGTATGGATGTCCCAATTTTGTTTCTATCGTTTCCGCCCTGGTCGGCAATCTGGCGCCGTGGGGCCGAATCCTCTTTGCCAGGACGGTATTCTTCTTCCCGCAGCGGCAAAAACCAAGCAAAGCCGCGCCACCACCCAGTGTCACAACATTTATCCTCCCCGCATGACCATGATCTGATGACGCGAGACATGTCCACTCTGCCAGGACGATATTCTCCTTCCCGGTCATGGCAAAAACCGATCAAAACCGGGTAACCGGAGGATATCATACGGATTCTGTATTTGGGGTCAGGGCTGGCATTTTAGTTGCATTTTTGCCCTTTTTAAAACACTTGACCACAGCCGTTCGGAACGATGGAAGGAGGCCAAGCCCTTCCACGGCCAAAAGCCCCCGCCCTTCCCGGCTCCCCACGCAGGCCAAGAAAACAATTTTGATTATCGGCTCACACCTGCACAGCCTTGCTGCGCAGAAATCCTGCCTTGGCGAAGAGTGCGAGGCGATTTCATGCCGCGCAGCCATGGCTGCATTTTTTATTCACAGCTTGACAGTTCCTGCCGAGGGACAAAGGAGGTGCAACGGAACAGAAGAAAACATTAGTCGATAACAACTGCGTAAAAACTAACGAGAAATGAAGTAATCGGATCAAAATTGAGAAACAGGAGAAGAAAATGAAAAGGCGATTATTTGAGTTTTTCATGGTGCTGTCCTTCACCGGCGCCTTTGTTTCGGCAAGTTACGGAGCCGCCAATATCACCGATTCCGATTCCACCCAGCCGCGCGGTTTCGGCGGTCCCCTGGATATTATCAATCCTGATGCCTGCGCCAATGGTCCGGTCCTCAATGACCAGGGCCAGGATCTCTGCCCGATGATCGAGGGCATTATGTCACCCCAGTTTCATGCCTCGGTGGGCGGCCAAACCGAGGATTTCAATGACTGGAAAGGCATGATGATGGGTAATTCGGCCAGGGATCCAGCGTTTTTCGCCACCCTGAACGTGGCGAATCAGGACTTCATCAATCTGCTCTATGCCGCGGCGGCCCAAGGCCTCGACACCTACAACGCCGACCTGGATTCCCTGGTCGGTCTGGGGACGGTAAGGGAGTTGGCCTGTACCCTGAAAATTTACGAACCGTCCTCACCGGACCCGTGTGTCCCCGGAAACCCCATTACGCTTTTGCCGGAAGATAAACTGCCGGTAACAGCCGATCTCTGCCTGCGCTGCCACGCTCCCGCCGGCTGGATGGAAGGGCGTTCCGAACCCGTCTCGCCCCATTTTCCCTATCTTGAGGGACAATTCTGGGGCGCGAAATTCAAGGAATACCCGGGCTGGCCCGGCGCCCCGCAAGCTGTTGACACCAACAATGATTCCGAAGCCGATATGGCGGGAGTCCAATGCGGATTCTGTCATCGCACCTATGACAATCACAAAAGAGACTCAAACCACGACGGCAGCACCATGGCCAACGGCAACGGCGGATTTTTCGTGGACCAGTACAATCTTTTTGCGGGAGGAGAAGCTTTTCCTGCTTTCGACATTCAGGAACAGGGCGTTTTCTGCGGCACCTGCCACGATGTAACCAATCCTCTCATCTATACCAAGACCCCGGCCGCCCCAGCACCGATGCTGCATCCCATTGAACGGACCTTTACCGAGTGGTACTGGAGTTCCTATCGCAATGATCCCGCCGGAAAATGCCAGGAATGTCACGAGCCCATGAAATTCCAAGGGGCTCAGACCTGGCTGCTTTATCCCGGCATGGACCGGCTTTGGGGCGCGGTTGACAAAGTCTGGCTTGATCCGCCTTTCAATTACAACAGCGGCGTGACAGCCGACCGGGCGGATGCCTACCTGAACGCCAGACTGCGCAGCCAGGATTTGATGCGTGATGCAGCCGAGATTCAGATTGTCTCCTCAAACTCCGCCAATGGTTTTCTCACCGTGGACGTCAAGGTTACCAACAACTCGGGCCATAAGCTGCCGACCGGCTTTGCCGAAGGACGTCAGATGTGGATCCATCTCACCGTAACGGATGCAAGCGACAACGTTCTTTTCGAAGACGGCATGATCGCCCCTTCCGGAGCGCTGATCAGAACCCCCGAGACCAAGGTCTATGAACATATCGCCCTGGCCGAGGGCTATGACAACTTCAATCTGAACGGAGCGAATATCCTGGACAACACCAGCGGCGATCCCCATGACGGCACCCTTACCTATACGCCAGACGGAGTCGTCAGCCATTTTGACAAGGAGTTCCATTTCGTGCTGGTGAATTATGTTGAAAAGGACAACCGGATTCCGCCCGCCGGGTTTGTCAAGGCTGCCTATATGGCTGACGGGGCCTTCATCGTTCCCCATGATCCCAAGGACACCGACTACCCGGACGGCCAGAACTGGGATATCACCCCCTACACCTTCAACCTCAACGGCTATACGGGTCCGGTCCGTGTTACCGCGGAGCTCAAATACCAGACCTTTAACGACCAATATATCAATTTCCTGAAAAATATGGATCGCGAAGCAACCGGGGATTTCGGCGGCCGGGCTCGCAATATCCCCTGCTCGGATAGAAATCCCTATGACGGTTCAAATGAATTCTGCGCATCCCAGACCTGGGGCGACGTGCTGCAGAATATCTGGACCGCCGCCGAGATGGGTAAACCGGTGCTGATGGCTTCCACCTCGGCGCGAATTGGTATTATTCCGGATGTGCCCGGCGATCTCAACGGTGACGGCGCAGTCACAGGCGATGATTACCCAGCTTTTGTAGCCACCTTCGGTAAGTGCAGCGGACAGATCGGCTATGCCACTGCCGCCGATTTCGACAATGACGGCTGTATCACCTTCGTTGATTACCAGATCTGGTATGGCTATTTCACGGCGCCATGACAAATGAGCTCATCAAAATTGATGGCGTCGTAAAAAATCCGATCTACTGCGTTGTAGCGCATTTTTGTTCGTTCGGCATACCACATGTATTGCCTCACTCTCAAAAATACACTACGCCTTGTATATCGAATTTTGTTACTTAGCCATCTGGGAGCTTCGAGGTGACTTTTTATGAGCTCATCAAAATTAAAGGAGTAACAAATGAAAACAAAAAAGAGACTTTTCTGGTTGGCGTTATTGGCATGGCTCTTTCCCTTCTTACCTGCCAGCAGCTGGGCGGCGGTAACGGTCTATTTCGTGCCGCAGAATCCCATGGTAAACGTGGGCGACACCTTTGCCGTTGACCTGATGGCGGATATCCCTCTTGCGGATACCACGCTGGGCTGGGGTTTGGATATCTCGTTTGATCCCCTTATTCTCGCCATGCCGGGTGCGCCGGAAATTGGTCCCGCCTGGACGCCGATCTTGGCGCCGGATGGGGATTCGCTGGCAGGTCTAGGCTTCCCGCCGGTGACCGGCAATAATGTCCTTCTCGCCACCCTCAATTTCCAGGCCTTGAATCCGGGTGTCACCGAGCTGCTGGCAAGCTCTACCTTCGGCGATCTGACCGAGGGGTTCCCTTTACTTACCGGAAGTTTTGCTCAGGAAAATTTTATCGCGGGCTCGGTCACTGTGAATGCGGTTCCGCTGCCGGCCTCCTTGCTCCTGCTGGGTTCGGGACTTGCCGGACTGATCGGGCTAAAGAAGAGAAAAACCATGGTATAATAGCACGCATAGCAGGGGAGCCTCCTGCGAAAGTCGGAAAAAACTGTCATTCCGGCAGTCTTTCAGCCGGAATCCAGCTGCTGACTATCCGGAAAGAATAGATCCCCGGTAAAAGCAGGCGAGGATGACAGACATCTGCAAGAGGCTCATTGAATACAAAAACGCAGGGCCGTGATGGCCCTGCGTTTCTTTGTTTGCAGGATCATTTATCCGAAGGCGAAAGGGCCGGCATGGGAGAGTATGCCGCGCTCCGCTCCGGCTTTCCGTGCAGGCCTTATTTCATGTTCCGGTGGGGGTCCGGAGCAGCTGTGGCAAAGAAATCATCGAGATAGAACTCGACATCAGCCCCTTTGGCTGCTTTAGCAACATATTCGTCCACTGTCTTTTTCTTCTTCTCAATCGTCAGCGCCTTGGTCAACTGTTCCCTGACAGCGGAAATTGGTTGAACAACCGGCTCCTTTCTTTCCTCAAGCCTGATAAGATGAAAACCGAAGTTTGTCTGGACAATCTCGCTTACCTCGCCTGGTTTCAGGGAGAAAGCCGCTTTCTCGAACTCCGGGGCCATCATCCCCCTGCTGAAGAAGCCAAGATCCCCGCCTGCTTTCTTTGATCCGGGATCTTCGGAAAATTCCGTGGCAAGCGTTGCGAAGTCTTCCCCGCCCCTGACGCGCTGCAAAACTTTTTCCAGCTTTGCTTTCGCCTCCTTCTGCTCCTGCTCGGACGCTGTTTTCTTGACCTGGATCAGAATGTGCCGGGCCTTGATCTTTTCGGGCATTTCGAATTTCGACTTATTTTCCTCGTAATACCTGTTTATTTCCTCTTCTTCGACTTTTGCTTTCCGCGCGACTTCCATATCAAGATATTCCAGGGTGAGGAAGTTGTCGGTCAAGAGCTTCATGTTTTCCTTTATGTCCTTACGCGCGTCAAAGCCGGTTTTTTTGGCCTGATCCGCGATCACCATGCTTGTCACGATCTGCCGGAGCAGCATTTCCCTTTTTTTAGGATCCCCTTCCAGGGCCTTGCGGTTTTCCTCGCTGCTGTAGCTCATCCAGCGATTGAAGTCGGCGAGCGTAAATTTCTTCTTACCGATGCGCGCCACCACATCCTCGTCGCCCGCGTAGGCATTAATCATCATATTCATGCCTGATATGACAAGAAAAACCGCCACAACATATTTCTTCATTTTTCATCCTCCTGGTTACTGGTTACATTGATGCTTTCCTGCCGAACGTCTGCTCCGGCAAGGCGAAATCCCGGACAGCGGGACAAGGCCATCAGCCCAGGTTTCGCAGGGCGAACTCCCAGTTGATCAGCTTGTCGAGCACCCCGTTGACATAGTCAGCCCGGCGGTTCTGATAGTCCAAATAATAGGCATGCTCCCACACATCGATGGTAAGAAGCGGTTTCAAAGCGGTTGTCAAGGGGGTGTCCGCATTGCCGGTCTTTACCACCTTGAGCTTATCGCCATCAAGCACAAGCCAGGCCCAGCCGCTGCCGAACTGAGAAAGGGCCGCGGCCGCGAGCTCCTTTTTGCAGCCGTCCATGTTGCCGAAGGACGCCTCGATTTTCTGTTTCAGGGCCGCGGGCGGCTCCCCTCCCCCATTCGGCTTCAGGCTTTGCCAGTAAAAGGTGTGATTCCAGATTTGCGCCGCGTTATTGAAGATCGCGGCTTTTTCGGCCCGCCCGGCTGTGTCGGCAATGATTTTCTCCAGCGCCAGGCCAACATACTCCGTTTCCGCCGCAAGCTTGTTCAAGTTGTCCACGTAGCCTTTGTGATGTTTGCCGTAGTGAAATCCCATCGTCTTGGCTGTTATGATTGGCTCCAGTCCATTTTCAGCATACGGCAGCGGTGGTAAGGCATGGGGCGCGGCCGCCCGCGTATTTCCGGCAAAACCGCTCATGGCAAACGCAGCAGCAGCGCCTGCCGCTGCCATGAGAAAATCGCGACGATCAATCACTGCCAGGGAATCGCCCGTGTCTTGTTTGTTCATCTCGTCCTCCTTTATTATTTATCAACTTTCCGGATTGGCATAGCGCCTTGAAAAAGCAAATTATGTGCCATCACCGGAGGTCATCAGTCCGGCAGGTTTTAAACCGGTCAGCATATCCCAGGGATTTCCACAGTTCAGGTCGGGAAACCCTGCCCGGCAGGACGGCAGGACATGACAAACGGTTGTACCCTTTACCCACGCGGCGCGGCAGGCAATAAATCCTGCCGCCACCCGTAAGATCAAGGGTTGCACCCAACGAAACGGCCCCATCAGCCCCGGCATGACAAACCACCTGCTATTTCTGGTATAACTTATTGTAATATCGCCTAATAAAACAACTCAAAAAACCGCACGGACTGCCGGATGAAAAGAAAAAAAATGACGGATGGCCGGATGAGTCCGGCAAAACAGCACTCAGCTTTTTTGGGGGCAATAACAATCCTCAGTTGTCGAGACTGCGACAATTTGCCCTATTTTCAATTGCTCAATCCTGCTGTAAGAAAAAGCATCAAGTTGATGGGACAAAAATAACACCCTTGCGCAGAAAATCGTTTTGGCTCGGCTGTTCCGTAACCTGAAACAGATGACCGGGAATGAAACCGCAGAAACGGTGGGGCGAAATAATGATCAGAAAAATCAGATGGATATGCGACAGACGGCTACTCTCCTCGGCATGGCCGGTTCGTATGCATTTTTCGCATAACAACACAAACTAATTGACAAATAGCCCAAATTTCACCAGCAAACACAATACCGCTCAAGGTTGATGGCCAAGACGAAAACCGATAATCCGCCAAGGAGGTATGGCCATGAAATACCCGAAAATATCACAAATTGTAACAGGTGTTGTGCTGGCGGTTTTGCTCAGCACTTTTGCAGGTTGCATGACCTTGGCCAAGGATAATCCGCTAGGACTGGGCGACAGCTGGAAGGAGGAGGTACTGTTGCATGACGGCACGACCTTGATCGCGAAGCGTTCTCAAAGGTATGGTGGTTATCCGACCATTGACAGCCGCTCCCGGGCCTTGTGCGAGGAAGAGTGGGAATTCACCATTCCGGGCACGAAACAGCAAGTGACTTGGAAAAACGATGGACGTAACCCGCCGGAAGGCACCAGCCTGACATTGATCATGCTGGATTTTCTCAATGGCGTACCTTACATCGCCACCTACCCGGCGGGATGTATTTCATACAACCACTGGGGACGTCCCAATCCGCCCTATGTGTTTTTCAAGCACGACGGAACTTCATGGCAACGAATACCGCTGGAGGAATTCCCAAAGGAGTTCACGGTGACGAATGTGATTATCGGGCGGCCCGAACATGCACACCGCTCCGGCATTCAGCCCGCATCCACAGTCAAAGAGGAAAACCGCCGTCTGGAACCATACCTCCGCGTCTTCGTCCGGGAGCCGTTTGATCCGAAAAAGACGCAGTCAAACGTGAACTGCGAGGAGTTGGTTTATTACAAAGGGTCATGGATCAGTCCTGGCGACTCTATTGGACGGCGCATGATGGATCACACATCAAAATAGGCAAAACTTACTGAAGCATAGAAAGGGAGAAACACATGACCACGCAATTTGATATTGATTGTGCTTTGATAGCGGGAGTGGCCTATCGTTCCACTCGGGATCAGATCTACCGTATCCCTCCTCCAGACGGTTGGACTGAAGTGCCCTTATCCCACGTAACCATGCCTAGCGGCTTCGAAGCAGTCTCCTTCCAGCGCAACAACGAAATCGTCATCTCCTTTGCCGGCGCCAATCCGGAGATGTTCGATCCTGACTGGCTTGCCGATTGTGCCTTGACCACCGGCCTTGCCTGCTCCCAGCAGCTAAAGGAAGCAACGGCCTATTACCTGGAAATCAAAAAGACCAACTCGAATGCGCAAATCACCTTCACCGGCCACTCTCTGGGCGGAGGGCTGGCTGCCCTGCTGGGGGCAACGGTACGGATCGTCTCATCGGCGGCAGCCAGGGAGACGTGCTGCTCGCCAGCTTACAACAAACAATTTCTGTGTTTTGGGATGGGTGGCAGGGGATGAAAGCGGAAGAATGTGGATATGCAAACAATGAAAAATCTCCTTGTTTATTTGGGCTGATGGTCGCCTTCCCAGAGCGTTGCACGCGGCTTCTTTTTTTTGCGAATAATACGCGATCTGTTTGACAAATGGTGCGGCTACTGTTATTCCGATACGATACTGTTGAAAGTTAGGTTAAGGCAAGAGAGAGTTATTTGTTGGAGGAAAGTGACATGATATATAGGAAGATATCCCGAATAGGGATGAGCGCTGCGGTTGCGGTATTGCTTGTTGCCCTTTCAAGCTGTGCTCTGACAGGGGATTTTCCCTTCCATCTCGGAGGGAGCTGGCAGGAAGAAATACAACTTGATGACGGGCGCAAAATTGTTGTGAAGCGATCGCAAACCCGCGGCGGCCGCCACGAGATTGGCCAGGATACACCCGTGGCGGAGCACGTTATCTCTTTTACCCATCCAACCACCAAGCAGAAAATCACCTGGGAAAGCACCTATGGCATCACCATGGATGATGCAAGTCTGTTGCCCCTGGGCCTCTACCTTAAAGGCGATGCGGTTTACCTCGCCACCACCACGGCGGGTTGCATCGCGTACAACAAATGGGGCAGACCGAATCCGCCATACGTGTTTTTCCAGTACGACGGAGCGGATTGGCGGCGGATACCACAGGAGGAATTTCCTGATGAGTTCAAGGAGGCAAACGTTGTTATCAGCGGATTGGTGAGAAAATTCGAACACCGTTTGCGTGAATATCCAGGCCCTGTACCAGCCGAGGAGATCAAAAAGATTAATGCTGAAGCGAAACACCCGGACGTGCAACATCTTCGCGTCTTTGTCCGGGAGCCGTTTGATCCGAAGAAGACGCAGCCAAACGTGAACTGCGAGGAGTTGGTTTATTACAAAGGGGCATGGATCAGTCCTGGCGATTCTATTGGACGACGCATGATGGATCACACATCAAAATAGTCAAAACTTACTGAAGCATAGAAAGGGAGAAACACATGACCACGCAATTTGATATTGATTGTGCTTTGATAGCGGGAGTGGCCTATCGTTCGACTCGGGATCAGATCAACCGTATCCCTCCTCCAGACGGTTGGACTGAAGTGCCCTTATCCCACTTAACCATGCCTAGCGGCTTCGAAGCAGTCTCCTTCCAGCGCAACAACGAGATCGTCATCTCCTTTGCCGGCACCAATGCGGAGATGTTGGATCCGGACTGGATTGCTGATTTCACCTTGACCACCGGCCTTGCCTGTTCCCAGCAATTGAAGGAGGCCGCAGCCTATTTCCTTGAGATTAAAAAGGCCAATCAGGTGAACCAGAATATTACGTATACCTTCACCGGCCACTCTCTGGGCGGAGGGCTGTCTGCCCTGCTGGGGGTGTTCTTTGGTGAAAAAGCGGTCACCTTTGACCAGGCTCCGTTCGCCGGATCCGCCAAGGAGTCGATCCGTAACGAGCTTGTCGCCTATCTTCTCGGCCTGAAAGACGCAGATCAACAGCCTGTTTACACTCAAGCCCAACTTGACGTGTTGGCGCCGGCGCTCTTCTCCTTCAGCAACGCCGGCCTCGCCGCCCGGCAGCAAAAGGTCAGCGGGTTTTATGTGGAAGGAGAGTTTCTTTCCTCGTCCGTTGCGCTTCAGGTTTTTTCGACAATCGGCCACCAGACGCCGATCATTCACGGCGCCGAACCGGACAACCTGGCTTTCGAATTTTCCCTGCACTCTCAGTCCCTGCTCACCGCCTTTCTCATGAACGACGATTTCCGCCAGGTCACTGAACAATTGCCGGATATGGTGAAGATGCTTTTTGACGAGCTGTTGTTCGCATACCCTACAGATAAAGAGAACACGCAATACGTTAACTTCCTCGAACATCTTATCCAGCATGATGGTGACCACATGCTCGACCGCTTCACCGCTGATCTGCAGCTGATCGTTCAGAGCGGCGGCCGCCTTGACGAGAGTGAGATCAACAGGGCATTGGTGGCCTTTGCCATGCAGGCCTATTACGATAATCGGCTCGCCTCTGATGCGACCCTGTTTGAGGAATTCTCCGGTGGCCTGCGGTTTAGCCGGACCGGCGTGGCGGATACCCTGGCCGAGGTCAAGGGTTTTACCGGCACCGATCTGGACAGGATGTTTACCTCCTACCTGGACAGCCTGGCATATAACAGCGCAAAAACCGCCTTGACGCAGCAGCTGCCCGATCTGCTCGACTGGCACATCCAGGCGGGTAGCCAGGGGATGGACGCCATGGCCGGCGATGAGCGCGCCTTCATGCTGGGCGGCAGCTCCGCGGATCACCACATCGGCGGCAGCCAGGGAGACGTGCTGGTGGGCAACGGCGGCAAGGATATCCTGCACGGGGGTTTTGTGCGAGATGGGGAAACAAACACCTACCGTTCCCTGAGCGACAACAACTTCACCATCACCTTCAATTCCCCCGGCCATCTGGTGTTGAACAGCACGGACAGCGTCACCTTCGCCAACCAGACCAGCGCCGCGGATTTTGAGAGCGGCAATTTCGGTATCACCCTGTTTGATCCGGCGGAAGTGGACCTGGTTCTGACCGGCACGTCTTTCGACGATGACACTCAAGGCCTTGTATTCCGCACCAGCACCGGTAGCCACAGGGGAGTTTATTGCTTCAGGGGCACGGTGAACCCTCCGGGCGGCTGTAACTTTATGGATGGTTACGGCGAGTTCTTCCTGACCGGCGATCCGCCCAATCTCAGGATCGACGGAGGGGAGGGCAACTGGACATGGAGGATTGCCGCATGAGAAATAAGATAGGGCGATCAAAGATTGGAAAAGGGCTGTTTCTTGCCTTATTACCGTTGTGCCTGGGGGGCAGAGTGGAAGGGGCGAGCTTTGATTGCAGCAAGGCAACGACTCCTGTCGAAAAATTGATCTGCGCTACTCCCGAGTCGTCAATCCTGGACGAAGAGTTGGCGTCCGCCTACACCGAAGCACTGAAGAAGGCTCGCGAGCCTGCCCTCGTCAAACAGAAACAGCGGGCTTGGCTGAAAGAGCGCAACCTCTGCAATGATTCTTCCTGCATTAATGACCATTATCGACAACGTCTTGCCGTGCTGAGCCAGGTGATAACCGGCTTCCCGACAATCTTCCCGGCGGATATCTCGGAATTTAAAATTGATTGCGCTAAGGCCGATTCAAAGGCGAAAAAAATCATCTGCAAACAGGATGGCTCACCTTTGGAACAGGAATGGCTCGCCAGACTGGATAGAGAAATGCTCCCGGAACTGCAATGGGCATTGATGCGCGGCAGAGACAAGCAGAAAATACTTGATACCCAACGTCAGTGGCAGCAAAAGCGCGACACATGCGAGAACGCTCTTGGTTGCGTTGTTGATGTCTACTCGAAACGAAGGATGGAACTGAAAGCCACATGGGAACGGCCAGACCAATGCTATGTCCTGAAACCCCTGTCCGACGCAAAAGACAAACCGCAAGTGGATGCTGACGGTAATGTTCAGACCATCGAGCCTGTCTGTCAGGCCATGGAGGAGAACCTCAACCAATTCTGTGATCAGCCGCCGATGGTGTGCGGACTGCAAGTTGCTCCCCGCTTCCAACAGCTAATAACCTTTCCCGAATGGACTCCACTTGGTCCCGAGGCCAACCTCGTCTTGATCGAGGAGTTTATCAAAGCCCCTAGGGAAGATTCTCCCAACAAAAAAGCGCCGCAAAAGATGTGGGAAGCAGAACGTCCGAAGATTGAGGCCGCGCTGGCGGCAAAGCGCCTTACCTTCTCGGAAGCCCGGCTTGACATTTTCAACCTGGGCACATTGCAGCTCGCTTACCGGCTCGATTACGGCACCTGCAGGGCCGACAACCCCCAACTTGCCAACAAAGATGAGTGGGGGCGGAGGGCAAAATCCGCGCCAATCAAGATCCAACATGCGCCAGCGGTTATTCGGCAATTGTTTAAAGATTATTCCCCAATTGGTAGCGGAACCGTTCAAGAAACATTTCTGTACGGCGGAAAAACCTATACTTATTGGATGATGCGCGGGGAGGAGCAATATAATTATCCCCTCTATGTCAATCGTCATGAGCGATGGGTCAACCCTGTTTCGCTTGAAGTTCACCTAACTGAGCATAATAAATGCCGATTTGATTACCAACCGAATAAGGAGGAGAGCAAATGAGTTTCCCGTACAACGAGACAACAAACAGTTATCTGGCGGACCGCTACAATACCCTCCTGCGGATCGAAGAGCGAAACGGAGTAGAGAAATTGCAGCCTTACAACGATGGCAAGGGTAATGTGACCATCGGGGTTGGTTACAATCTCTCGGATGCCAATGTCCGTAGTCATGTGCTGTCGGCGTTGGGGATCACCGATCATGAGATAATTGATAGCCTTGTTTCATATTTGGGGGTGCAGCACAACGGTGATACTGATGAGGCGATTCAAGATGACCTTTACAAAATCCTGGGAAAGGCATTCGAGTTCACCTCCGTCGATCAAGTCAAGGAGGGATTCAACGGCCCAAATGGGAATGACGGATTGGCGCAGGACTATGAGAGTTTTGTCGACGCGTGGGCGGCAAAATACGGTCTGGGGACGATTCCCCCGTCACGCGAACGGATCACATTATTATCGCTGGCGTGGAACAGTCCCGACCTGCTCGGCAAGGGGTTAGGTGACGCGATGGTCCAAGGCAACAGGGCCGAGGCCTGGTATGAGATCCGCTATCATTCGAACGGTGGCGAACTAAACCTTCGAGAGGGCATCGCAAAACGCCGCTATTACGAAGCCCAAATGTTCGGTCTGTATAGCGATGCTTCGCAACTGACTCCTACCCAACAGCTTGAAGAAGCAAAAAGTGCATTCAGAATGCTTGAACTGAATCGCACTAAAATATTGGAATATGAAGCGCTATACGGCGTGAATCCGGACGGCAGTAGTGGACAACGCAATATGATCGCTCTAGCGAATTCCGAATACAACCTGCCCGGGGATGCGGCAGTCGATACGTTGGTTGAAGCCCTCATCCCCGCCAAGAATGCCCTCCTTGCCGATCTGAATGCAAACAATCCCGGCCTGAATCTGAGTACTTCTGACTATCTGTCAACGGATGTATATCTTGATCCAGGCCGGGTGGCTAATACTGGTATATATGATCCGAATTACAAGAATCCTGGCTTGATCGGCAGCGACCGGAATGACATTCTGATAGGGGAAGGCGGCAGCGACGTCATTAAGGGTGGAGCCGGTAACGATATTCTTTTTGGCGGCAACGGTATCACGGATACAGTATCAGGGGAATCCGATTGGCTTGAGGGCGGCACCGGTAATGACCACCTTTTTGGTGAAGGCGGATCGGATTTTCTTTATGGGAATGAAAATGTCGACATACTGGAAGGCGGCGCCGGAGATGACTACCTTAATGGCGGCGCTGGTGACGACACCCTTATCGGGGGCGACGGGATAGACACCTACGTCATCGAAGGCGGCGACACCATCGTAGACTCGGGCCGCAATTTTATCTATTACCAGGGCCAAATCCTGGCCGGCGGCTTTGTGCGGGAGGAAGGAACCAACACCTACCGTTCCCTGAGCGACAGCAACTTCACCCTCACCTTCAACTCCCCCGGCCATCTGGTCTTAAACGGCACGGACAGCGTCACCTTCGCCAACCAGACCAGCGCCGCGGATTTTGAGAGCGGCGATTTCGGTATCACCCTGTTTGATCCGGCGGAAGTGGACCGGGTTCTGGCCGGCACGGCTTTCGACGATGACACCCAAGGCATCGTATTCCGCACCAGCACCGGTAGCCACAGGGGAGTTTATTGCTTCAGGGGCACGGTGAACCCTCCGGGCGGCTGTAACTTTATGGATGGTTACGGCGAGTTCTTCCTGACCGGCGATCCGCCCAATCTCAGGATCGACGGCGGCGAGGGGAACGATTACCTCTGCGGTTTGGCTGGCAACGATTATATCACTGGCGGCAACGGCATTGATTACATTATCGGGGAGGTTATATGGCTCACAGATGACTCGGAGTATTACGCCTTGTTGAACCCTTGGGAAGGAATCGCCGGAGACGATATCCTGCTGGGCGAGGGTGGCAAGGATGTCGTTGGCGGATATTTCGGTGACGACTTTGTTTCCGGCGGCGAGGATGATGATCTCGTGGAAGGCTACGATGGCGACGACACCGTGATGGGAGACAGCGGCAACGATGTCGTCAGCGGCGGTAACGGCGCGGACCTGCTTTTCGGCGGCGACGGCAATGATCTGCTCTATGGTGACAGCACCCACAACATAGGCTGGTTCTATGTCTCTGAATTGGCGGAGAAGATTGCATCTATTACTTTTCAGATGACCTTTGCCGAGGAAGGATATGTCCCCCAGGTTACATTGAACAACTTCGACATGGTTCACGACGCTTCGAATCCAGGCGACGACATGCTCTGCGGCGGGGCCGGCTGTGACCTGCTTAGCGGCGGGGCTGGCAACGACATCCTTTCGGGCGAGGCGGACCATGACGCGCTGTTCGGCGGTGGGGGTGATGATTATCTGGCCGGCGGGGCGGGCAATGATTGGCTCGAGGGCAATGCTGGAGAAGACACTCTGGATGGCGGAATGGGGGACGACACCTATTTCTTCGCCCCTGACGGTGGGGCGGACATCATACAGCCCGACCCTGGCGGCTATGATACCGTGCTTATGGGAATGGGGTACAATCCTTCGTCATTGAGTCTGTTTAAATGTGGCCCGGATATGACTTTGCGTTACAGCGATGGCACCCTTCTCACCTTTATTGACTGGTTTACCACCAATCAGCACCCCATTGAGCTTTTTTCCTTTGCCGACGGCGCCAAACTTACAGAGGAGGAACTGCTGACGACAATCCCCTTGTGGGGGAGACTAATCGCCGGCAGTACCGGCAGTGACACGCTGTATGGCGATGATGGAGATAATGCGATCATCAGCGAAGCCGGCAATGATTACCTGTTCGGTGGCGCTGGCAACGACACCTTGATCGGCGGCGCCTGACGCGACTTTCTCTATGGCGGCCTCGGCAGCGACGTCTACCTTTTTGCGCCCGGATCAGGTTATGACTTTATTTCCGACTATTACGATGTGGACATTGATCCGGCCAACTACCAGGGCGACATCGACATCGTCCGTTTCATCGATGGCATCTTGCCTGCTGATCTCCATCTTAAATGGGACGGATATTCTCTTACCCTGACCACCCCCGGTAACGGTGACCAGCTGGTGCTGGATATCTCCTACTTCGGGGGATATCACTATTACGGCAATTTTGAGGGCAAAATCACCGCCGGTATCGAGCAACTGGAATTCAGTGACGGCACGGTATGGGAGGTCATGGACCTGCTGCCCGCACTAATGGTCGGCACGGAAGGGGGGGATTACCTCTATGGAACTTATCTGGCAGACACTATAACCGGTTACGGCGGCAATGACCGGCTCGAAGGATTTGAGGGCGATGATCTGATGGCCGGCGGCGCCGGCAACGACGCCCTCTTCGGCGGCATCGGCTCCGACACCATCCAGGGGGATGACGGCGACGACGTCCTCTATGGCAATTGGCAGGGAAGTACCGGTGAGGGAGAGGACGACAACATCCTGACCGGTGGCGCCGGCAACGATGAGCTGCACGGCGACCGGGGCAACGACATCATGCGTGGCGGCACCGGCAACGACACCCTGTACGGCGGAGAAGGTAAGGAATATTATTTCTTCGATACCGGGGATGGCGGCGACGTCATATACAACGGCAACTATGATCTTGAGTATCGAGTTGACTGGTTTAACCCGGATATTATCCGACTCGGTGAGGGTATTACATCGGCAGACATTACCGTAAGCCGGGACGGCGACAATCTTGTCCTCGCTATCGGCGCCAGCGGAGACAGCCTGACTCTCGGTAGCTGGTTCGGAAGTATGATGGCCGCCGCCAGCCGGGGCGAACAGCTGGAATTCGCTGACGGCACGGTGTGGGATGTTTCGGATCTGGCCGACAGGGCTGCCGGTCTGGAGGGACCGATCCTGGCCGGTGCGGAAGGAGATGACACCCTGGTCAGCTCGGAATACTGGAGCGATGAGATTCTGCTCGGCAAAGGGGGAGCAGACCTGCTGGTGGGGGGCATCGGCTGTGACTGGCTCGATGGCGGGGATGGCGATGATCTGCTGTACGGCGACACGGAAGGTTATGACACGCAGCCCTTAATGTGGTGGGATGGGGTGCTGGACGACCGGCTGGATGGCGGGAGTGGCGACGACATCCTGTATGGCGGCGCGGGCCGGGATGTGCTGCTGGGCGCAGATGGGAACGACCAACTGTTTGGCGACACCTCGTCTGGGGGAAACACCTTTGATTTAGCAAATGATATGGCTGACACCCTGAACGGCGGCACCGGCAATGACAGCCTCGCCGGCGGTGAAGGCGATGACACTTACGTCTTCACTATTGGAGACGGCATCGATATCATCAATGACCATCAAAACCATGACCAGGACCATCTCTCCCTTGGCCCGGGAATGACCACCGCCGATCTCACCGGTTTCAGCAAGTCCGGCAATGATCTCATCGTCAAGGTGGGGACGAACGGCGATCAGCTCACTTTGACTAACTGGTTCGGCGGCAGATACGGTCAGCTTGATGTTGCCTTTGGAGACGGCACGGTATTATCCGCTCCTGAACTGATGGCGCTGACTCCCTTTTACAGCCTGAGCGGCTCCTCGGCAACCGATTATCTTTATGGCGGTAACGGCGATGACGTCCTGGACGGCGGGAACGACAACGACTATTTATACGCTTACGACGGCGACAACCAGCTCTCTGGCGGCGCGGGTGATGATATCCTGGATGGCGGTGCGGGCGCCGATCTGCTGGACGGAGGGGCGGGCAACGATACACTCAATGGCGGCGACGGCGATGATATTTATGTTTTCGGCCGTGGCTACGGTCACGACACTGTTTACAGCCTTGACCAGTATTGCAACGCCAACAGTGTTGTCCAACTCCTGCCGGATGTGGCCCCGTCCGAGGTTCTTGCCAGGTATGCCAATGACAACAGCAACGATCTGGTGCTGTCCATCGCGGCAACAAACGACACGTTGACCATTACCGGTTTTTTCGATCCGAATTATGGCCAATATTGGCGTCTCGATGGCGTGGAATTTGGCGACGGCGCCGTATGGGACGCTGACCACCTGACAACCCTGGCCAATGAAGCGGCAAACGAAGCTGTCCTCATCGGCACCGGCGGCGATGACGTTCTGACCGGTTCCGCGGACAACGATATCCTGCAAGGCGGCGCGGGCAATGACCTGCTGTCCGGCGGGGACGGAGACGACACCTATATCTTTAATCCGGGCGACGGTGTCGACCGGATCGTGGATGGCGGTGGAACGGATACCATTCAATTCGGCGACGGGATCACCTCCGATTCCCTGTCCCTCGGCCTCGGCTCACTGCTGGTGCGGGTCGGCGAGCAGGGAGAGGCGATTCACATCGAGGATTTCAATCCGGCTGAGCCGCTCAACTCCTCTGTCATTGAAACATTCCAATTCGCCGATGGAACCGTACTTACCATGGCCGACCTGCTCCAGCGCGGCTTCGATATCCGGGGCTCGGCGGGTGATGACTGGCTGGCCGGCACGGCCATCCATGACCGGATCACCGGAGATGAAGGCGCGGATACGCTGGCCGGCGGCAAAGGAGACGACGTGCTTGTTGGGGGAGCCGGCAACGACACCTATCTCTTCAACCTCGGCGACGGGCAGGATATTATTGAGGACGTGTCGAGCGCCGGGGAGGGAAATCGTCTCACCTTCGGTACGGGCATCGCGGCGAGTGATCTCGCTCTTGAATACCTTGACGGTGATCTCTTGATTCACGTGGGGGAGCAGGGTGACGCCCTGCGGCTCAAGGATTTTGACCGTTTCGGCAACAATGGCTCGCTGGTGGCGGACACCCTGCACTTTGCCGACGGCAGCCAGGCCAGCCTGTTTGCCCTGGCCAATACCGCCCCGGTGGTGACCGTGCTGCCGGAGAATCAGGCGGCGCTGGAGGATGTGGCATACAGCTTCACGTTTCCCGCGGACATCTTTAGCAATGTGGATGCCGGGGACTCATTAACCTACTCAGCAAAGCTTGGCAATGGTGATGCCCTGCCCGGCTGGCTCGCCTTTGACCCGGTTACCGGCACATTCAGCGGCATTCCGGCCAACAGCGATGTCGGGAACCTGGAGGTGGCCGTGACTGCAACCGATACGGCGGGTGCGCTCGCGGTCGTCAGCTTTTCCTTGGAGATCGCCAATGTCAATGACGCCCCCTTTGTCGCGACTCATATTCCCGGGCAATCCGCCCTGGAAAACAGTGCTTTCAGCTTTACGGTTCCAGCAGATGCGTTTGCGGACGTGGACGCGGGTGACTGGCTCACCTGCACCGCCAGCCTGGCCGACGCCTCGGCATTGCCGTCCTGGCTGGTTTTCGATGCCGGGACCCGCACCTTCAGCGGCACACCAACCTCGGTTTCCGCCGGGCTGTGGAATGTGTGCGTCACTGTCACGGACACGGAAGGAGCCAGCGCCAGTGATGATTTCGTTCTGGATGTCGCCAATCACATTGTCGGCACGGCAGCTGGCGACAGCCTGGTGGGCACAGTCTGGCGTGACGTGATCGAAGGGCTTGCCGGCCGGGATACCCTGCAGGGTAATGAAGGAGACGACATCTTCCTGATTGAGGGCGCCGATATTTCCTACGACACCGTGAGCGGCGGCGACGGTTTTGACACGGTGCTCGGCGGCTCGGGCGACGATGTCATCCGCCTGAGCAACTTCAGCGAGGAAAACACCGTTGAGATGATCGACGGCGGCGCGGGCATTAATAGTATCGCCGGCGATAATTACGCCAACACCATCGATCTGAGCAAAACCATCCTGGTGAATATTGCCCGCATAGAAAGCGGCCTGGGCGGCGATACGGTGATCGGTTTTACCGGCAACGACATCATCATCGGCGGTGGCGGCCGGGATAACCTGCAGGGCAATGGAGGAGACGAGCTCTTCCTGATTGAGGGGGTTGATGATGATTACGATACCGTGAGCGGCGGCGACGGCTTTGACAAGGTGCAGGGCGGCGTGGGCAATGATGTCATCCGCCTGGGCAATTTCAGCGGGGTCAATACCGTCGAGATGATCGACGGCGGCGCGGGCATTAACAGTATCGAAGGCGATAACTACGCCAACACCATCGATCTGAGCAACACCTTACTGATGAATATCGCCCGCATAGAAAGCGGCCTTGGCGGCGATACGGTGATCGGCTCTGCCGCTGGCGACATCATCATCGGCGGTGGCGGCAAGGACAACCTGCAGGGCGGTGGAGGAGACGACCTTTTCCTGATTGAGGGGGTTGATGATGATTACGACATTTTTACCGGCGATGACGGCTTTGACACGGTACTCGGAGGTGATGGCGACGATGTCATCCGTCTGAGCAACTTCAGCGGGACCAACAGCGTTGAGATGATCGACGGCGGCGCTGGCATCAATAGTATCGCCGGCACTGACTACGGCAATGTCATTGATCTGAGCAACACCACACTGGTCAATATCGCCTACATAGAGAGCGGCCTTGGCTGCGACACGGTGATCGGCTCTGCCGCCGATGACATCATTAGCGGCGGTGGTGGCCAGGATAATCTGCAGGGCGGTGGAGGCGACGACCTCTTCCTGCTTGAGGGGGTTGATGATGATTACGACACCTTCAACGGCGGCGACGGCTTTGATACGGTGCAGGGCGGTGATGGCGACGATGTCATCCGCCTGAGCAACTTCAGCGGGATCAACACCGTTGAGACAATTGACGGCGGCGCAGGCGCCAATAGTATCGCCGGCACTGACTACGGCAATGTCATTGATCTGAGCAACACCACACTGGTCAATATCGCCTACATAGAGAGCGGCCTTGGCTGCGACACGGTGATCGGCTCTGCCGCCGATGACATCATTAGCGGCAATGGCGGCAATGACTCCCTGACAGGGAAAGACGGGGACGATACCTATTGCTTTAATCTCGGTGACGGCGCCGACACCATCAACAATTACGACACCACCGGTTTAGATGCCGTATCCTTCGGCGAGGGCATTGATCAAAGCGGTGTCGGGCTGTTCCGCAACGGCAACAACCTGGAGATCGGCTACAGCGACCTCGACAAGGTGAGCGTCAGCAACTTCTTCACCAACGCCAACTACATGGTGGATGAAGTTGATCTGGTGGATGGTTCCTATCTCGGTGGCGCCGATATCAACCGGATCATTCAGGACATGGCCGCCTTTGCGGTGAATGAGGGGATCACCCTGAGTTCGGTAAATGATGTCAGAAACAACGAGCAGCTGATGACTATCGTTGCCAACGGTTGGCAGGCGTGACATTGGCCTGCTGAAAACCGGCCAGGGGAGAGATTAAGGCCCAAGTACACTGTACGCCTATTTTTTCGTAGGGTGTGCAAACGGTTTCATCGTTTGCGCACGCGGAATGGTGGTCAATAAACCTACCCATCAAAAGATCCGGTGTTACATAGTGCTAGCCTGGTTTGACGAAAACAGCGGCAGCCGTATCGCGTAAAACGATGCGGTCTGTATCTCTGACCTCGACGGCAGACTACGGGAAGGAGAGTGCGGCATTTTGCCTCATTTACAATCCATCTATCATCTAGTAAACACCATCTGACTATTGGGAATATTTGTAATCTCCCGGCATGGATGCAAGAAAAAATGACCTCTTCATCCGTGATCCCGTTTGCGCCCTGATAGGGAACCGGCTTTCTTGTTTTTCATTGTGGCATTCGACTCCTCCCCCCGCATTCTAAAGTATAGCTGGCAATGGGTGTGGTGCATAGCCACGTAAATGGGTGTGGTGCATAGCCACGTAAAGGGAAGACGTCGCGTGCGCTGGCGAAGATTCCACAACCCGGACGAGAGAAAGTACAAACGGGCTTCATGGCTTGCGGGAAAAGGTGGGGAATTATCCGGGAGGAAGAAAAGGGTATTAAAAGAGAACGGAGCGAGTTAAGCGGGAACGCAGCTTTTTTTGTAATACTGCCTGACCGCCATGATGGACACCTAAGTCCATGTCGGAATTACGATTAAAATCGTTTCGGATTCAGGATTTTTAAGTGGAAAAAACGCAAACCTACAATCTGCTGGGATGCAGCGTTTCAGAGTGGTTTTTCAGGGAGGCAGGGCACTGAAAAAATTAAAAACCTAGGGAGACTAATATGGATAAAGATTGGGTTAGAGCAATTACGAAAGCCAAGTGGCTGGTTATAGCTTTGATGGTTGTGCTGTCGTGTTTTTCAGCTTGCACGGATAGTGTGCAGCTGCCAAGAGCGCCTCTTCATTTTCCGTTTGAGGTGCAGAGGGCAGGTAATAAGATTGAAACCGAATTGCAGGTGTTAGAACGCAGAGAATACTCGTTCAGTCTTCGATTCGGGTTTAAAGAAAATGATGAAGTGGATCGAGCACGAGTTAAGAAGTTGGTAGGCGATCACATGATTGATAAATACGGAAAGCTGGTTGAGCCCGGAATTCCAATTCCCTTGAGACTTAGAATTAATGTAGTCGATGTTGCCGGGGAAAGAACAATTTTTGAAAAAGAAATTTCGGAACAAGGGCTTTGGGCATGGGGTGGAGTTGATTTTGCCAAGTTGATTGAGTCAATGATCTTAAAGCCTGGTCATTATCGAATCAGTGTCGAAACTCTGAAAGATATACCTGAACTAATCGGAATCCCTGTTACTTTCAATATCTCTTTCGGTCACTCTAAATAATAAGGAGACTTAACATGCCAACCGTAACTATCAACATTGCAGGCAGTGGGACGCAACTTGCTACCGGTGAAACATCGTCCACTGGACACATGTGGTATTCGCTCGACGATGGGGATGGCAATACATCCAGCTATGGATTCGCACCGGATCCAGCGCATGAAGGGTGGCCATTAGCGCCGGGTGAGGTTCATCGTAATGACGACACCAATTACCAAGGACGCGACACCAGCGTTACCATTCCAATTTCACAGGCGCAATACGACGCTATGAAGAATTTTGGAGAAAATCCCGGAGCCGACGGATTTAGCACCTTCTATAACGGACTTGCTAATAGCTGTATCGATTTCACATGGGCGGCACTGGAAAAAGCAGGACTCAACCCAAGTGGATTCGAAGGTTTCTTCTGGCCAACTTGGAATGGGATCGCTGTTCCTACCATTAACATGGACTCCATCCGCAACATGTTCCAAACCGCCACGGTCCAGCCATCGCCGTTAATCCTCGACTTGGACGGCGACGGCGTGGAGACCACTCCGGTGAATGCGGATGCTTATTTTGATCACGCGGGCGACGGCTTCGCCGAGCAGACCGGCTGGGTGGGGGCGGACGACGGACTTTTGGTCTATGACCGCAACGCTAACGGTACTATTGATACCGGCGCGGAGCTGTTCGGCGACAATACCCTGCTGGCCGAT
>JACRCD010000023.1 GCA_016219175.1 Deltaproteobacteria bacterium | reverse complement strand
CTGCAGCCGGTCACGTCGATTCCGTGACATTGTTCACCATGTAAGGTGGGCGCAAGGTTATCGTGCCCACCGGTTTGTCGCTTCGCAACTTGAACTTTACCTAAGGCAAGGGCAGAATGCAAAAAAGAAATTAGGGAGACTCTTGCCAAAGTCGAAAAAAGTCGTCATTCCGGCAGGCTTTTGGCCGGAATCCGGATTCTAACTGACAAACATTTGGTAAGAGGGTCTATGATACGTCCTTAAAGAGGCTGGGCACGATGTGATGGCGATTCAGCAGTTTATAGAAATCCGTGCGGTTACGCCTGGCCAGGCGGGCTGCTTCGGTGACGTTTCCCTGCGTTGCCTGCAGGAGACGAACCAGGTATTCCTGTTCGAAAATCCGGCGGGCTTCGACAAAGGGCAAAATTTTCTTGGGTTTTTGTTTCAGCGCGTCGGCCAGCAGACTTTCGGAAATGAGAGGCGAAGAGGAAAGGGCAACGGCCTGTTCCACTACATTCTGCAGCTGGCGGATATTTCCCGGCCAGGACGCCTCCAGGAGAAGCTTCATGGCGGCTGGTGAAAAACCGCTAATTTCCTTGCCGGTCTGTCGGGTAATTTTTTTGATGAAATGGTGGGCCAGGAGGGGAATGTCTTCCCGCCGTTTATGCAGCGGCGGGATTTCGAGGCTGACCACGTTGAGGCGGTAGAAAAGATCCTCCCGGAACGCTTTTTCCTTGACCGCGATTTCAAGATTACGGTGGGTTGCGGAGATAATCCGCGCATCAACATCAACGGTCGCCGTGGCCCCTATGGGCCGTACCTGTTTTTCCTGCAGCACCCGCAGGATTTTTACCTGCAGGGCGAGGGGCATGTCGCCGATTTCATCAAGAAAAAGCGTTCCTTGATTGGCGGTTTTGAAAAGGCCGTCATAATTTCTGGCGGCCCCGGTGAAAGATCCCTTGGTATGGCCGAAAAGTTCCGATTCAAGCAGAGCCTCCGGGATGGCGGAACAATTCACCGGGACAAAAGGACCGGCAGCCCTGGCGCTGGCCCTGTGGATGGCGTTTGCCAGCAGCTCCTTGCCTGTGCCGCTTTCCCCGAGGATGAGAACGCTGGCTTCGCTCTGGGCCACGAGTTTCGCCTTGTGCATGAGATTGGCCATGGCGCTGCTTTTGAAAATAATTTTGCTGCACCAGTCGTCCTGCGCCGAAGGACCTTTTTCCTGTAGTCCCGTACTGGAGCCGGTGATGGCGAGGGCGGAATTGATTTCCTGGATCAGCTTCTGGCTGTCAACGGGTTTGGTCAGAAAGGAAAAAACGCCCTGTTTGGTCGCTTCAACCGCATCGGGGATTGAACCATGGGCCGTGATGACGATTACCGGCAGCGAGCTGTTTATTTGATGCACCGCCTCAAACAGGGCCATGCCGTCCATCTCTCCCATGCGCAGGTCGGTAATCAGCAGGTGGGGGTTGATGAGAGGGATACGCGCCAGTGCCTGTTCGCCGCTTCGGGCAGTCTCTACCTCAAAGCCCTGGCTCTGCAGGCGAATGGTGAAAAGACTGAGCAGATCGGCATCGTCGTCAACAAGGAGTATTTTAGGTTTAGTTGTCATCCGTGCGTTTTTTTATGATTCCTTCAATGCCTTTAAGTTCTTCAAGCTGTTTTTTCAGCTCATTGACCTGTTTCTGGGCTTTGCTTACCTCGGTTATCCTTTTTTTCTGCAGTTGCTGAAAATAATCGAGGAGCGCGGCAAGGCCTTTCATATCCGGGTAGGGTGCTGTGTCGGTTCGTTGCATATCTTTTATCAGCTCCTGTGCGTATTCAAGCGATTCGGCGTCTTCCAGGCGGGCAAGGGCCAGACAGATCAGCCGGATCCTCTTTTCATCACTGCTTTCAGCGATGAAGGATTCTTTTTGCCGGTTGAATTCCTCTTCAATCTGCTTGGCAGGCAGGATGAGGGTGGAATCAAGGCAGGTAAGGATCCGTTCCGAAGGTTGGTGCGTGGTCCTTACCGCGATTTTCTGTTTTTCCGGGACAAGAATGTTGTCAATAATTTTCGGACTGCGGGTATCAACCGGTTGAGGAATACAACTTGCAAGAAACATGCACAGTGTGGAGAGAAAAGGAAGAAAAAATTTCCCGCGGGGGTAGCTGGTCATGATATTTTCTCCATGGGGAAAGTTAACCTGAAGTGGGCGCCCTGGCCATTGTCCGGCATGGCCTCAACCGTGCCATGGTGATTGGCCATATATTCGCTTGCAATGGCAAGCCCCAGCCCCGTGCCCTTGACCCGGCCTTTTTGCCCGTTTTTCCCCTGAAAGAAAGGTCTGAAAATTTTGCTCCGTTCTTCCGCGGGGATGCCGGGACCGCAATCCATGATGTCAATAATCGCCTTGTCACTGTCATTTTTCAGGGTAATGGTGATGTCGCTTTCGTTGGGAGAGTGTTTGATGGCATTGGACACAATATTGTCGATTATCGTGCGGATCTGGTCCCGGTCGCCGCGGATTGGTGTTGGCGCGAGGTGACGGATCACATGCAGGTCGTTGGCGAGAAGGACTGGTTTATGGCTTTCCACAACCTCGGCGATAAGCTGATCCAGGGAAAATCGTTCCTTGTTCGGGGGATGGTGGCGGGCCTGGGCCATGTTGAAATTAACGATATTTTCAATAAGGGTTTGCAGCAGCCTGCTGTTGTTGGTCAAAATTTTGACAACTTCCTTTTGCTGGCTGGTCAGGGGGCCCACCACCTCTTCGCCTAGGAGCCCCGACCCTTCGCGGATGGAGGCCAGGGGGGTTTTCAGTTCGTGGGAGATGTGGGCGACAAACTTGTTTTTATCCTTCTCAAGCTCGGCCAGTCTTTCTCTGAGCCAGTCGAGTTTGGTGCCGAGAAATTCCAGATCCCGGGGACCCGAGACGGCAACCGGCGTCACAAAGTCGCCTTCTCCCAGTCTGATGATGCTCTTGTCGATCTGCCGGATGGGGCGAACGAGAAGGAAGGCGAATATGGAAATGAGTATCAGGCTGACAAAAAACAAAATGCAGGTCAGCCAGAACATTCTTTTCTGGTAACGGAAGGCGGATTTCTGCAGGTTTGCTGTTTCCTGAAACATGAGACTGTAGCTGGCTTCCTTGATTTCCTGGGCCAGCATGTTCAGTTCGATATATTGGTCAAGGGCCTCTTTGCGTTCCTTGCCCTTGCTGGTGCTGGTGATGAGCGGGAAAAGTTCGGCTTCCAGGGATCGCAATTTGCCGATACTGTCTTTAACGCTGTCCGCAAAAGGGAAAGCGGCCAGGGTGATTAGGATTTCTCCTATTTTTTCATGTTTGTTTTCAATTTCGGCCAGGTGTTCCGGTTCGGCAAAAATATTATAGATGCGGGCCTGCCGCTCCTGCTCCACCAGCAGCTCAAGCAGTGAGCGGCTCTCTCTGGCCGAATCGGCCGCCCAGAAGACGGCCTGTGTGCTCTGGGTCGTTATTTTTTCCATGAAATATGCCGAACTGGCCAGGGCGGCAAGCAGAGGGAAGGCGACAAAAATGAAGCCTGCCAGCAGCAGAATGAGAAAAGATTTGGGTCGGTAAAATTTCACGGGCGCGGATTGGCGGAATTTTAAAAAAAGTAACTCAAGACAATTTTAAAATACAGGTATAAACCGCTTTATTCAAGAAAAGGTATTGAAAAAAGTGTGGGCCAAGGAGTAAAGTATTCATTTAAAATAATATTTTCAAACTGTTAAATAATGTTGAGGCGAAAAATGATAAATCGACCCTGGAAGATTATTTCTATCCTTCTGATTTTTTTCATATTGTTTATGGTTACCGGTTGCGGGGGACCGGAGAAGAAGAAAGCCAGATTCCTGGCGAAGGGCAAGGCGCTTTACGAGCAGGGTGATTACGTCAAGGCGCGGCTGGAGTTGAAAAATGCCATCCAGATCGACCTGGATTTTGCCGAAGCCTACCATTACCTCGGGATGACTGAACTGAAGGATGGGAATCCGCGGGGCGCTTACAGTGCATGGTCCAAGGCCGTGGAGCTTGATCCCGGCCGGACTGATACCCAGCTTGAACTCGGCAAACTTTTTCTGGCGGCAAAGAGTCCGGAGCAGGCTCTGGAAAAAGCCGATCTTGTCCTGGCCGGGCAACCGGAAAATATTGAGGCGCTGCAGTTGAAAAGCGCGGTGCTCATCCGGCTTGAGAAAGGGGCGGAGGCGGAAAAGCTTTTGCAGGGACTGCTTGAAAAAGGAGTCACCGAGCCGAAAACCTATATTCTGCTTGCCTCCATCTACGATCGGCGGGGAGAAGGCGAGAAAGCCGTGCAGCTTGTCAAGGAAGGGCTGAAGTCAAATCCGCAAGAGGTGAATTTTCATGTCATTCTCGCCAAGGTTGCCGCCCAGCGGGGCAATGTTGAGGAAGCTGCCGGGATATACAAAAAAATAATTGAACTTGAGCCTGCCAATGTTGACCATAAACTGGCCCTTGCCGGCCTGCAATGGGACCAGGGCAAGCAGGAAGAGGTCAAGACGACCCTGAACGGCCTTCTGGCCGGAGAGCCTGATAAAGAAGAGCTGGCCATGAAGGTGGCCAGGTTTTATGGAGCCAAGAATGAGAAAGTCCTGGCGGAAGAAACCTTGAAAAAGGCGATGGCCAGCTTGCCGAAGAACTTTCCCCTGCGTTTTCAGCTCAGTGAACTGTATGTGAATGAAAACAGAATTGACGAGGCGGTCAAATTGCTGGAACAGTGTTTGACTCTCGATAGTGATCCGGCGGCGCCGGCCATCCTGCAGACAAAAAATGTGCTGGCCAAGATCTATCTCAATCGCGGTGATACCGACCGGGCCGGCGCAATGGCTGATGAGGTGCTGAAAGAAAATCCCAAAAGCATAGAGGCTCATTTTGTCCGTGGCAGCATCTTTCTGATAAAGAGGGACGGCGAGAGCGCGGTGAGTGAATTCCGGTTGATTGTCACGGAACAGCCGCAGAATGTGCCGGCTTATCTGCGCCTGGCGGAAGCCCATTTTATGAACAAGCAGCTGGAGCTGGGGGGAGAAACACTGAAAAAAGGTTTGGAGGCGAACCCCGCCTCCCGCGAGATTCTGCAGGGGCTTGTTAAGTTTTATCTGATGAAGGAAAATTTCGTTGCGGCCGAAGAGGTTATCAAGGGTTTTCTTGCTAAAAACGGCAACGATCCGCAGGTGATGACCACCCTTGGTGATTTTTATGTCATAGCCAAGAAACCTGATGATGCCATGGCTGAATATGAGCGGATCATCGCCCAGGTCCCTGAGAATCCCATTGGCTACATCCGCCTCAGCAGTCTCCTCTGGAAACAAAACAAAAAGAAAGAGGCGGTGTCGCTTCTGGAAAAGGGCTACGGTTTAAACACCAGCTCCCTGCCCTTGTTGTCATCCCTGGTGCAGGTTTATCTTCTTGATCAGCAGTTTGATAAGGCCATAGCCCTCTGTAATAAGAGGCTGGCTGCAAATGACAAGGATGCCTTCACCCATAATCTGCTTGGCATGGTATATCTGACACGCAAGGATTTTGACCCGGCCGAGAAGGCCTTTGAAAAAGCGATCGCCATCAATCCGGAGTGGCTCATTCCGCACAACAGCCTGGCGAACCTCTATGTTCTCAAAGGCAAACCCGAGGAGGCCATCGCCAAGTTTGAACAGGCGCTCAAGGTCGATCCCAACCGGGGAGAAGGTTACATCTCCCTGGCCTTTCTCTATGAGCAGACCGGCAAATACGACAAGGCGATGGAGATCTATGAGCAGGCGCTGGCCAGGAACGCCAAATTCTGGCCGGCTGCCAACAATCTCGCCTATCTGCTCAGCGAGTACGCAGCCACTCCCGAAAATCTGGAACGGGCCTTGAAACTGGTGCAGCAGGCGGAGGAAGTGAAGCCCAACGCCCCGGAAATTATCGATACCAAGGGCTGGGTCTATTATAAAATGGGCAATCTGCTCCGCGCCGCAGAATTAATCGGACAGGCACAGGGCGCGGATCCGGCAAGTCCGGTCCTGAACTACCACCTCGGGGTGGTGTTCGTCGAGATGGAGCGCAGGGAGGAAGCCCGGCAGCATCTGCAGGATGCCGTGAGCAGCGGCCAGAATTTTAAAGGTATTGAGAAGGCCAGAGAGCTGCTGCAGGGTATGAACTGAGAGATACCCTTCCGTTTGCTGTTATAGAATTTTCTTGTCACCGGCAAGGCAACTATGCTAAGCAAAAGTATGTTGTTGCTTTCCTGACTACCCTATTGCTTGATGAGGAGTGCGATGAAAAGATTCGTGAGCTTGGTGTGCGGTTTTTGTCTGTTGCTGCTGATTACCGTTTCGCTGTCCGGGGCGGAGGAGTCTCCCCTGCTGAGCGGAGAGCCTTATGAGTTAGGGCCGGGCGATGTGCTGGATATCTCCGTCTGGAAGGACGAAGCCCAGACAAAGACGGTTGTTGTGCTCCCTGACGGCACCATTTCCTTCCCGCTTATCGGCGAGGTAATGGCGGCCGGCAAGACTGTCGGCCAGTTGAAAGAGGAAATCCGGCAAAAGGTCTCCACGTTCGTGCCTGATCCGGTTTTGACCGTTATTGTCCATCAGGTCAACAGCATGCTGATTTATGTGGTGGGCAGGGTCAATAATCCGGGCCGCTTTTTGTTGAGCACCAATATCAACGTTCTGCAGGCCCTCACCATGGCCGGCGGGCTCAACCCCTTTGCCAAACGTGATAAAATTACGATTATGCGCGAAGGGGCGGGAGAAACGAAGATCTTCACTTTCAATTATGACGAGGTGGCGGCGGGAGAAAATCTGACGCAAAACATCAGGCTTCGTCGCGGCGACGTGGTCGTTGTCCCATGAAAAAGCGCCCGGCGTTACTTGCGATTCTGTTGCTTGCCCTCCTTGCCCGGACCGGCGGCGCCGATCAGGTCAAGGTCATTCCCCAAGTCTCGATCCGCGAGGAATATAATGACAATATTTCTTTCGCCAAGGATGCCCAGGATGATTTCATCACCACCGCTTCCGCCGGCATTGACTTGAGCGACGTGACCGAGCTGCTGGCAGCGGATCTCAGTCTTCGTTTCGATGGGCTGTCCTATGCGGATCATGACGAGTTAAATGATATTGAACAGTATTATAAGGGGGGGCTCAAATATCAGTTGAGCCAGTTTCTGAAGCTTGGGGCCGAGGCCCGCTACTCCGAAGATTCCCGTCCCGACCGCGATATTGACATCACGGGCTATGTCTTTACCGCTGATGTGCGGCGGCAGCAGAATTACCTGCTTTCAGCGGACTATCAGGCCACGGAAAAACTTGCTCTCTTTACGTCTTATTCCTATCAGGACGATCAATTTGAGATTGTCGACAGGGATGAGTTTACCGGACAGAATGTGGTAGTTGGCCTCAGCAAACGTCTTGATTTCATCAAGCCTACGGCAGCCAGGCTCTACGGCCGGTATTCCCATTATGATTTTTACAGCTCCAAGGCGGAAAATTACAGCGTGACCGCGGGATTTAGCCGGGAAGTTACTGAGAAATTAAGTTATGTCCTTGATGTTGGTCCCAGGTATACCGAGGGCAGTGAAAAGAGAACCAGCGACACCTCCAATGATAGTGGCGCGGGCGGCCAGTTCACCCTGACCTATAAAGAGGAGTTGACCGCGGCTGAAATGAATCTTTTTCATGAGGTCAGCGGTTCCGGCGGACGCGACGGCGCCACGGAACGGACAGGGCTGCGTCTCTCGCTGAGGCATCGCCTCGGGGATAGATCCGATGTACGTCTCAATATCGACAGTTTTCTCAATACGGCTGACCGCAGCGCGGCCTTCGTGTCGGATCTCGATGAGCTGACCACGACTATTTATCCCTCGCTGCATTATGAATTGCTGCCGAATCTCTCCTGTGAGGCTGCCTATCGGTACACGTTGATCGATGACCGGGAGGGGGATGATGACAGGCACCGGAGTCTGGTGTTTGCCAAATTGACCTATAAACATCCGATTCTTGAATAGCAAAAACGGCAATTGCCTGTACTTTTGATCTTTTGGCAGGGCGGGCAGGGTTTATTACCCACCAAGCCGCGTGTGTAAACGATGTAACTGTTTGCCCACCTTACGAAAAAATAGACGTTACAGCGTACTGGATGAAAGAGAATATTATCAAAAGATCGTGATTATGAATACAGTTGAAAGGAGAGCAGATGGAAGAGCATGAAATGTCGCCAAATGAGTATCTGGCGGTCCTGAAGCGTCACAAATGGAGCCTGGTTCTGCCCATGATCATTGTGGTGCTTCTTGCAGCGGGAGTGGCCCTGTTTTTGCCGCCGGTTTACAAATCGGTATCCACCATTCTCATTGAAGAGCAGGAAATCCCCGCCAATTTTGTCATGTCCACGGTGACGAGCTACGCGGAACAGCGTCTGCAGACAATCAATCAGCGGATCATGAGCTCAAACAGGCTGCTTGAAATAGTTACCAGGCTGGATTTGTACAAGGATCTGCGGGCCAAGGCGACCACGGAAGAGGTTGTTGACAAGATGCGGGAGGATATCAGCCTTGACTACATAAGCGCGGAAATTGTCGACCGCAAGACAGGCCGCCCCGCCACCGCCACCATCGCTTTCACCCTGGCCTACGAGAGTGAGGAAAGCCCGGCCACGGTGCAGAAGGTCGCCAATATCCTGGCCTCTCTTTTCCTGGAGGAAAACCTCCAGGTTCGCGAACGGCAGGCCATGGAGGCAACCTCCTTTCTGTCGGAAGAGCAGAAAAAGCTGAAGAAGGGGTTGGATGAAATTGAACAGGAAATCGCCGCCTTCAAAAAAGAGCACATCAACGAATTGCCGGAGGTTCTGCAAGTCAATCTGCAGAGCCGCCATAATCTTGAATCCGCCGAGCAAAGGCTCAGCGAACAGCTCCGTGCGCTGAAGGAAAAGGAAGGCTCCCTGAAGTCAGAGCTTGCCAATCTTTCCCCGAAAATGGAGATGGATGATGCTAAACGGCTGGAAGCATTGAAATATGAGCTGAACCGGCTGGAAACCCGTTTCACCGACCAGTATCCCGACGTGATCAAGACCAGGGAGGAAATTGACAAGCTCTCCAAGAAAATGTCGTCCGCGGAAAAGGGCGGCTCGGTGGACGTACCCGATAATCCGGCTTACATTACCATGTCCTCCCAGCTTGCCAGCGTCCAGGCGGAGATCGAGTCGGTAAAACGCCAGGATGCCGATCTGCAAAATAAAATAGACAGCTTGAATAAATCGATTCAGGCCACTCCCCATGTGGAAGAAACCTATAATGCCCTGGTCAGTGAGCGCCGGAACAGGCAGACAAAATTTGATGATCTTTCCCAGAAGCTGATGGAGGCCAATGTGGCCTATGGACTGGAGAAGGACCAAAAGGGCGAGCGTTTTACCCTGATTGATCCGGCAAGACTCCCGGAAAAGCCTGATAAGCCGAACCGGCTGGCCATTCTCTTGATAGGGGTGGTTCTCGGCATCGGCGCCGGCGTTGCCACCGCCGCCATGAGGGAGTTTGCCGATGAATCGATTCGCAGTGCGGACTTCCTGACCAGGGAGACCTCCTTTGCGGTACTGGCCGTCATTCCGCGCATCAGTAGCGTGGAGGACATGCGCCATGAGAAGGTCAGAAAGAGATTGGTAGTGCTGGGCATCATCGTGGTTATTGCGGTTGGTATCGCGGCCTTTCATTTTTTCGTCATGGATCTGAATGTTTTCTGGGCGAAGCTGACGCGCAAAATGATGTGATTCTCGCGGTGAACCCGTAAGGCAAATAATACTGGATATTGACGCCCGGAGAGGGGCCGGCGGATCTCTCCGGATGTAAAGAATTTTCAAGGTAACGGACCGGCTTAAGAGATGGTTATGAAATTACGAAAAGCACTGGATAAGGCAAACAGGGAAAGAGAGGAAAATCAGGCAGGTTCGCCTGATGAGATGGAGGCAATACAGATTGCCGATGATCAGGAGATGCCCGCTGTTTCTCCGCAGGGAGGGGAATGGCAGGCGCCGGTTTACTCCGAGTCGGTGTCGGTGAGGCTTGACGAACAAAAGCTCATCAAAAACCGCTGTATCTGCATCTCCTCCGAAGCCCCGGAGCTCGACGCCTACAAGGTTCTGCGCACGCAGATCAGGCAGCGCACCAAAGAGCAGGGGATGAACACCATCATGGTAACCAGCGTCAAGCCGGGAGAGGGCAAGACCATTACCGCCATTAATCTGGCGTTGACCTTTGCCAGGGAGTACCATCAAACGGTCCTGCTCGTTGACTGCGATCTGAAAAAACAGGACATCCATCATTATCTTGGTTTTTCCAGTGACAGGGGACTTATTGACTATCTGGAATATGACATGCCCTTGAAAGATTTTATCATCTGGCCCGGCATTGAAAAACTGACCCTGATTTCCGGGGGACGGACGGTGTCCGACAGCACGGAGCTGCTCGGCTCCCCAAAAATGAAGAGGCTGCTGGCGGATATGAAAACACGTTACAGTGACCGCTACGTGATACTTGATGTGCCCGCGGTCATTGACGGCGCCGATGCCATGGTTTTTGCGCCGTTGGTTGACGGCATCATCATGGTGGTGGAAAAGGGCACGACGTCGCTTGGTGATGTCAAGAAGGCAGTCGAACTGCTGCCCAAGGAAAAATTTCTCGGCTTTGTTTTAAACGATCGGACCGGGGTATAATTGATTGATACGGTCTCTTCCGCGCCGGGGCGCGCAGCAAAATTCACCTAGCCATTTTATTATTCCCGGCAGAGCCGGAGCCGCCTATGTATGAAAAGTTCTACGGTCTTTCCGAGAAACCGTTCCATATTGTTCCCAATCCGAGTTTTCTTTATCTCAGCCCGAAGCATCAGCATGCCCTGACCTATCTGGAGTACGGCATCCGCGAGGGCATGGGTTTTATCCTGCTCACCGGAGAAATAGGCACGGGCAAGACGACCCTGATCCGCCACATTCTCAATCAGATCGAAACCGAAATCGAGGTGGCGGTCATATTCAACACCAATGTTTCGGCCAACCAGCTTCTCAGTCTGATTCTGCAGGAATTCGAACTTGAGGCCGACGGCTCGGACAAGGCAAGAAATCTCGACCGGATCTATCAGTTTCTGATTCAGAAATATGCCAGCCGCGGCCGGGTGCTGCTGGTCATTGACGAGGCGCAGAACCTGTCGGATGATGTTCTGGAAGAGGTGCGCATGCTTTCCAATCTCCAGGCCGATGACACCCTGCTGCTGCAGATCATGCTTGTGGGCCAACCGGAACTGAAGGCCAAACTCAAACGTCCCGGTCTGGCTCAGCTCACCCAGAGGATTGCCGTAAACTACCACCTGATGCCCTTGAACAGAGAGGAAACCGGGATTTATATCACCTCAAGACTTGAGAAGGTTGGCGGTGACCCGGACCTGTTCACCCAGGAGGCGGTTGATGAAATCTTCAAGGCATCAAACGGCACCCCGCGGTCAATTAACCTGCTTTGCGACTCGGCCCTGGTTTACGGCTTTGCCGATGAGCTGGAAAAAATAGATAAGGCGACCGTGGCCCAGGTGCTGGAGGACAAGGGCGGTCTTACCTGGACTGCCGAACCAGCGAGTGTAGCCCGGGAACAGGCTGTACCGCTTGCCACCGGCTACGGTGGCGGCGACCTTGGCGTGTTTGAACAGCGCATGGAAACTGTGGAGAAACTGACTCAGGAGCTGCGTTTTCAGGTCGCGGTGCTGCATGAGGAGATCGAGCGGAACGCCGGAGGATTCAAGGATGGCCTGGTCCGTGAGTTGACCACCCAGCTCGAGCAGGAGCGCAGCAAAAACGAAAGACTGCTTATGGAGTATGGCCGGATCAAGGAGAGACTGAAGTGGCTGGAGAAGCGTCATGCCGATGCAGCCTCTCCCCACTCGGAAGCATTACCCGCCGGTGAGTCTGCTGTTGAGAAAAGAACAAAAAAATCATCATCCTGGTTTTCCTTCCGTCTGTAATTTTTCATATCATGGCTTTTTTCTTTTCCCCTTTGCCCCAATCCGGCGATACCCCGTTGCTGTTCCTGCCGGGCTGGGGCTTTGATGCGCGGCTGCTGCATCTCTTCAAGCTTTATCACGGCAAGACCTTGATTTTGCCTGATTCCTTTGTCGACCCTTCCTGCTTTGAGGAGGAACTGCTCCTGTTTTTACACAAAGAAAAGGTGGGAAAAATGGCGATTGTCGGCTGGTCCATGGGCGCTCAGCTGGGACTGGGATTTGCAGCGGCCCATCCAGGGCGGATAGCGGCACTTGATCTTGTTGCCATGCGCGGTAGCTGGCCCCGGCAGGATATTGAGGTCATCAAGGAAGGGCTCAGTCGAGATTTTCGCGGCTTTATGTCCGAATTTTACCGGAAATGTTTTTTGGGTTACCGGGCAGCATATAAAGAATTTACCCTGGCCCTGCAGGATGATTATCTGCAAAAAAATGACAGGAAGAAGCTTGTGGCCGGGCTTGATTACCTGCGGCATTTCAGACTGCCTCCATCGCTTCCGGCAGGGATACCGGTTAAAATTATCCACGGCCGCAAGGATGTGGTGGCGCCGGTAAGTAATATGGCGCGGTTGCCCGGCGCCGCCTGTGAGATTATGCCGCACAGCGGACACATGGTGCTTCTCGACATGGAAATAAGCTGATGGAGGAAAGAAGGAAAAAGGCCATAATCCGGCGATTTTCAAAAGCCGCGGCAACCTATGACGAGTATGCCCTGGTGCAGAAAGAAAGTGCTGCCGAACTCGCAGCCAAGCTGCCGGAAAAGTTTGTGGCCGCAAGTATTCTGGAAATCGGCTGCGGCACGGGAAATTATACGGCCATGCTGGCTGAGCGCTTTCCCAGGGCTCGGATTACCGCCCTTGATTTTGCGGAAAGCATGGTTGCCCAAGCCAGGGTGAAATGCTCCCTGCCTGGCGGCATCACCTTTCTCTGCGCGGATGGCGAGGATTTTTTAAGGACAAACAGGCAGCAGTTTGATCTGATAACCAGCAATGCGACCATGCAGTGGTTTGCCGCGCCCGGTGCGGCTTTTTGCCAAGCGGCCCGCAGCCTTGCTCCCGGCGGAATTTTTCTCGTTTCCCTGTTCGGCCCTGCCACTCTGCATGAGCTGGGTGAGGGGCTTGCCGAAGTTGTGGCCGAATCGATTGCCTTGCCGGCCGGACAATTTCCCGATGGACGAGAAATCGCTCGATTGGCCGGACTCTGTTTTTCCCGGGTGGAGGTGGCCGAAAGGGTTTATAAAAGACGGTACCCTTCGCTGCGGGATCTTTTCCGCCACATCAGAAAAACCGGCACCGGCGGCTACCATCCGCATCTGCCTCTTTTGACCAGAAGCAGACAGCAGCGCCTGGAGCAATGGTTTCTAGGACGCGGCGGTTATGAGGTGACCTACCAGGTGTTTTTTGTTGTCGCGTCGGCAACACCAGCGAGGGCCGGGGCATGAAAGACGACAATCCGGATAATTGCCTTTTCATTACCGGCACCGGCACCGGGGTGGGAAAAACCGTGGTCAGCTCGCTGCTGCTGGGGTTTCTGCGTGCAAAAGGGATCAAGGCCGGCTACCAGAAATGGGTGAGCACCGGCGGAGACGTGCCCGAGGATCTTCTGTTCTGCCTGCGCCACAATGATATGGATTTTGATGAGGCAAAACTTGACAGCCAGGTGGTCTATCGTTTCAGGCTGCCTGCCTCCCCCCATCTGGCCGCCCGGGTCGAGGGCCGGGAAATTGATGCCGGGGAGATAAAAAAGGCTTTTTACCGCTGCGCCGCGGAAAATGAGGTGCTGGTTGTCGAGGGGGTGGGAGGGGTGCTGGTCCCGTTGCGCCCCGATCTGCTGCTGGCTGATTTCCTGGCCGGGCTGCGGCTGCCTGCCCTGGTCGTATCCCACAGCGGGCTAGGCGCCATCAATCATACCCTGCTGACCATTGAGGCCCTGCGGCAGAGAAGTATTGCCGTGCTTGGCGTGGTCTTTTCGGATGAAAAGGAGGGAATGCCCCTTGCTGATCCGCTGGTTACGGACAATATGCACACAATCAGCCGCATGGGAGGGGTCGAGGTTTTCGGCCGTTTGCCGCGGGAGACGGATTATGGGGCGTTGCGGAAAGCCTTTCAGTCGATGGGTGACTTGATTTATCGGCGCTTTCGCGCCCTTTAGGGGCCGTTAGAAAATAACCATTACAGATTTGATATCACCTATACGGCCCCTTATGCCGTTGCCACGCATGGTGTGTTACAGTAATTTCAGAACTCCTGACGCCATAACGTAATTTCAATAAGTTAAGCCGCTATCTCAG
>JACRCD010000019.1 GCA_016219175.1 Deltaproteobacteria bacterium | reverse complement strand
ATGACACTGCTGAATCCGCATCTCTTTACCGAAGCGAAATTGCGCTTGCTGCAATTGTTCAAAAAGCAGGACTCCACCACCTGATGCCAAGCTGTATCCAGATCAAGGGCAAGGGAGCAGCCGTGGCCCGGGGATAGCGGGCCAGGGTGAGCACCCCGCAAGGAGATGACCTTGACTATTGTCCTGCCGAATGGATTTCCGGGAAAAGTTTCTCTGCCCGCGCCGCTCTTCTTCCGGGAAAAAGAGGGTGCGCTCCCGCACGGCAGTGTTGACAGCCGCAGTGACAGCGAAACAGAGAGGGTTGACAAAGGAGAATGGTACCTCTGCCGTTTCTGCCGGGCAAGGATTGTGGCCTCGTCCCACATGATCGAAGTGAACGGCGCCCACCGCCATACCTTTGCCAATCCCCACGGCAAGGTTTTTGAAATCAGCTGTTTTGCCCAGGCCCCTGGCTGCATCAATCATGGGGAGCCCACCACGGAATGCACCTGGTTTGCCGGTTATGCCTGGCGTTTTTCTCATTGCGGTTCATGCTTTGCCCATCTGGGCTGGAAGTATCAGTCGCCGCTGGCCGGTTCGTTTTTCGGTCTGATCCGGGCTGATCTGCTGCGGGAATAATTAAAAAAGGCAACAGGTAATAGGCAGAAGCCATAAGTGGAGGTGCTTTGCTTTTGCCTTATCCCCGATGCATGAAGACAGGACTTTCAGGTAAACCAATCACAACCCCCAATTCACGACCCGTCACCATGAACGCAGCGGAACTTTTCGTCAGATGTCTGGAAAATGAAGGAGTGGAGTATATCTTCGGCGTGCCCGGCGAGGAGAATGCCCACTTCATGATGGCCCTGCAGGACTCCTCCATCCGTTTCATCCTGTGCCGGCAGGAGCAGGGGGCCGCCTTTATGGCCGATGCGTACGGCCGGCTGACGGGCAGGCCGGGTGTCTGTCTGGGCACCCTGGGGCCGGGCGCCACCAATCTGGTGACCGGGGTGGCGGATGCCAATATGGACAGATCCCCCCTGGTGGTCATCACCGGCCAGGCGGACAGCCGCAGGCAGCACAAGGAAAGCCATCAGAACATGGATGTGGTCCGCATGTTCCGGCCCATCACCAAGTGGGCCCAGCCCATCATCCACAGCAAGAACATCCCCGAGGTGGTGCGCAAGGCCTTCAAACTGGCGACCATGGAGAAGCCGGGGGCCTGCCATATCGAACTGGCCGACGACATTGCCGCCTTTGCTGCCACGGGCAACCCCCTGCCCGTGCAAAATCCCCGCCGGGCGGTGCCCGCCGACAAGATCGTTGACGAGGCCATGGCCCTTATTCTGGCGGCCAAAAAACCCGTCATTCTGGCCGGCAACGGCGCCATCAGACGCAGGGCAGCCAAGCAGCTGCGGCTCTTTGTGGAGAAGACCGGCATCGGGGTGATCAATACCTTCATGGGCAAGGGTTCCATTCCCCGCTCCTCGGAGAACTGCCTCTTCACCATCGGGCTGCAGACCAGGGATTACACCGGGGTGGCGATCCAGCAGGCGGATCTGGTCATCACCCTTGGTTATGATCTGGTGGAATATGAACCGCGTCTCTGGGGGCAGAGCGCGGCCAATGGCGAAAAAACCCAGAAAATCATCCATATCGATTTTATCCCGGCTGAGGTGGATGAGTATTATCCGGTGGATGTGGAGATCGTGGGTGACCTGGCCCATACCCTGTGGATGATGAATGAGCGGCTCAAAGGCTTTAAACCCAATTACGACCGCAGCTGCAATCTGACGCTGCGCCGGACCATGCTCGGTGATTTCGCCGAACACAAGGACGATGACACCAGTGGGCTCATCCGGCCCCAGAAGATCATCTGGGATGTGCGCGAGGTCCTGGGTCCCCGGGATATCCTGCTCAGCGACGTGGGGGCGCACAAGATGTGGATCGCCCGTTATTACCAGTGTGATGAGCCCAACACCTGCCTGATCTCAAACGGCTTCTGCTCCATGGGTTTCGCCCTGCCGGGCGCCATCGGCGCCAAACTCGTCCACCCCGAGCGCAGGGTGCTGGCCGTCTGCGGGGACGGCGGTTTTCTCATGAATGTCCAGGAACTGGAGACGGCCAAGAGAATCGGCGCCAATATCGTGGTGCTCATCTGGGAGGACCGGGAGTACGGCCTGATCCGCTGGAAGCAGGAAAATCAGTTCGGCCGTCACTCGGACCTGCGCTTTGACAACCCGGATTTTGTCAAGCTGGCCGAGGCCTTTGGCTGCAAGGGCTTCCGGGTCGAGAATTCCCGGGATTTTAAAGGGGTGCTGGAGCAGGCCTTTCACTGCGACACGCCGGTGCTGATCTCGGTGCCCGTCGATTACCGGGAAAACCGGCTGCTGTCCGAGCGGCTGGGCAGGGTGGCCTGTGCGATTTGAGCCAATCCGCGTGGGCAAATGATGAAACTATTTGCCCACCCTACGAAAAAACAGGAGTCGGTAGGGTGCGCAACGGGTGTTTTGTTGCGCACGCGGGCAATAGGACTTCGGTGCGTATGATGAAGCCATGCGCGCCCCGCGAAAAGATAAACGTTGCCGGGTGACGGTGGCGGCCGCAAGGGAGGGTGCATGCATTTTCTCACCATCGTGATTGGCGTATTCGTGGGTATCACCCTTTTTTATGCAAAAAACGACACCTTGCTGGGCGGGCTTGTCGGCGGCCTGCTGGCCTTTCTCCTGAGCAGGATACTTGAGATGCGCGGCCGGATCACCGCCCTGGAGAGGGAACTCGGACGGCTGGCCGGGGTCGCGCCGGCTGTGGAAGAAAGTCCGGCCCGGACGGTGGAAGAAGAGGCGATGTTCGCAGCGTCTGCCCCGCCCGAACCTGATTGGGAAGATGATTTTGATGCCGAGGCCGAGGCGGCCACCGCTGCTGCTCCGCCGGTCCCCCCAGCCCTGCGGACAGCAACCACTACCCCGGCCGCGGATAAGACCCCCCGGCATGAACTGTGGCCGATTATCATTTCCTATTTCACCGGCGGCAATGTGGTGGTGCGGGTGGGGATCATTGTCCTGTTCTTCGGCGTGGCCTTTCTGCTCAAATACACGGCGGAACGCAATCTCATTCCCATCGAGTTCCGTCTGCTCGGGGTCAGCCTGGGCGGACTGGCCATTCTGGCCGCGGGCTGGCGGCTGCGGCTGTCCAGGCCGGGCTACGCCTTGATACTGCAGGGCGGCGGGGTCGGCGTGCTCTATCTCGTCATCTTTACGGCCATGCGGCTCTATCATCTGCTGCCCCCCGGGGTCGCCATGTCCCTGCTGGTCGGGCTCTCCTTTTTTTCCGCCACTCTTTCCATCCTCCAGGATGCGCGCGCCCTGGCGGTCATCGGCATCAGCGGCGGCTTTCTGGGGCCGGTCCTCACCTCGACCGGCGGCGGCAATCATGTCATGCTCTTTTCCTTCTACGGGCTGCTGAACGGCGGCATCCTCTTCATTGCCTGGCATAAGTCGTGGCGGGAGCTGAATCTGCTCGGTTTTCTTTTCACCTTCAGCATCGGCGGGATGTGGGGCTTTCACCAGTATCAGCCGGAGATGTTCGCCAGCACGGAACCCTTTCTGCTGCTCTTTTTTGTCTTTTACGTGGCCATCGGCGTGCTCTTTGCCAAAAATCAGCCCCTGCAGCTCAAGGGTTATGTGGATTCCACCATGGTTTTCGGCACGCCCCTGGTCTGTTTCGGGTTGCAGACCACCCTGGTGAAGCCCTACGAATACGGCATTGCCTGGTCGGCCCTGGCCATGGGCTCCCTGTATGCCTCGCTGGCCTGGCTGATCTTTAAGAAAGGCAGCCAGGCCATGCGCCTCCTCATTGAGTCATTCATGGCCCTGGGCGTGGTCTTTGCCACCATCGCCATTCCCCTGGCCCTGGACGGGCGCTGGACGTCCGCGGCCTGGGCCCTGGAAGGTTCCGCCATTGTCTGGATCGGCATCCGGCAGCAGCGAAGGGCGGCCCGTCTCTGCGGGCTGGTGCTGCAGCTCCTGGCCGGTTTGGCCTTTTTGTCGGCGGTCACCCTGCCCAGCGGAGGCCTGGCGGTGGTCAACGGTTTTTATCTTGGCTGTCTCGCCGTCTCCCTGGCCGGCTTCTTTAGCGGCTATTATCTCTTTCTGCACCGGGAGCGGATTCCCACCGCCATGCTGGAAAGCAATCTGGCCTTTGGCTGGGCTCTGTTATGGTGGCTGGGCGCGGGAGTGCATGAGATCGATGTTTTTGTCAGCCGCCCCTATCAGCCGGCGGCCATTCTGGCCTTCTGCTCATTCACCGGGCTTATCGCCCATGCCGTCGGCACAAAACTCGGCTGGCGTCCGCTACGGGAGATTTACAAGGGGCTGCCGGTTGTCATGACCGGCGCGGCCCTCCATCCGTTGTTTGATTTCACTCTCATGCGCCCCTCCGGCTGGGGCGGCTGGGCATCCTGGCCCGCCTCCCTTGCCGTCCTCTACCTGCTGCTTTACCAAGACGAGCGGCGGGAGGACACCTGGCTGCACCGCTCTCTCCATCCGGCCGCTTTCTTGCTGCTGATCGCCCTTGTCAGCTGGGAGACGTGCTGGTGGGTTGATCACTGGCTCAGAGGGGCCGGGGTGTGGGAGATTGTCACCCTGGGCACGGTGCCGGCCCTGTTCGTCTTTTTCCTGAGCAGATTCAGGCACCTCTTGCCCTGGCCGGTCAGGAGCTGGCAGGAGAGTTATCTCTGTCATGGCTTTATCCCGGTGGCGCTCTATCTGTGGCTGGGGACCCTGGTCATGAACCTGCTCAGCAAGGGCGATCCGTGGCCGCTGCCCTATGTGCCGTTCGTTAATCCCCTGGACCTGACCCAGATGTTTGTTTTCATTGCCCTGTCATTCTGGACCCTGGTCATGGTCCGGGAGCTGCGGAGCGGCTTTTTTGCTGAAAACGGCAGGAGGCTTGCCGTCATCCTCATTGCCACGGTTTTTTTCTGGCTGAACGGGGTGCTCATCCGCACCATCCACTATTGGGGCGGGGTGCCATTTCATTACCGGTCGCTGATGGACTCCTCCCTGGTGCAGACCTCGCTCTCCATCTTCTGGACCCTGGCGGCCTTTGCCCTGATGTTTGCGGCCACCAGGAAAAAGATGCGGGTGGTGTGGCTGGTGGGAGCGGGACTGATCGGGGTGGTGATCCTCAAGCTCTTTACCATTGACCTGGCCAATACCGGCACGGTGGAGCGCATCGTCTCCTTTATCGGTGTCGGCCTTATCTGTCTGCTGATCGGCTATGTCTCCCCCCTGCCGGGGCGGCCGCGGGAGGAGCGGGAAACAGTATGAAGAAATTATTATGTCGGCTTTTCCTGTGCGGGGCGCTGCTCTGCGCCCATGGGGCCTGTGCCGCGACCTCGCCGGATATGTTCGCCTACGGCCTGCATCTGGAGACTGCGGGCGGGGAGCCGTTTTTTGAAGTGGAGTTGCCCCTGGACGTCTATCAGGGGGTAACCAGAAAGGATCTGGGCGATATCCGGGTCTTTAACGGCGCGGGACAGGTCGTGCCCCACGCCTTGCGCAAACCGGCGGCGGCCAAGAGCTCCCGTAAAAAGGACCTCGTCCGTAATCTGCCGTATTTCCCCATTACCGCAGCGGCCGGCGGCAACGCGGGAGATCTGACCCTGCATGTGGAAAGAAACGGGGACGGCACCATTATCGATGTCCGCTCCGCTGATCAGGGCAAGGCAGCCGGACCGGCCGCAACCGTTTCCTATCTGATTGATTGTGGTCCGCGTCAGCAGCCGGTGGATGGGCTCGTCTTGTCCTGGGTTGACACGGACACGGATTTTCTGGGGAAAATCACGGTTGAGGGAAGCGATGATCTGCTCACCTGGCGCCGGCTGACCACGGCAACCATTGCCCGGCTCGCCTTTCAGGGCCACCGGCTGCAGCAGAACACCATCAATTTCCCGGCGCAGACCCAGCGTTATCTGCGTTTGACCTGGCCGCCGGATCAGGAGGTTATCGGGCTGTCCGGCGTCACCGCTCTCACCGAATCAAGCTACACGGTGGACGCGCCCAGCAGGCAGTGGTTTACGGCCCAGGGTGTCCCGCTTGCCGATGCTGCCGCGCACTATCTCTTCGATCTCAAGGGCTTCATGCCGGTTGACCGGGTCAGGATCAGGCCGGGGGTACAAAATTTTCTGGCCAGCGGCAAGTTGTCCTCGGGAGATACGTCTGATTCCCTCAAACAGCAGCAATGGCAGAGTTTGCTTTACCAGTTGCATGTCAAGGGCCAGACCCTCAACACCCCGGAAATGATTGTCCACCTCCAGTCGCACCGCTTCTGGCTGCTTGATCTTGCCGAAAACGACAAGGACCTGCCGAACGGTGCCGTTGCCTTGAACATGGAATTCGGCTGGCTGCCGGACCATTTGGTCTTTCTGGCCCAGGGAGCGGGACCCTTTCAGCTGGCCTATGGCAGCGCGGCCATGGAACCGGCCGATTTTCAGCTGGAGGCGCTGCTCACCACCCGGGAGTTATCCGGCGGCGGCCGGGTAACTCCCGTCATCATTGCCCCCGGCCCGTCCTATGCCCTGGGCGGGGAAGGCAGGCGGCATCCGGCCCGCGCCCTGCCCTGGAAAAAATACGCGCTCTGGGCCACCCTCATTGGCGGGGTGCTCATGGTGGGCTGGATGTCGGTGCTGTTATACCGCCAGCTGCATGCCGCTCCGCCAAAGCCGGATGCGGAATGATTCGCGCTGAAATCGGGCGGAAAATTTCACTACTGCACTGTAACGCCTATTTTTTCATACAAGGGCGTGCAAACGGTTTCATCGTTTGCACACGCGGATTGGTGAGCACCAAACCTGCCCACCCTTGTATGATGAAAGATCAAGTGTTACATGGTACTGCCACCTTCCGGCAACCAGGCGGACAAGGTTCCCTCTATCCACTTTGCGGACGAACGGCTGGCCGGGTTGCAGGCAGGGTGTTTTGGTTTGCTGCTGAAGGAGTATGGCCGCCGGGGTGTCGCGGCCGGTTACCCCCCTTCCTCGATGAGGCGATTTTGTCTTGATTTATTTTGCTCTCCGTGGCAGCATGTTATTACAGTAATTACTTTGACTCTGTTAATATGTGACCACAGGTGCCGGTATGGATAAAACGTTACGCTCCAGAGATATTAAGATAGTGCACATAGGCAACTCCCTAGGTGTCCGCTTACCCAAAACCTTATTGCAAAAATATGGTTTCACTCATTCTCTGGTCCTGGAAGAAACCACCCAAGGGCTTCTCCTCCGAAAGAAGCAAGATGATAAACTTTCTTTGGTTGAAACCTATAAAGCCATGGCGAATGAGGGTGAAGACTGGTGCGAGTATGACCAAACACTACTTGATGGGTTGGAAGATGACGGCTTTGACGCCTAAAAGATACGAAATTTATTTTGCCGACTTGAATCCAACCCCCGGCAGCGAAATTTGCAAAATTCGTCCTGTCGTTATTATTAGCGATGACGCTATGAATAAATATTTGGAAACAATTGTAGTTTGCCCGGTAACTTCTAAAATCCACCCAACGTGGAGAACTCGCCTTCAGATCAATTGTGCCGGCAAACAAGCTGAAGTTGCTGTCGATCAAATACGAACTATCAGCAAAATAAGCTTAAAGAAAAAAATTGACCAGTTGCCCGGCAGCGATGCCTCTCAGTTGCGGCGGATCATTACGGAAATGTATGGCGAATAACGCCCGCCTTGATTTCTTTGTTGCTTAGCCATCTTGGTGTTTTCGCCGACTTTTTACGGGTTTATCAAAGTTCTAAATCCCTTCAATTCGTCGATTGCTTATTCGGCTTGTTATTTTTCCGTTGCCACTTCCCGCCAAAAGTGCTACTCCTTTTTTTAATAAGGGAAAAGCAGCATAAAAAAGTTCTGTCTGAATCCATGCCGGCATATTTCTGTCAAAACTGTTGTATCCGTTTTCCTTGGGTAGGAGATTGCTGTCAGGCTGCACAGCCTCTGTTTCCGGCGGAGACATGATATTGCATGGGGATTGGTCTGAGCCGAACCAGCCTGTTGTGTAGTTTTCATCAAAGAAATTGGCAGGTTGGTAGGGGTGAAATCAGAAATGCTAGGTGGAAAAATAATATCATGATGTTTATTTTTATGCCTAGCGCATGTTGGGTTTAAGTTTATGAGAATAGTCATCTCGATTCTATTAATTATAACTTTTCTGTCCGGCTGTATTTCTTCTTATGAGGATTCTGAGACCGCGAAAAAGGTAGGGCAATGTCTGAACGAAACTGGCGTTGTCCCGAAAGACACTCGTGAGGCTGACAGAACCCATTTTGGGAAAATCGTATACGTTGGCCCAGGCGTAAATAACAGCCCTCATTTTACATTCTACGAGGTTACCTCTCCCGAAGATATTCAAAAATTAAAACACGCTGCCGAAGAAGCTTTATTAAGTATACCAGAAGCAAACAAGATTACTTTGCATTTCATGGAAAAACAGGTGTTCCATGAAACTGGTAATGGCGGCGGCTTCAGAGGAAAAGAAAAAGAGATTGAGAAAATAGTTGTAAAAAGAAAATAGAGCTAACCTAGCAAAAAAAAACTCATCGTTGGTCAGGATATTATGACTGTGTCTCCAAACGAAAAAATTGGTTTCAAAAACAAGCTGTTGCTTGCCATAATCCCCGTATTTTCTTTGGCCAACGGGATTCTTTCCTTTGGCTTGAGGAGGCTGCCTCTTACCCAAGGGGAGGACGTGTATTGCACCTTCATGGGTTTGATGCCCAAGCCTGGGAGGTTGGGTTGAGTTCGCGAAACCCAACATTTTCGGGCATGGCAAACGGCAACATGGTTTGCAAACCGGCACACAATGTGTTAGGTTTCGTGGGGCTCAACCCCAACCTACGAAAATATGACCAACACAATTGAATCATGCAATACCGACGGGCTCGCATCAATGGAGGGGCGTATTTTTTCACCCTGGTTACCGACAAACGGCGAAAAATCCTGTGTGAACCTGAAAATGTCGAATTTCTGCGGGCGGCCTTTCTCTATGTGATGGAACGGCATCCATTTGTTGTCGATGCCGCGGTCATTTTACCGGATCATCTCCATGTCATCTGGACATTGCCGGACGGTGACCGGGATTTCTCCAAACGCTGGCGATTGTTCAAAAGCCATTTCACGCGGCATTGCGACACTCGTTATAAAGAAACGCCGTCGTTGTCACGGCAGAATAAAAAAGAGCAAGCCGTATGGCAACGGCGGTTTTGGGAACATATGATCCGCGAT
>JACRCD010000005.1 GCA_016219175.1 Deltaproteobacteria bacterium | reverse complement strand
CCGTTCATTCCAGGGCGGAAAAAAATTATGAAACAGGGTTGCAGAGAATCAGCCGGATCGGCGGGGCCGTGGGTAATACGGAAATGATCATTTACGAACTGCTGCACCGGGCGGGGACTCCGGAGTTCAAGGCCATGCTGCCCTTTATAAAGTAGGGGCGGGTTTTATGCCCGCCCTGACGAAAGGGAGTTGTAACTGTTTCATGTAACTATCTGAAATAATTATATATCGTTTCTCTCGGCGGATTATTTTGCCTGCCTCGCAAATTTTATTTGAGAAAAGTAAATGATTTCCGATAGGTAAGGTTACGACGCCTCAAGGTTGACACCCCTCTTTTTTATGGCATCCACGGTGAAGGGAACAGATGACAGACAGCGCAGGACATACTTTTCCGCCGCGGACGGAAAGCAGGCACACCAATCAGAATGGAACCCCGCCCCCGGCCGTCGGGCAGAAACAAAAACAGCCTGCGCCCGGCGCGTCGCTGAAGAAAAAAAGAAGACAGGATGCCGTCAGGCGCCGGATGGCCGTTTTCCATGCCGAGCAGAGCTGGGATAGCGGCATGCGGGTCTATGATGAATCCTCTTTTGAAAGACTGCGCATGCCCCGCTCCCCGCAATGGGCGGTGGTCTGGTCGGATCTGATGATGACCATGTTCATCTTTTTCGCCGTGCTCTATATCTATCAGTCTGACAACCGGGAGTTCGTTTTCCGGGAAGTTCCGGTGCCGGGACCCAATATCGGTTCTGCCCCGGCAACCGGCGCCCCGGACGAAGAGCCGATGGATAATCGCCTGGAAAAAATATTTGACCTGAGCCGGCAAGCCCTTGATACCGATACCATGCGGGAGTTTGCCAGGGTGGATCTTGCCCCGGATAAAACGGTGCGCATCATCCTGACCGGCGATCTGCTCTTTGCCAGCGGCAGCGCCGAGCTCAAGGGCACCGCCCTGCAGGGGTTGCGCAAGATCATCCCCCTGGTGGCCCAGACTCCCTACATGATCAATGTGGTTGGCCATACCGACAATATACCCATCCATACCCCGGAATTTCCTTCCAACTGGGAGCTGTCCCTGGTGCGGGCCAGCCGGGTCGCCCATTTTCTCATGCAGGAGACCCGGCTGGCTGAAAATCGCTTTTATGTGACCGGGCATGGAGCCCAGCAGTCCGTGGCGGCCAATGACACCCCGGAAAACAGGGCGGCAAACCGCAGGGTGGAAATCATTCTGACCAGGGAAAAACCCTCAGCCGGTCTAAGCGGAGGAAACAATGAAGAATAAAAATATCATTGGTCTCACCTGCTGCGTTCTTCTCTTTTTTTCAGGATTTCTCTTCCATGGCAATATCGGCCTCTATTTTAACCTTACCGGAGCCCTGGTGGTTCTCGGCGGAACCTTCGGCGCCACCCTCATGAACTACCGGCTGGAACGGCTGCGGATCGTCTACAAGGTGCTTCTTTCCTCGTACCGGACCAGAACCAAAACTCCGGAGGAGATTGTCGAAATATTGATCGATCTGTCCGTTAAGTCTAAATTCAAGGGAATTCTTTCCCTGCAGGAGGATGAGGAGGAGACAACCCTGCTTTTTTTGCGGCGCGCCCTGGGGCTGCTTGTGGACGGGTACAAGGGCAAGGTCATCCGGGATATCTTGAATACCGAGATGTACTTTTTTAAAATGCGCAGGGAGGATTGCGAGCGGGTGATCCGCACCATGGGCGAGCTGTTTCCGTCCTTCGGGCTGATCGGCAGCGTGGTGGGATTGATCAGCATGCTGGCCGGGGTGGGAGACAGCAAGGTCATCCTGGCCACGGTGCCCATTGCCCTGACCGCCACCCTCTATGGCGTGGTGCTGGCCAATTTCTTCTGCATCCCCTTTGCCGGCAACCTCAGGGAAAGAACGGACCATGAGCTGCTGCTGCAGAAGATCATCATGGAAGGCGTCATCGCCATTGAAAGTGAAATGGACCCCCGCAGTCTTGAACGAAAACTGCATTCATTTGTCACCCCGTCGTCCCGCACTGTCCAGCTTGTTTCCATGAAACGGATTCAGGAGCGTTTTCATATCAAAGGCTAAAGGAGACTGGTAGGGTTGGCAGGCTTTATTGCCCGCCAATCCGCGTGGGCAGCAAAAAAACCGTTGTGCACCCTTCTAAAAAATGATGAAACCGTAAAAAGTCGGCGACAAAGCCCAGATGGCTACGTAACAAAATTCGATATACAAGGCGTAGTGTATTTTTGAGAGTGAGGCTATACATGTGGTATGCCGAACGAACAAAAATGCGCTACAACGCAGTAGATCGGATTTATGCCCTTCAGGGTATTTTTTACGACGCCATCAATTTTTAGCCTATTTTTCTGAGTAATCTCAAGTAATTCAATAAAAACAAACTATTGACAAGAAAAGTCCCTGGTGGGCAAGCGGAGGGGGAAATGGCTCGTTCTCTTTCAGGGAAACAAATTTATTTGGTAATTGCTTGATCTTTTAAATGAAATCTTCATAACATAAATTTGAGTACCTCTTAAAATCAGAGACAATGGGGGAAATGTGGAAGAGGGATCAGCAGCCGCGGAGCGGCGAAAATATGAGAGGCTGGAAAAGGAGTTTGTTTTCCGCTATTCGCTTCTTGATGATTTTGCCCATGCGGTTTTCAACGAGCAGGGGCTGGTGCTTGATATCGGCGGCGGCGGGCTTCGTTTCCTCTCCGTGCGGAAATGGCGGAAAAACGAGCAGCTGCTGATGAAACTCGATTTCAAGGGCTGGCAGATCGACGGCAAAGGCGCTGCTGCGGTTAGCAACCCCGCTGATTGCGGCAGCATGCTCGTCATTGGTTCAGTGATGTGGTCCGAGGACACCCCTCATGATGATCAGTTTGAGGTGGGGATCAGGTTCACTGCAAGAATGCATACGGACGAACAGGATTGATAAACTCGTAAAAAGTTGGCGAAAACGCCAAGATGGCTAAGTAACAAAGTTCGCTATACAAGGCGTAGTGTATTTTTGAGCGTGAGGCTATACAAGTGGTATGCCGAGCGAACAAAAATGCGCTACAACGCAGTAGATCGGGCTTTTTACGACGCCATCAGGATTAAAGAGCGGAAATATGGCTACCAACAATAAACCAGAGATTTTCCTTGAAATAGGCGCGGGTTTTTTCAGAATTCCCACCGCCGAGGCTAATTATAATATCACCTTGCTCTCCGGCCCGGAAACTTCCGTGACCAGGGTGGTCGAAAAGATCGTGGAAAAGGAGAAAAAACCGCCCGTGGATTATGAGGCAAGCGCCATGTCCGCGGTTTCGGCGGGACTTGATGAAGGGGGAACGGATGATTTTTACCGGGACGTTTCCAAGGAGATCTACCGGGATATCGGTCAGCTCGCCAAAAGCCTCAGCGCCACCATGATGGATATTCCCGCCGAGGACCGCCTGATAAAGCGGGTTGAGCTTGATGAGGCCGGCGACAAGATTGAAGATGCCAAGAACCAGCTGAAAGATATTGTCGAAATGACCGAAAAGGCGGCCATGAAGATCATGGACAAGGTGGAGGATGTCCAGGGTCGTACCGATGCGGTCAGGGAACTGCTGTCATCGCTGATGGGTCATACCGCCTTTTCCCTGCCGGAAACCGAGGAAAAGGGTGAAGAGGTTGACGCCTCATGCCAGCTCGACGCCGAAATAGAGCCTCTGCGGAACCAGGTGAATCAGGCCCTTGCCCTGCTGTCCGTCATGCAGGAGGAAGGGGAGGGGGTGGCTGCTGCTCCGCAGGTGATAAAGGAGAAAAAAAAGCGCTATCTGTTTAATCTTGATGTTGTTTTCCAGACCTTATATGAACTCTGCACCAATGAAGCGGTGAAAGAGCATATCAGCAAAGCCCGCAAGGCGGCGGCTGAAATTTTTGACATCAATGTATTCTATGACGCCATCGGGCCTAAAGCGGAAAAATACGAGGCGGACAGCGATAACTTCTTCACGGTGCCCATGTCCGATGTCTTTGCTTCGCTCTTCAAGGCCTGTAAGGACAAGGGTATCGCCAATCTCCTGAAAAAAATGGATGCCGGCCAGGCCTCGATCTTTCTTGACCAGACCATTCCCCTGGAGGTTCCTGCCATTGAAGAGATCGAGGTGGAAAGACAAGCGCCGTCGCCGGCCACGGCGGCTGCCGCTCAAGCCGACCCGCGCCTGGGCGAGGTGAAAGGGCTGCTGGAAAACTCCCTGGGTATCCTGGCCGAACTGCCGGAAAAAGCCAAGGGGATGCGAGGCGGTTCCGGTTGCAGCAACATGACCCTGGAGGATCAGCGCGAGATTCTGCAGCGCATTGAGGATGCCTTTTCCATCACCACCACCATAAGTGGCGATGTGGCTAAAATCACCGAGGCCTTGAGCTTCCAGGATCTCTCCGGCCAGCAGATCATGAAGATCATCAAGCTTCTCAGCGACTTCCAGATACAGCTGCTCGCCCTGGTGGTTTCATTCGGCTCCCAGCTGAAACACAAGGAAAAAAATAAGGACATCACGGTGGAGGAGAGTAAGAAACTTGCCCAGGATGACGTTGACAGCTATATCACCAAGCTCTCCGGCACTGGCGCGGAGGGCGTGCTCGATCAGTCGACGGTCAACAGGATGCTGGAGGATATGGGTTTTTAAGGAGGATACTAATGATCCGGTTTCAGGTCGATGAGGAGCGCTGCATCCAGTGCGGCGAATGCGAGGTTGAATGTCCGGCCGGGGTCATCACCCTGGAAGAGTTCCCGAGGGTCACCGATGAGCTTGGCTGCTTACAGTGTCAGCATTGTCTTGCCGTCTGCCCGACCGCGGCGATATCGATCCTGGGCAAAAATCCCGATGAGAGTGAAACGCTGGCCGGCAATATGGTGGACCCGGCCTGGCTGGCGACCCTGATCAAGGGGCGAAGGTCCGTCCGCCGTTACAAACAGGAGGATCTACCCCCTGAATTGATTGATGAGCTGCTGGACATTGCCTGCCACGCACCGACCGGGGTCAACGCCCGCGGCGTGCTGTTCACCGTGGTCAAGGAACGGAGTGTCATGGATTCCCTGCGGTCGGAGGTGATGGCGCGTCTGGCGAAACTCAAGGATGGCGGGCAATTGCCCCAGGGTTTTATCGGCCAGTATCTCGGCCGGGCCGTGCAGGCCTGGCATGACGGGGGCAAGGATATCATTTTCAGGGGCGCGCCGCATCTGCTGCTAACAAGCGCCCCGAAGGACGCCCCCTGTCCGGTGCAGGACACCCACATCGCCCTGACCACCTTCCAGCTCATGGCCCATGCCCGTGGGGTCGGCACGGTCTGGGACGGCTTGTTCATGATGGTGATTTCCCTCTGCCCCGATCTGATCGTCCGGCTCGGCATCCCGGAAAATCACATCCTTGGTTATGCCATGGCCTTTGGCGCGCCCGCCGTGGAGTTCCATCGCACGGTGCAGCGCGGACCGGCCAGGGTGAATGTCGTCAAGTGAAAATCCACCCCCTTTTTTCACTTGAGTGGGCATTGTGACCATGCTATTATGGTCATAATGAAACCGCAGGGAGGTGGAGCATGGTGCAAGTCGTTTCAAAATCCCAGTTCAAGCCCCATTCGCTGGAATATTTCCGCAAGATCGAACAGACCGGCGAAGAGCTGGTGATCACGGACCATGGCCGTCCGGTCCTCAAGGTTGTCCCCTATGCCGCTGATCCGGAAGAGTGTTTCCGGGGGCTTCGTAATACCGTCCTGGAATATGATGCTCCTCTTGAGCCCGTGGGTGTGGAAGATTGGCAGGCGCTGAAGTGATCGTGCTTGATACCCACACCCTGCTCTGGTGGGTGAACGACCCCGCAACCCTGAGCCGGCCGGCAAAAGAGGCGATTGACAGGGCTGTGAACGTAAAGTCCGTGCATGTCTCCTGTATCAGTTCCTGGGAGATCGCCTTGCTTGTGGAGCGCGGCCGGTTGCGCTTGGCCCTGGATGTCCGTGACTGGCTCTGCCGTTGCGAGGCGCTGCCGTTTCTCACCTTTGTGGCGGTCAGCAACGCCATTGCCGTAGAATCGGTCCGGTTGCCGGATTTCCCCCACGCTGATCCGGCTGACAGGATCATTGCCGCCACCGCCTTGTCACTCGGAGCACCGCTGGTGACAAAGGACGACAAACTGCGGAATTATCCTCACGTGAAAACAATCTGGTAGGATTAAAACCGAAAATAAATCCGTCCTCTTTTTTTCTCATCAAGGGGGAGTCAATTAAGTTATTAAGTAATCTCCGTACCTAATTTCTCCTCGTCCCTAATTTCTCCTAATTTCCCCTCTTTTCGTCATCCCTTCCCTCGTTGTGTCACTGATGGTGGGTAGATTGGGGAAAATCATCAAAGAATCCGTAGCCTTTTCCTGGTTTCGCTCTTGCTTGCGTAGCCAAAGGCCAAAAAAGAAACACGAACATCCAAGCACTAGCAACAAAAGACCTGCTACAATCAGCTTTGTCTCAAATTTTGAAAAATCGTGCTTAAAAAAGAACGAAACACCTTTAGTAGTTACGTTCTTCATTTGGATAAAACTGAAGGCCGCAAACCCCAATGTAACTAACACTAGCCCAAGTAAATATATTTTCTCATAAAAAGGCAAATTTGCGGCCCTCCATATTTATTTACTGTTGCCAGTTCTTAACAACTCACTGGTTGCAGCCATTATCTCCATTAAACAGTCCCGAAGCAAAATCAGAAAGAAAAAAAACGGACAAAAAACCGGGACAGATCTATTTTATTTTTCTTTCCGCGGCCGCCCCTGTCCTCTGATTTCCAGGCGGCGGCCGATGTTCTCTGCAATTTCCAGGACAAACTTGCCATCCGCAGTCAGTAGGCTGTGCTGTGTGGCTTCCCGCATATAAGTTTCTACTCCCTTTCCAGAATTGTTTCTTTCAGGCAGGCGGTATGTTTTTTTGTCATCCGTCGCCCCTGGTCAAGCCATGAATTTTTCTAACGGAATCCCTTATTAGTAGCAAAACCGCCTGGCAAAGTTAAGGTTTTTCGTCATGGGGACAGAGGATTATGCGGATTACAATCGAAATACGAGGGAGGAAACAGGGACATCACGGGGCCAGAGAGTAAAAACTTGCCCGGGATGACGTTGGCAGTTATAGTACCACGCTTCGCGCAAGTGCTGGCTGAAGGGTAAGTCAGGATTATTCTAGCGGAGCAGGGAAGGACGGGAGCGGGAATAAAAAAAAGGATAACCGGCAGGTTATCCTTAAATAATATAATGGAGGCGGCGAGCGGATTTGAACCGCTGAATAATGGTTTTGCAGACCACTGCCTTAGCCACTTGGCTACGCCGCCTTTCAAGCAGTTTGTTGAGCAACCGATAATAAACAGAGAACACTTTTTTGACAAGGGAAAATATGATACCCGCGCAAAAAGTCAAAAATAATGCATTGATCATGGTAACTATCCAGCTGTTTAGACTGTAGGCTGAAGGCTATAGGGCTGTCGGTACTGTCGTATTGCATATTTTAGGCGCTTTTCCTTCAGTCTACACAGCCTTCAGTCTATCTATCTGGGTAGTTACTTATCATGAATCATCAGGTTTGGGAACTATGACAACAATGGAATCGCTGCTTATCAGGAACCGGGATCAGCTCCTGGCCTTTGCCGGCAGGCTGGGGTACTCCTTCAAGGATATCTCCCTGCTGCAGCAGGCCTTTATCCATGCCTCTTTTGCCTTTGAGCAGGGGCAGGATCGCTTAAACGACAATGAAACCCTGGAATTCCTGGGGGATGCGGTGCTTGATCTGACCGTGGGCTATGATCTGATCAAGCGTTTTCCCGCCCTGAGGGAGGGCGAGTTGACCAGACTGCGGGCCGCCCTGGTGCAGGAAGGACATCTGGCTCTGATGGCAAAGGAGATCGGCCTGGGGGATTATCTGCTGCTCGGCAAGGGGGAAAACGCCTCAAAGGGCAGGGAAAAACCGTCGATTCTCTCCTGCGCCTTCGAGGCGGTGATGGGCGCGATTTTTCTCGACGGCGGCTATGAGGCGGCCCGCCAGGTGGTGGATGTCCTGGTGACGCCCCATATCGATGCGAAAAAAGAGGATCTCTATCTGGCGGACTCAAAGAGCCGGCTGCAGGAGATGATCCAGGAAAAACACAATGAAGGGCCGGTCTATGTGCTGGAAAAGGCGGAAGGACCGGACCATGCCAAGATCTTTCATGTCTCGGTGCGCTTCCAGGACAAAATTCTGGCCAGGGGCACGGCCAGAAGCAAAAAGGAGGCGGAGCAGCAGGCGGCGGCCGAGGCGGTCAGAGACTTTGCTTCGTTGTTTGATTTGTAGGCTGGCTGTATCGGCAGAAAAAATTCAACCTCTTTTTCTTTGACGCAGCTCTTAACAGGTGCTAAAATTAGACCTGTTAAGAGACCATTAAGGGCCTTGCTGGCCCTAAAGGAGGAGTTCTCATGGACACCAAATTTTCAGAAGACATTGTCCCGATCGGCGTTTTCAAGGTGAATCCGGGCAAGATAGTCAAACAGGTGCAAGAGGTGCATCGGCCGGTTGTTTTGACCAGCCGGGGTAAAGGCGTTGCCGTGGTTCAAGCCCTTCGGGACTATGAAGCAAATGTTGAGCAGCAAGCCTTTATGAAAGCTGTTGTCAAGGGCATGGTGGATTTGGAAGAAGGCCGGGAACTGAGCCTTACTGATGTCAAGAAGCACCTGAAAATCAAGTAGCATGTCGGCCCGGATCAAAATTTCTTTTGCCGGTTCCGCAGTCGGCGATCTGGAAGATATTCTCGATTTTTACAGGGAACAGCAGATTTCCCGCGTTGGCGAGAAACTTGTCGCGGAGATCATGAAAGATATTGAACTGCTTGATGGCCAACCTGACATGGGGCGCGTTGTCCCGGAGTTTGAGCTGGAATATCCGCGGGAACTGATTCGACCACCTTTCAGGATTGTTTATCGCCGCGACCATGACAAAGTTCGCATTATAAGAATCTGGAGGAGCGAACGGCTGCTGGTGTTGCCGTGCCGCTGACCCCTTTCATCATCCCCTTTTTCATCTCCCATCAGGGCTGCCCCCATCAGTGTGTCTTCTGCAACCAGCACGTTATCACAGGCAGCAGCGAGTGGCTGACCCCGGACACGATCCGGGAGGAGATTGTCCGCTGCCTCGACTGGCCCAGGGACAAAAAACGACCGGTGCAGGTGGCCTTTTACGGCGGCAGCTTCACCGGGCTGGAACGGGCCAGGCAGCAGGAGCTGCTGGGAGCCGTCGCGCCTTTTATCTCCAGTGGGGAGGTTGACTTTATCCGTCTGTCCACCCGGCCTGATTATATCGACCGGGGCGCGGTGCTGTTTTTAAAGGAGCGCGGGGTGGGCCTGGTGGAGCTCGGCATCCAGTCTTTTGACGACGCGGTGCTGGCGAGGTGCCGGCGGGGGCACACGGCGGCCCGGGTGGAAGAAGCTTTTGTTCATCTGCGCTGGGCGGGGCTGAAGGTAGGCGGCCAGCTCATGGTGGGGCTGCCGGGCGAGACGACACGGGGAGTCCTGGCCGGGGCGCACCGTCTGGTTGCCCTCGCGCCTGATCTGGTCAGAATTTATCCGGTGCTGGTGCTGAAAGGCAGCCCGCTGGCCGCTCTTTTTGCCGGGGGCGGCTACAAACCTTTGACCATGAACCGGGCCGTGGCCCTCTGCGCCCGGCTGCTGGAACTCTTTGACCGCGCCGGTATCCCCGTGGTGCGCCTGGGGCTGCAGCCGTCCGCTTCCCTGGAGCGGGATCTCGTTGGTGGGCCGTATCATCCGGCCTTCGGCGAACTGGTCAAATCCCGGCTCTATTTCCGGCGGCTGAGAAAATATCTGGCCTGCTTGCAAAAAGAGAGGGGAGAGGGGACCATTCGCCTCATGCTGGCAGCGGCCGACACCTCCCTGTTTTTCGGGCAGAAACGGTGCTCCGCGCGACGGCTGACGGCCCTTAAACTGCTGGCCGGGGTGGAACCCGTTTTTACGCCCGGCCAGCCGCGCTTTACCATGCAACACGAGATACTCAGGCAAGCCCCTTGACAAAGACCCGCAGCGGCGCGGGGTACCCTTCCACGGTCAGCGCCGGGTTGCCCGGATCGATGAAATCGTCATAGGATTCAAAAACCATCCACTCGGTGCTCCGCTGCTCCTCATTGCTCATGGCATGGCTGTGGAAGATCTCCACCTCACGGAATCCGGCCCGCAACATCCAGTTGCGTAAACAGACGGCCGTGGGCACGAAATAGGTGCCCGGCACCTTGGCATAGCGTTCCTCCGGGAAGAGGGCCACCGGCTCATCGCCCGGGATGGCCTGGGACTCGACAATGAGCGTGCCGCCCGGTTTCATGCTCTGCCAGACGTCTTTAAGCATCTCCACCGGCGAGATGCGGTGGTAGATGATGCCCATGAGAAAGACCACGTCGAAGCACCGCGGGTACAGGGGCAGATGCTCCACCCCCATGAGCTCCAGATGGAGAGAGCCGAGACCCGCGAAGCTGTTTAGGGTGCGGAAGGTGAAATAGTGGTGGTGGTAAGGCTCAAAGCCGATGACCGCGGCCGGCTGGTAATGGGCCATGCGGAACATGTAATAGCCGTTGTTGCAGCCGATGTCGGCGATGATTTTGCCGTGCAGATCGGGCAGCACGGGCAGGAGCCGGTCCCATTTGCGGTTGCTGCGCCATTCCGCGTCGATGTCGATGCCGAAGACCTGAAACGGTCCCTTGCGCCACGGCATGAAACCCCGCAGCACCTGAAGGACACGCTGGTGTTCTTCCTCCGTGATATCCTCCGGACCGCCGATGCGCACCACATCGCCCGTCAGATCAAGGGATGTGGCGCGCAGATGGCGGACGGACTCAAAGGGCAGGCGATAGGCGAGAAAGCCTTTCTTGCGGCTGGAGAGTTTTCTGCTGTTTTCCTTTCTCAAGGCCAGTATCGTTTCATGATTGGCGCTGGGCAGCAGCTGAAGATAATCGTTTTGCTCGGCCACGATTTAATCCTTGACAGCCATGAACGAGGCGAAATTAAACCACTGGAAGAAGGTCTCCACATGGGAGAAGCCCGCTTTTTTAAGCAGGGCGATGTTTTCCTGGATGGAAAAGGGGATGAGGATATTTTCCAGGGCCTCCCGCTTCCTGGCGATCTCCGTCTCGGTATAGCCCTGACCCCGTTTGAAATCATGGTAGAGATCGATGAATGTCCGGTTGAGCAGCAGGTCATGGGAGATGATCTTTTCACTGATGATGAGGATGCCGCCCGGTTTCAGGGCGGAGTGCAGCCGGGTCAGGAATTTTTTCCTGGCCATGGGCCGGATAAACTGCAGGGTGTAATTGAGGATGCAGGCGCCGCAGGGTTCAAGTTCGATCTCCGCGATGTCGCCCTGGACAAAGCGGATGGTGTTCTGGGTGGCCAGCATCTCGGCCTTGAGCACCGCCTTGTCGATCATGGCCCTTGAGCTGTCTATGCCGGTAAATTGCAGCTCTTTTGCTTCCAGGCGTCTGGCCAGGTGCAGGAGCGTGGTGCCGGTGGAGCAGCCCAGGTCGTAAATCCGGTCACCGTCAGCGGCAAACCTGGCCAGCAGCGTGGCCGTCATGTCGATAACCTGCTGGTAGCAGGGCACCGAGCGCTGCAGCATGTCGTCGAATACCTCGGCCACCCTGGCATTGAAGGTGAAATCAGAGGGGGGGTGGGGATCCTGATAAATAGTGTCTTTGCTCATAAACGTTTTCGTGTCATATTGGGCTTCCCGTCACATCGGTAAAAATATCTATACCGGCAGGAAGGTTTTTGCTATGATTTTTTTTAGGCAACGTAGCAATTTAAAATTAAGGAAAAATATGAAGAATTGTTTAAACGGATTTTTTGTCAGTATCTGCTTTACTCTCCTGATCTGCTCCACGAGTGTTGCGGCCTCCCCGCAGGATGACTCCGGCCGGCAGACCGCGCCGGCCGGGCCAGCGGAAAAAGCAACCGCGCAAGGCGAGGTGGCGGAAGAACCGGCCATGGCCGTCATCCCTCCCCTGAAAAAAGATGCCGGCGCCAAGCAGCTTGACGCGCCGCTCAAGCAAGAGCCGGAGATGGCTGTTATTCCTCCGGCAAAGTGATGTTCCTCCCGTTAACTCCGTGAAACATCGCGCCGTAACCGGTGGGCATGATAAACCCATGCCCACCTTACGCGAAACCGGCAACGTGTAAGGTCAGACATCTCGACCTCGGAAGATTTGCATTGATACCGAAAAGGGCAACACCAAGGCCGTCATTCCCGCAGGAAGTTAAGCGGGAATCCATGTGTTTTCAATGCGATGGACCCCCGCTAACGACATGCGGGGGTGACGGAAAAACGGAATCTTCGCCAGTCTTCGGTCTCATGTCAATCTTCCGAACTCAACATAACTGCTTATTATTTCGTTTCGAGGTCAGGATGTCTGAAGGTGGCAACGGCTGTTTGTTGCGCACGCGGATGAATCCGAAGGGGGATGGCCCGCCTCAGCTGAAAGAGAAGCCTTTCAACCTGTCGCCCCAGGATTGCTGCAAGGCGTCGAGAGCCTCGTAGTTTGTCAGGTCAACATGGATCGGGGTGATGGAGATGTAATTTTTTTCCGTCTCATGGGAATCGGTGCCGCATTCCATCTCCCTGGAAGGGCTGCCGCCGCCGATCCAGAAACAGGGTTTCCCCCATGGGTCGCAGAGTTCCTGCAGCGCGTTCTCGTATGTTCTTCTTCCCTGCCTGGTTATTTTCATGCCGCGGATATCCGCGGCCTTCACATTCGGGATATTGATGTTCAGGTAACAGTCATTGGGCATGCCGCTGGTCAGAATGAGGGAGGCCAGGAGCCTGGCGCATTGGATCCCGGTGTCGAACTGGTAGGGCGCTTCCCCGGAAATGGACAGGGCAATTGACGGCACGCCGCGGATTGTCCCTTCCTTGGCCGCGGATACCGTGCCGGAATAACTGATGTCGTGTCCCAGATTTGCCCCGGCATTGATGCCCGAGACAATGAGATCCGGCCTGCGGGGCAGCACTTTCTCCACCCCCAGGGTCACGCAGTCGGCCGGGGTGCCGTTGATGGCATAGATGTTTTTCTCCAGCTCCTTGACCGTGAGCGGCCTGTGCAGGGAAAGCGAGTGGCTGACCGCGCTGTTGTCCCGGTCCGGGGCGACGATAATGGGCTCGCCGGTCTCCCGCAACCCGGCAAAGAGTATTCTCAGGCCGGGGGCGTAGACGCCGTCGTCATTGGTCAGTAAGATGAGGGGGCTTTTTTTTTCCTGCATGGGGCTTTTCCCGGTGGGCCTCAAACCCGACAGCCCTAATGGCCTTCGGTCTTCAGTCTTCAGTCGGTGCGCAATCTCTGTTTGTTGGGCAAGCGGTTGCTAAGCCGCTGTAAAAAATAACATGGCCAGTGAATTTACCGGAGCGGCATAAGGAGCCGTAACGAAATGAGTAGAAATGGCCATGTTATTTCGTGACGGCTCCTAAACACCTGTGTAGTTCTTCTGCCTGTACCGTTCTTCCTGTCTATTGTACTCATTGAATCCCGTTATTTCCCGCAGGCCGGCAAAGTCGAGATGATCGGGGTAGCCGCCACCCTTGAGAGCCTCCAGAGCCCCCTGCATGGCTGAAACCGCCGCGCTGAGCAGGGTGAGCGGATAGGCGGCGATGGTAAAGCCCATCTCTTCCAGTTCCGGCGGGGATAGAAAGGGGATTCTGCCGTTTTTCAGCATATTGGCCATCTTGCAGCCGGGAATTTCGGCACAGAAGCGTTTCATTTCAGAGAGCGATTCCGGGGCCTCAAGAAAAATGATGTCAGCCCCGAGATCAGCAAAGGCGCGGCAGCGGTCAAGGGCTTCCTCCAGGCCATGGGTGGCCCTGGCATCGGTGCGGGCCATGATGAGAATATCCGCCCCTTCCTCGCGGGCATCAACAGCGGCTTTAATCCTGGACAGGGCTTCGCGCCGCTCCACCACCTGTTTCCCCTGGGTGTGGCCGCATCGTTTGGGCAGCAGCTGGTCTTCGATCATGGCGCAGGCAAAACCGGCCGCGGCATAGCCCGCGATGGTCCGTTTGACATTCAGCTCGTTGCCGTAGCCCGTGTCGGCGTCGCCGATGACCGGGATTTTCACCCGGCCGCAGATGTTGCGGCCCTGATCGAGCATCTCGCCGTACGAGATGAGCCCGGTGTCCGGCAGACCGAGCCGGGCGGCGCTGACAGCAAAGCCGCTCATGAAGGTGAGCTGGAACCCGGCCCGCTCGACAAGGCTTGCCGTGAGCGCGTCATAGCAGCAGGGCATGGGCAGCAACCGCCCACCTGACAGCAATCTTTCCAGTTGTTGGCGCGGGCTGGTCATGGTTGTCGGCCGTTAACGGTGTCAGGGCAGAACGATTCTTTTGTCTGCCCGGATATCCTTGTTTGCCTTATAGAGCAGCACAATTCCGCCGATGACCTGCACCAGGGTTGCGCCGGTCTGGCCGGCCACGCTCTCCGCCGCTTCATGACGCTCGATTGAGGCGGTGTTCTGGATTTTTATTTTAATCAGCTCGTGGGCCGTGAGCACTGCCTTGATGGAGTCCAGGACTTCCGTGGTCAGACCATTCTGGCCGATCATGGCCACAGGGGCAAGGTGATGGCCGAGGCCGCGCAGGTAGCTTATCTGTTTGCTGGAAAGGGATTTTTTTTTCATGGTTAGTTATGGTGTGGTCAGATTTGATAAAATTTCAACGGCGCCCAGCCAGACGCCAATCACGCCGCCGAAGGTCGGCAGCATGAAGGCCAGAAAGACCCTGAGCAGTTTGTTGCCCCACCAGCGCCGGATTTTGGACATGTCGCCCAATACGGATTCAAACTCATGCACCAGGGGCGGCTGCACCATGACCTGGACAAAGGCGGTGACATGCCCCACGCCGATAACCGGGGAGAGGGTGGTGATGGGGGCCGCAACAAAGGCGGAGAGGATGGTGACCGGATGGGCCAGGCCGACAAGCGCGCCAATGGCGGCGGGAATACCGGTGGCCAGAATCCAGTAGAGCATATTTTCTCCGGCCACGGCAAACCCTTTGCTGTAACCGATGTAGCCGATGGAGCCGAGGATGGTGGCCGGGATGAGCCAGCCCGCCACTTTCCAGGCCGGAGAGACGGGCGGGATGGTGTTGATCTCTTCCATCAGGCTGGAGCGGTCTTCTCCCAGGGCCTGTTTTACCCCCTTGATGTGGCCGGCGCCAACCACCGCCACGATTTTTTGTCCCTTGGCCCGTTTGATTTTCTCAGCCAGAAAGGTGTCCCGTTCGTCGATGAGGACGGTTTTCAGCTCCGGCAAAGCCTTGCCCAGTTCCGCCAGCAGCTCGGACAGGACATCGGTTTCCTTCAGTTCGTTTAATTTCTCCTCGGTGATTTCCGTTTCCTCGAAAAGCGAGGCCAGGAGGCTGGCGACCAGATAATTCTTGCGCCAGAAGGAGGTGGATTTCCAGGCCCTGCGCATGGTGACCCGCACGTCGCGGTCACACAGGGAAACCGGGATATTTTTGGCCTGGGCGGTGGTGGCGGCCTCCAGGAGTTCCGAGCCGGGCATGACGCCCAGCTGGTCGCCCAGTTTTTTCTGGTAGGAGGCCAGCACCAGATTGATCATCAGGGTGCTTAGCTGCTTATTGCGGATGATCTGTTTCAGATCAAGGGATTTCCACCGTTTTTTCTCGGACAGGGATTCGTAGCGCTTGGCGTCGAGCTCGACGCAGACACAATCGGGATTCTCCTCTTCAATGACCTGGCGGACGAGCTGCACCGACTCCCGGGAGACATGAGCCGTGCCCACCAGGATGAATTGTCGGCCATCCTGTTCAACAATATGGACGTCGCCGGACTTTAAGTGGGAAATTTCTTCTGACATGGGGACAATATTTCGCCGCAAAATAAGATTAAAAAAAGCAGGAGCAGCCTTGCAGCCACCCCTGCTGAGTAAACGTCTATTTTTTTGTAGGGTGAGCAACGGCTTTTTGTTGAGCACGCGGGTGACTGCACCCAGGCCCACCCACGACTCTGAGTAAAAAAGACTTAAATAACAATTTCCGAAAATAGTCAATGGGAATGTTTGCCGCAAGTAATCCGGGGACAGAATGATTTTCGTAAAAAACGCGAAAAAAATTCCGTCCCCTCGGGCCGGGAGGAAAATTACATCTGTGTGCGGTCTTAATGGCTATCCCAGGTTGTATTCCGAGGCTCTTGCAAAATAAGTAAAAGAGCGCCTCCTGTCATTTCGACCGAAGGGAGAAATCTAATAAAATCAAGGCAATTTAAGATTCCTCACTGCGTTCGGAATGACACACAAGTTCATTTTGCAAGCGCCTCTTCCGGGAATCAGAATTTGTAAACCAGGCCAAGGGTCACCACATGGGCCCCGGCGTCTTCGAATTTGCCGTTGATATGGGAGGGGTTGTCCGGATCATCAATTCTCCTGGTTTTTTTCAGATCAAGCAGATAAGCGCCGCCCACCTCCAGGTTGTCGTCAAGCCGGTAGCGGCCGCCGAAGGAGAAAAGCCGGGCGTCGGCGTCCGGCAGTTCAAAGCCCAGGGTGTCGTCGGGAATGGGGGTCTCGTCGTAGGCCAGGCCGACCATGGCGGTAAAACGATCCGTGTATTTATGAGTGACGCCGAGACGGTAGGCATTGGAGTTGCGCCAGTTCTTTGTCTTCGGCGCCTCGAAGGCGGCAAACATGATGGCGTCCAGGTAAGGGTTAGCGCTTAAGGGGCTGGCGAAGTCAAAATCGAGATCTTCATGGATTGACCAGTAGGTCCTGTCCCAGGTCAGCTCCACCGTGGTCCGCGCAAAGGTATAGGAGGTGCCGAGGGTGAAAACCGCCGGGGCCGGGGCGGTGACATCCACCTCACCCCGGTAGGCGCCGGAGCCGGCCAGAGGATGGGAGGCGGTGAGAACGGCGTCGCCGCTCAGGTCGAGTTCCGCCTTGGAGCGGTAGGTGGCGGCTATAACCCAGTTTCTGGCGGGTTTGACGGTCAGGGCCGCGTTGTAGCCAAAGGATGTGGCGTCGCCGTCCATGTCGCTGCTGACGTGGACGCCCGGCGCGATAAAGCCTGAATTCTTCAGGGCGTTGCCGGTGCTGTGCAGGAGTCTGGCGCCGGCGGCCAGGGCAAACCGGTCGCGGAAGGTGTAGGAAACGGAAGGGTTAGCCTCCAGGATATTTAAGGTGAATTCCTCGGCAAATGTTCTGGGAAAGGCGTCATGCCACCTCTTTGACAGTCCGTAGGGCACGAGAAAGGAAAAGCCGAAGCGGAAATTGTTGTAGTCCGGCGACATCGCGTGCAGCATGGGAATAACGATGTTTTCCGTCTTGGAGGTGTCGACATTGTCGCTGGCGGCGGGCTTGTAGTCGATGCCGGGCAGATTGATGTAGCTGGCGCTGGCCTCAAGCTGCCAGCGGTCCTCCTGCCAGCCCATGTTGGCGGGATTGTAATAGGCCGTGTCCGGTCCGTCCGTGTGGGCGATATAGGCGTTGCTCAGGGCCACCCCGTTGATGGACTGCTCCGGGATGCGGTAGCCGGAACCGGAAGCGGTTGCCGCGCTCATGATCCCCAATCCTGCCAGGCATGCAATTTTTTTCTTCATTTTGCCCACCTTTTCCCCTGTTATTTTGCGTACAGGTAGCGTTTTATCTTATGGGTGGCGGTTTTTATAAACGGTTCCTGGCGCTCGTTCACCTGGTACAGTTTGGCGTAGGGCGGCAGCTGGGTATTGACCGTCTGCCGGATCTCCTTGAGGATACTGGCGATATACTCTTTTTTCTGCGGATGGGACCTGTTTTTCGTTTTCTGGTCAATGAGATCATAATCGAGATACACATAGGCCTCCAGCCGGTCATTGTTTTCCGTGACCAGGGATTCCACCACGGGCATGAAGGAGTTGATCTTTTCCTCGATGGCCTCGGGGTAGATGTTTTCCCCATTGCTGAGGACGATCACGCTTTTTGACCGTCCCTTGATATGCAGGTTGCCGAACTCGTCAAAGCTGCCCAGGTCGCCGGTGGCCAGCCAGCCCGCCTTGTCGATGGTCCGGGCGGTGAGCTCGGGGTGGTTGGCATAGCCCTGCATGACATTGGGGCCCCGGGCCATGATCTCGCCGATGCCGCTTTGCGGGTCCGGGTGGTCGATTCTGATTTCCACGCCGGGCACGGGTTTGCCGGTGGAGCCGACGGTGATGGCCGGGTCCTTGAAGGGTCCGCCGGCCAGCAGCGGCGAGGTCTCGGTGAGCCCGTAGCCGATGAGGTAGGGGAAATTGGCCTCTTTGAGGAAATTTTCCGTATCATGATTGATCGGCGCCCCGCCGATGGCCAGGAGCTGGAGCGAGCCGCCGAAAAATTCGAGCAGCTTGCGGCCTATCTTCCGGAAGATCTGCCTCCGGACCAGGGGCAGCCGGGTGGCCAGTTTCAGGAGGGTGTTCTGTTCCAGGGCGGTGAGCACCCGTTTCTTGTAGATTTTTTCCATGACCATGGGCACGATGCACATGACCGAGGGCTTTTCCTTTTTGCAGATCCTCTCTAAAACGGTGGGGGTCGGCGCTTTGCCGGCATAGACGATGCGGGCTCCGTTGAGCAAGGGCAGCAGAAAACCGATGGTGAACTCATAGGTGTGGGACATGGGCAGGATGGACAGGAAGGTCCACTCCGGGGTGATGCGGAGAAGCTGGTTGGCCGAGCTGACATTGGCGTGGAGGTTCCCGTGGCTGAGCATGACGGCCTTGGAGTGGCCCGAGGTGCCGGAGGTATAAATGATGGCCGCCAAATCACCTGCTTCCACATCCGGCCGCCTGTCCGCTTCCCGCGGATATTTTTTCCGCAGCTGGTCGAAGCGGGAGAGAAAGCGGGAGAAGGTCTCCACATTGGCGAACTCGCGCTCCGGCGGGCTGTCGTCCAGCATGATAATGGAGGGGATTTTACAGTTGCGCAGCTCGTAGATTTTTTCTATCAGCCGCTGGCTGGTGAAAAGAATCTTCACCTTGGCGTCGGCTATGATGTGCCGCACATCGGCCTCGGGGAAATCCGGCAGGATGGGGACCACGATAGCGCCAAGCCTGACCACACCCAGATAGGCAACGGCCCAGTTGGGGGAGTTCTCGGCCAGAATGGCCACCTTGTCTTTTTTTCTGAGGCCCATATCCTTCAGAACGGTGGCTGTCCTGATGATCCTGTCAAAGAGTTCGCCATAGGTGACCGGCTGCTGAAAGGCCATGCTTAAAGCCGGGCGCAGGGGAAATTTCCCGCAGCTTCCCTCAATGAGGTCGTTTAATGTTTTTTCCGGGCTGTTGGTAGTGAGCGGCATGGAAACAGGGGGCTGATTTGGCTCGTGGTTCGTGGGGCATCCTTATTCTTTCTTTGATGATCTCGTAAAAAGTCACCTCGAAGCTGCCAGATGGCTAAGTAATAAAATTCGATATGCAAGGCGTAGTGTATTTTTGAGAGTGAGACTATACATACAGTATGCCGAACGAACAAAAATGCGCTACAACGCAGTAGATCGAATTTTTTACGACGCCATCTTCTTTAAGCCTAAACGGAATGAAAGCAGGAAACAAGCAATTTTATTGCCGTTTTTTGCTGCCGGAGAAGGAAGGGGGGGAGAGAGGCGGACGGCTGGATAATTACATCCCGGATAGCATGGTCAGAATGAAGGTACGGTCAATGATTCTATCCCCCTGCAAGGCGTGAATCACGACCCGTCATACCGCCGTATCGTCAGATAATAGTTAAGAAAATCATGGAGATTGACGCCGGGGGAGAGGGGCGGGGTCAACAAGGCCGGAATGGCGTTCGGATCGGTGCCGCTAAGCTTGAAATGACCCGGATTGTCTTCCTTAAGCAGCCGGGAGAGGGCGTAACCATGCTCCTGGGCTGCCTTGAGAAAGCGGTTTTTCTGTTCCTCCAGGACCAGGGAGGTCGCCTTCAGGAAGCGGGGCAGCTCACCCCCCGCCTCACTGGCGACCGTTAAAAACTTGCCGCGATCAGAGGTGTTGAACTGACCGGTGAGATCAATGAACTCTTTCAAAACCTGGCCGGGAAAGTTGGCAGCGGTTGCGGCCGCCTGCAGGAAATCATCCTGATTGGCTTTTGGCAGACGGGCGGTCTGGCGGATAAAAGCGTCACTCTTTTCCTCGGCCCGGGCGAGTCCCGCGAGAAACTGCCCGAACTGTTTTTCGCCCAATTTGCGGCCGAGTTGCATGGCATCCTGGTAGCTGAGCTGGTCAAGGCGATCCCGCAAATCAAGAAAATCGGTCAGTCCGTCACCGGCCTTGGCCGCCAGCTCCAGGAAGCCGGCCCGGTTCTCAGCCGTACCCGCCTGCTCAAGCAGCCGGGTTACGCTTTCCTCCTCAGCGGCATGGCCTGCGGCCTGGACCAGATCTTCGAACTCGGGGTCAGTCAGGAAATTTTCCAGATGAACATATTCCTCTTCAAGCTGCACGCCTTCAGCAAACAAACCGCCTTGGCGCAGGAGGGTCGGGAAGCCGGGATTGCCGCGCGACACTTCCCCGTCGATTTGCTCCAGCAGCCCGTCAACCTCATCGGCCGTTGCGTTGGCCATCAGGTAGAAAAAATCATCGCGTCCCTGGTCTGCAAGGGTGGAGCTTAAGGCCAGATAGTCGGACTGGCGGCCGCCGGCCTGGATGGCCCCGAAAAGAAAATGGCTGCGCGCCGTGCCCTCCAGCGCGGAGGCGATACTTACCAGTTGCCCGAGCTGGGCGCCCGGTTGCCGGGCCGCGGCCAGAAAATTGCGCCAGTCCGCTTCACCAAGCTTCACGCTCAGTTTTAACACAGCCTTGGTGCCGGATTTGTCCTCCCGGCCCAGCATATTCAGAAAGGTTCCCAGCTCGCTGCCGGACTTGGCCGCGGCTTGAAACACTTTTCCGGCCAGGAGCGGGTCATTCACCAGGGATTGGCTCAAATCGAGCAAGCGTCCGATCTCCGAGCCCGCTTGCGCCGTGGCCGCTAAAAAAGCAGTACCGGCAGCACCAGTAAAACGGCCGGCAAGGGTAAACAGTTGCGCGACCCGGGAATCCGCCAGGGTGGCGGCTGCTAAGAGATTCTCAAACTGACTGCCGTCGAGTGTTGCACCAAAAGCAAAGAGCTGCAAACGCTGCCGGTCAGGCAGCTGGGAGAGCAGCTGGTCAAGTTGCCTGATGCTCTTGCCCGACTTGGAAGCGGCCAGCAGAAAGGATGACAGCTCTTCCTCTTCCGTGTCCTTGACGCGCTGGACCAGGAAATTCAATTCCCCGGTATTGTTGGCCGCGGCCTGGATGAAATTCACCAGCTTGTTATCGTGGAATTCCCCGGCCGTTTCCAGAAAGAGATTGACGTTTGGGCCGGCAGCCCCGGCGGTTTGCAGAAAAGTTGCCAGTTGTTTATCGTCAAGGCGATCGGCAATGGCCAGGAAAGTTTGCCTGGACTCAGGGGACAACCCGCTGAAGGTTTTTATGAAGACAGCGAGGTTTCTGCCCGAACGGTTGACCGTTTCCAGAAATGTCTGGCGCTCCTCGCCGCTTAAGTCCTGATAGATGGTCACAATTTGTTCAATATCATCCCCATTGCCCTGCAGAAAATTCAGGAAAGCGGTTCTTGATTCACCGTCCTGTTCCGTGAGAAGCGACACCAGGAGCGGCAGGGAGGATGATTCAAGATGTTGGGCGGCCTGGAAAAAATTCGCGGCATCCTGGCGGGAGAGATTTTCCGAGCCGGCCGCCATGAGGCGGGCCGCCTCGCTGATGGTCACGGTGTCGGCGGTTTTTTGTTCAACCGTGCCGGTGGTTGCCGTGGCCCGGAGCGCGGGGGAGGTCGGCAATGCCGATTGATACAGCGAGGTCGTGTTGCCCACCGGAAGAAGGGCGGAAGAATGATTGTCCATTTGTCAAGTCCTGGTTGAGAGAGGTGAAGACGAAAAAGGCTCGATATCCTATCTTATGTTTCCTCTTATCGACTCGCTGATTATGAACTTGAATGTTTTTGCTCCTTTTGTGGGGGGCTCTTAAAACCTCTCAAAATGCCAGGAGAGGGGGTTGCCGTTCCGGTAGGGCATAAAGCCGTGGAAGACGCCGGGCTCGTTGTCAAAGACCAGGGGCAGGAAATAGCGGTCACCCGGCCACATGGGCAGGGTGTGCAGCGTCTCGATGGGGTGCCAGGCAAGCGTCCCCTCGCTGTTTTCGGCAAAAGGGGCGCCCCGAAAGCTGCTGATCAGAAAGATAAATCCCAGCCAGTCCTCTCCCGCCTTGCCGAAGTTCGTCCAGTTGATGGTGCCTCGCAGGGTCATTGCCGTGCATTCCATGCCGGCCTCTTCCCGGATTTCCCGCCGCATGCAGCCGGCCACGTCTTCATCGGCATGCATCTTCCCGCCCAGGCCGTTGAATTTGCCCAGGTGCTGGTCGTCCTGCCGGGCGTTGCGATGGACAAGCAGGGTGCGGGTCCGGTCGGGAGAGAGCACATAGCCCAGGGTGGCGATAATCGGCGAGTAGGCGGGCATGGTTTCCTTATGGTTTTATCGGGCAAGAGACAAGGGTTAAGTTGCGGAGGCATGAGGCAATAGGCCTAAGGGAACGATGCGACCACGGCCTGTATCCTTATATCCTTGTAAAGAGCAGTTGCAAATTTTTCACGTACCATATCATGAAAACAGTTTACATATCAACAGCATGACAATATTGTGTCGCATAATGTCAGGCGGTTGAAAAATACGGGGGCCTGAAACGGAAAGATTTACGGGTTGAGCATCCGGGGAGCTGTTGGCATGGCGGGAAAGGCGGAAATCTTTGTCAATCAGGAGAATATGGCGCTTCTCAGCTGTCCGCATTGCGGCAGCATGAAGCATGTCTCCGTGGAAAAATTCAAGAACAAAAAACATTCCTTGCAGGTCAAATGCGTATGCACGCAAACTTTCAATGTTGATCTGAATTTCAGGAAAAGGTACCGGAAGCAGACGGATCTCGCCGGCTATTTCTGTAAAATTTCCCTGGTGGAAAACAGTGAGGCCCTCGAAAGAAAAAGGCCGAACTGCAAAATTGTCAATCTTTCCATGGGCGGACTCGGGTTCCGCCATGAAACACAGGTGCGGTTAGAGGTTGGCGATGAACTGCTGATCGATTTTACCCTGGATGACCGCAAAAAGTCCCGCCTGCAGCGGAAAATTATTGTGCGCCATGTTGGTGAGCAGGGATATATCGGCGCGGAATTCTCCGCCAGTGATCAACAGCTTTACGAAAAGACCCTCGGCTTTTATCTGATGCCATAGCGGGATGGCGCCAACGGTTTTTGACGAGACCGCCGGATTATGATAGAACAGAAATTCCGGGTAGCCGCGATTCCAGGCATGACAGCCCTTCGCTATTAACAGCTTCAGTGAATCGGGAAAGTGATTTTTTTTTCGGTTTAAGGATACGATAATTACGCATGATGAAATACAGGTTTAGCCTTTTAGTGGCCTTCGCGGTGACGCTTATTCTGTGCTGCCAGGCCATGAATGCCTTGGCCACGGCCGGCTCCGATCATTTTCCGGTCTGCGATGCCATGAAGGCCAATGTCGAATTCTGGAAGACCGTCTACGCGAAATATCCCACGACCAAGGGCTTGATCCATGACAACCGTGATCTGTCCATTATCTATGAGGTGATTGACCTGGCGCCGGAAGACCGGAACGGCTCAAGGGAGATCAACCGGGAGCGGGCCGACCGGGTCAAGGAAAAATACGCCAGGATTTTGCGTTCCCTGGCCTCCGGACAGCCTCCGCAAACCGATGAAGAAAAAAGGGTGCTGGCCCTGTTGGGCCTCTCTCCCTCTTCCGCCCGTCTTGCCGGGGCGGCGGAAGGTGTCCGTTTTCAGCTGTGCCTGAAGGACCGCTTTAAAGAGGGGTTGGTCCGTTCCGGCTCGTATCTCGGCGAGATCAAGAAAATATTTAAAAAATATGACCTGCCGGAGGATCTGGCCTATCTGCCCCATGTGGAATCATCCTATAATTACAAGGCCTACTCCAAATTCGGCGCGGCAGGCATCTGGCAATTCACCCAGGCCACCGGCAAACGTTACATGAACATAGATTATGCCCTGGATGAGAGGCGTGATCCGATCCGGGCCACCCATGCCGCCGCCCGGTTTTTAAAGGAAAACTATCAGAGACTCGGGAGCTGGCCCTTGGCGCTCACCGCCTATAATCATGGCCCGAGCGGGGTGATGCGCGCCAAAAATCAGCTGGGGAGCTATGAGAATATTTTAAAAAATTATGGTGGCCAGAATTTCGGCTTTGCTTCACGGAATTTTTATTCGGAATTCATTGCGGCCCGGGAGGTTGCCAAGAATTACCGGAGCTATTTCGGCGACATCGCCCTGAATGATCCTGTTTCCTTTATTGAGGTGGACTTGCCCAAGTACGCGCCTGTTAAAGAGTTATCCCGTCATTTCCAGGTTGATCTGGCCACCCTGGGCGAGCTTAACCCGGCCCTCAGGCCTCCTGTTTTTGAAGGCCGCAAGCATGTGCCCAAGGGGTACAAGCTGCGGTTGCCCGGCAAAAACGGGGAGATGGCAAAGACAGCGCCTGTCCTGCCGGATAAAATCTTTGCCGACAAGCAGCAGCGCAGCCATTTTTACCAGGTGCGGAAAGGTGATTCCGCCGGCGCCATTGCTAAAAAGCACGGCATAAAATTGGTGGATCTGCTTGCCGCCAACGGGCTTGACGGGAAGGCCAAGGTTTATGCCGGCCAGAATCTGCGTCTGCCGGCCGTGGAGGAAAAGATAATTCCGCTGGCCAAGGCTGATGCGGCTGGTACGGAAAATGTTGCCCCGCTAAAAGAAAGCGGCGGGAAAAAGGAAACCAGAGAGATTGTCACCATAACAGCGGGGGCGGTCAAAAAAGTTGTTTCTTCACCCAAAAAAGAACCTGCTGTTCCTGAAATTCTAACGGCCGAGGCCCTGCCTGCAAAAGTAGCCGATTTCAAGAAACCGCTTACCGCCCAGGGGAAAAAGAAAGAAAAAACCGTGGTGGCCCAGGTTGCGTCCGAGACGGCTGTTGATGCCGGACTTGCGGCCAAGGATGGAGGCAGCCGGGAGAATGAGGAGGAGCCCGCGGCCACGGCTGCCGCTGGGACTGAGACGCCGGGGGCGGAAGAGGCCGCGGATTTGGAAGAAAAGGGGGCAAAAGAGGAAAACGTCCGGGTTGAACAGGCCTCGACTGTGGAAGAGTTGCCCAATGCCGCGCTGAAAGAGCAGGAATTTAATCCGGAGGTGGTAACCGGCAATCTGCTGATTGAAGATGTCCGCACCGAAAAAGGCCGCGCCGTGGGCTTTATCCGGGTGGAAGTGGGAGAAACGCTGGGCCACTATGCTGAATGGCTGAAGACACCCAGCGGCAGCATCCGCCGTTTGAACGGTTTCCGTTCCGGTCAGGCCATTAATCTCGGCCAGCGCGTGAAAATCGAATTTGCCAAGGTCAGCAGGGAGGACTTTGAAGAAACCCGTTACGAGTTCCATAAGGAGATTGAAGAGGACTTTTTTGCAGTCTATAGGATTGAAGGGGCCCGGCTGTATCGGATCAAGCAGGATGATAACATCTGGCGCCTCTGCCAGGACGAGTTTGAGCTGCCTTTCTGGCTCATTCGCAAATTTAATACCGCCCACGATTTTAATAATCTGAAACTGGGTGAGCAGTTGATTATCCCCGTGGTCAAGGAAATTGAACAACGATGAGCGCTGATACGCATCAATTGATCTATCGCAAGGATTACCTCCCCCCGCCATATCTGATTGATACGGTTGAACTCCATTTTTCTCTGGGCGAAAAAGAGACGGTGGTCATTTCCCGCCTTGCCTGCCGCCGCAACGGCGCAAGCGCGGCAGGTCTGCCTCTGGTGCTTGACGGCGAGGAGCTTGAGCTGCTGTCGGTGCTGCTGGACGGCGGAATACTTGACCCGGCTGAGTATGAGTCGGACCAAAAATCGCTGACCATCCACCGGGTTCCTGAAACTTTTCAGCTGGAAATCACCACCCGGATTCATCCGGACAAGAATACCGCCCTTGAGGGACTCTACCGGTCGGGGGGCAATTACTGCACCCAGTGCGAGGCCCAGGGCTTCAGAAAGATCACCTATTTTCCTGACCGGCCTGATGTGATGAGCCGTTTCACCACCACCATTGAGGCTGAACGCTCAGTCCCGGTGCTGCTTGCCAACGGCAATCTCATGGCGGCAGGGGAGAAGGGGGAGGGGCGGCACTACGCCACCTGGCGGGACCCCTTTCCCAAGCCGTGCTATCTCTTTGCCCTGGTGGCCGGGGATTTGGTCCGCATTGCCGATACCCATGTGACCGGATCAGGCCGGACGATTGCTCTGCATATCTATGTGCAGAAACATAACAGCGACCGCTGCGGCCATGCCATGCGTTCGCTGCGGAAGGCCATGGCCTGGGATGAGAAGTTCTATGGCCTGGAATATGATCTTGATCTCTTCATGATCGTGGCGGTGGATGATTTCAACATGGGGGCCATGGAAAACAAGGGGTTGAACGTCTTCAACTCCAAGTATGTCCTGGCCAAACCGCAAACCGCGACCGACGATGATTACGCAGGCATCGAGGGGGTGGTGGCCCATGAATATTTCCATAACTGGACAGGCAACCGGGTCACCTGCCGGGACTGGTTTCAGCTGAGCCTCAAGGAAGGCCTCACCGTGTTCCGGGACCAGCAGTTTTCAGCTGACATGGGTTCCGCCGCGGTGAAGCGGATCCATGACGTCAGGGCGCTCCGGAACTTCCAGTTCGTGGAGGACTGCGGCCCCATGGCGCATCCGGTCAGGCCCGATGCCTATATTGAAATCAACAACTTTTACACGGTAACCGTGTACGAAAAGGGCGCGGAGCTGATCCGCATGATGCATACCATGCTGGGGCGGGAGGGATTCCGCCGCGGCATGGATCTCTATTTTGCACGCTACGACGGCCAGGCTGTCACCTGCGATGATTTTATCAGGGCCATGGAGGATGGCGGCGGGGTTGACCTGGGGCAGTTCCGTAACTGGTACAGCCAGGCCGGCACTCCCGGCCTGCGGGTGACCCGCGGGTATGATCCCGAAAGCTCCACCTGCCGGCTTGAGGTTGTCCAGGATTGTCCCCCTACCCCGGGCCAGGAAAAAAAGGAGCCCTTCCACATTCCCCTGGCTGTCGGGCTGCTTGATAGCCAAGGCCGGGACATGGAGCTCTGTCTCCAGGGCAGGGACATGGGCCGTTCCGTGGTGCTGGATGTGAAGGAAAAGCGGCAGACCTTCGTTTTTGAGCAGGTCAGGGAAAAACCCGTTCCCTCCCTGCTGCGCGGCTTCAGCGCCCCGGTGAAGCTTCATTACGACTACACGGGAGAAGAATTGCGCTTCCTGCTGGCCCATGACTCCGACCCGTTCAACCGCTGGGAGGCGGGGCAGTTATTGGCCAGCCGTCTGCTGCTGCGGCTGGTCAAGGATTACCGGCAGGGGGAGGAACCGCTGGTCGACCCCGGTTATGTGTCCGTGTTCCGGGACCTGCTGTCCCAGGCCGGAAGTGTTGAGCCGGCCTTTCTCGCCGAACTGCTGACCCTGCCTTCGGAGAAATATCTGGGCGAGCAGCTTGAGGTGATCGACGTTGAGGCGATTCATCAGAGCCGGCTTATTGTGCGCCGCACCCTGGCTGCTCTGCTGAAGGATTCTCTCCTTGAAATATACCATGAAAACAACAGCCTGGAGCCGTACCGCTACGACCAGCGGAGCGCCGGGAAGAGGCGTCTGAAGAATACCGCCCTGGCCTATCTGATGCTGCTTGATGATCCCGCCATGATGGATATCGGTCTGCGCCAGTTTGAGCAGAGCGGCAACATGACCGATGTCCTGGCGGCCCTGGAGTGTATTGTTTACAATGCGGATTGTCCCGAGCGGAAAAGCGTTCTCGTCTCTTTTTACAGTGAGTGGCAGAAGGATACCCTGGTTCTTGACAAGTGGTTTTCCCTGCAGGCCACGGCGCCGCTGCCTGATACCCTGGTCCAGGTCAAGGATCTGCTGAATCATCCGGCCTTTGCCCTGAAAAATCCCAACAAGGTGCGGGCGCTGATCGGGGCCTTTTGCGGCGGTAATCAGTTGTGCTTCCATGACAAGAGTGGAGAGGGGTATCGTTTTCTTGCCGATCAGGTGCTGGCGGTTGACCGGATCAATCACCAGATCGCCGCCCGGCTGCTGAATCCCCTCAGCCGCTGGCGCCGTTTTGACGCCTCCCGGCAAACCTTGATGCGCCGGGAGCTTGAGCGAATCCTGGCCGGCAAGGAACTGTCCAGGGATGTCTATGAGGTGGCGTCAAAGAGTTTGGGGGCCGGGGCGAAGTAGGCCAGATGTTGACGGCTTGTTTGGTGGTGTGTTTTGGGGATGTTATGGTTGAGCAGGTTGGTTAAGGACATTCCGAGTCAGATAAGAAAGGTAGGGAAATCACAAATGAAAATTACCCGATTGGATATTGAAGGTTTCCGTTCTCTCCGGAAGGTAAGCTGGTCTCCTGGTGATCTCAATGTCATTATTGGTCCCAACGGGACCGGTAAATCAAATTTGCTCCGTTTTCTGGAATTAATTTCCATATCAGCGCAAGGCAGATTGGGGAAGTGTATTCAATCGTTAGGGGGGATGGATCCGATCGTTTGGGATGGGGCCGCCACCTCCATAAAGTTTGTTCTTGAATCCACACCTGAGGGAGGGGAGTTAGGCCCGGAATATTATGAGCTTGAGTTGGCGCGGCTTGGGTCTGGGAGTTCTTATAAGATTGAAAAAGAACTTTTGACAAATTCTCATAAGTTGAAAAAAGGTATTGAAAGAAAACCGTTTAAATTTTTAGAACGTTTTTCAAAGACTGCCGTGATTTATGACGAACAAGCACATGGCTTTACCACGCCTGAAGAGTTCGTCTCGGATGAGGAGAGCCTTCTTTCCATAGCATCCGGGCCATTTACTTATCATCGCTCTATCCCGCCATTTCAAAAAGCACTGGCCTCAATAGCTGTTTATCATGATCTGCATACCAATAAAGATGCTTCCGTCCGTCAGCCAACTATCTCTCGCCTGGAAAAGCGCGTTGATCCTGATGGACAAAATCTGATATCCGTCCTGCATACGCTTTATACAGGGGACCGTGATTTCAAAAACGACATTAATGCTGCAATGCGAGCGGCATTCGGCGATGACTTTGAGGAGTTGGTGTTTCCCCCCGCATCCGATCAGAGAATTCAAATGCGGGTTCGTTGGAAATCGCTGAGACGGGAACAATCCGCCGCTGAGCTCTCGGATGGAACGCTTCGCTTTCTGTTTTTGTTGACGGTTTTGGCAAGTCCAACGCCGGCCCCAATCATCGCCATTGATGAGCCTGAAACCGGACTCCACCCATCAATGCTTCCTCTGGTTGCCGAATATGCGGTTGACGCAGCCAATAGATCTCAAATCATTCTTACGACGCATTCTCCACAATTCCTGGATGCTTTTGCTGGGACGCGGCCCACGACTACTGTCGCAAAATGGGAAAATGGGGAAACCATACTGCAAACACTCAAAGAAAATGAGCTTGACTACTGGCTTACTAAATATTCGCTCGGCTCTCTTTTTAAATCCGGGGAATTGGAGCAGATGGGGTGAAATTCATTCTCTTTGTCGAAGGGTATACGGAAGACAAGGCGTTGCCGAAATTTTTTAAAAAATGGCTGGATCCAAGATTAGAGAGTCCTGTCGGCATCAAAACCGTTTGCTTTGAGGGGTGGCCCGAACTCATAAAAGATGCCCCTTTGAAAGCAAGAATGCATCTGGCTGGCCCGGATAAAGAGAATATTATTGCGGTAATTTCATTGCTGGACCTTTACGGGCCGACTTTTTTCCCAAGTCATGCAAAAGGGAGTGAGGAGCGTTACAAATGGGCCAAGGAGGATATCGAAGCAAAAGTCAGCCGGCCAAATTTTTTTCAATTTTTCGCGGTTCATGAGGTTGAGGCCTGGCTTCTCAGTCAACCGGATATCTTTCCTGCGGAAATCCGCAAGACATTCCCTGCTAAAATTCAAAAACCGGAAGCGGTAAACTTCAATGAGCCGCCGGCAAAATTATTGGAGCGTCTCTATTCTCTGCATATGAAACGGTCATATAAAAAGGTGGTGAATGGCAAGGAACTGTTCGGCAAACTCGATCCGGACATCGCATATCAAAAATGTCCGAAACTGAAAGAACTTCTGGACAAAATGTTGGAGTTAGCCAAACAGCCGCATTAAGGATGACGCCGGGAGGTGCGGCGGTGTTGCAGGAAAGGGCTCGGTTGCAGCAGGTTACTTTAAGGAAGCATTAAGGATCATTATGGATATTTCGCGGACAATAGCCCAGATGAAGGAAAATCCCGGGTTTGCCAAAAATGTCGGCATGGTGCTGGTGCACAATGGTGTGGTCCGGGCCTGGTCCCGCAAGGGCGGGGAGGATGTCACCTTTCTTGAGGTGACGCCGGACCTTGGCAAAATTGAGGCAATCAGAAAGGAATTCCTGGCTAAAGAGGGAATTTTTGATATCATCATTGAAGCAAAGTCTGGAAGGTTCAAACCTGGCGACGATCTTCTCTTTATCGTGGTGGCCGGTGACCTGCGGGAAAACGTCAAACCCGTGCTGGCGGAACTCCTTGACCGCATAAAAGCCGAGGCAATTTCAAAAAAAGAAGTTGTCTCCGCTTGAAAAAGTGCTTGAATTAGGGTAGATAGTTGTCCTTTCTTTATTTCAAGACGTCCATTGGCAATGATTTTTTTAAGGGAACGTCAATTCTCGTTCAACTCGGAGTTAACTTATGTATACCGCATCTGATTTACGCAAAGGCATAAAGATTGAAATTGATGGCGAACCCTATGTGGTCACCGATTTTGAATTTTCCAAACCGGGCAAGGGCCAGGCCCTCTACCGCACCCGTATGAAAAACATGGTCACCGGCAATGCCTTTGAAAGAACATTCCGCTCCAATGATAAATTCCATCGGGCCCCCCTGGAAGAACGCACCATGCAGTTTCTCTATTCCCAGGGCGATGAATATCATTTCATGGACAACAAGAACTATGAACAGCTTGTCATGACTAAAGAGCAGCTTGGCGATAATATCAATTTCATGATTGATAACATGGATGTTGACGTGCTGCTCTTTAAGGACCGTCCCATTGGCGTCACCCTGCCGAATTTTGTCAATCTGGTGGTCATCAAGGCCGATCCCTGGGCCAAGGGCGACACCACTGGTTCGGATACAAAACCCGTGACGGTGCAGACAGGTTATACCCTGCAGGTGCCGCCCTTTGTCGATGAGGGAGAAAAGATCCAGATCGACACCCGCACCGGCCAGTACCTGACCAGGGTCAAGGAGTAGGCTGTCTGGCTCCTTTCCTCGCCTTCAGGGCTGCAATCATTCAGTCCATCCGCACTTTTTTTACCGGCAGGGAGTATCTGGAAGTGGATACTCCCATTCGCCTGCCCTGTCTTATTCCCGAGATGTATATCGAGCCGGAGGAATCCTCCGGCTGGTTTCTGCAGACCTCTCCGGAGATGTGCATGAAGCGGCTGCTTGCCGCCGGGTATCCCAGGATTTTCCAGATCTGCCGGTGTTTTCGCAAGGGCGAGCGCGGCTCGCGTCATCTGCCGGAATTTACCATGCTGGAGTGGTATCGCAGCGGTATTGATTATAACGCTCTCATGGCCGAATGCAGGGAGATGCTTTGTTTCCTGGCCGCGCGACTTGATTGTCCCGGCCGTTCGGCGCAAAACCTCATCCTCCGGGATGACTGGGAGTTTCTCACCGTCCGCGAGGCCTTTCGCCGCCATGCCCCACTCTCGCTTGAGCAGGCCCTGGCGGACGACTGTTTTGACGAGACCCTGGTTAGTTACATTGAACCCCATCTGGGCAAGGAAAGGCCGGCATTCCTTCATGACTATCCGGCGGAACTCGGGTCGCTTGCCCGCCTGAAGGAACAGGACAGAAGTGTGGCCGAGCGTTTTGAGCTGTATATCGACGGCCTGGAGCTGGCCAACGGCTTTTCCGAGCTGACCGATGCCCGCGAGCAGCAACAGCGCTTCACAAAGGAAATGGCCTTGATGCACGCCCGGGGCCGGAGGAGCGGGCCAATGCCCGTCCGCTTCCTTGACGATCTTGCCGAGCTTGATGCGGCGGCCGGCATCGCCCTGGGGGTGGACCGGCTGGTCATGCTGCTGTGCGGCGCCCGAACCATTGACGAGGTCGTGTCCTTTCCCCCGGAAACCCTTTAGATGTAACAATGATGATCTCGTAAAAAGTCACCTCGAAGCTGCCAGGTGGCTTCACTTATGCCTCTTGCCTTTTCGTGAAACTCTCTTTCATGCTTCGTTGCTCCTGCCTGCCCGCAGAGATGGGGGGGTATATGAAAGTTGACGGTGCTCGAAAATGACCATGCCGGAGCGCCGGACTTTTATGGTTCGTTGTGGCTGGCCAGCCTGGTCCAGCCATGCTGGCTAGCCGGAATCCGGTCCAGCCGTTTTTTTTTTATTTATTATGAACGCTGTCGCTGTTGTGTGTGGTATGATAACTTGAAACATCCGCCAGTCAGACATCTCCGGCAGCCCAGGCCCTTAACCACAGGATATTTATTGAATTATCATGCGGAAAGTCTCCATTGATGAAATAGAAGCCGGCATGGTCATTGCCGCCGATATTTTTGACCCGGAGTTCGGCGGTGAACTTCCCCTGATCGCGCGTGGAGTCACCCTGACTCCTACTTATGTCGGCAAAATCAAAGACCGCGGCTTTTTTGAACTGCTGATCGAGACACCTCCTGATTATCGCGGAGCGCCGGGTGAAACCTATGTCCTGCTGGAGGTAGGCGAAGATATTGTTTCCGCCGGCAATGTCGACCTGCAATGCGACATCCCCCCCGGCATCAAGATTGCCGCCGAAGAAAATATCCGCGTGACCGGCATTGTCCACCCCGGCTGCAGTATCATCAGCGCCAAGGGAGACATTTTTATTACCGGCGCCATTCATGGTTCCCCGGAAAGCCGGGTGACCATCAGCGCCGGCAATCGGGTGGAAATCGACAACGGCACAGGACGGCCGGTTTCTTTTGCGGACATCAAGGCGCTTGATGAAATTGTCGCCCAGTCGGATATGCATCATTGCTCCTTGTCGGCCAAGGGCAAGCTGACTGTTACCGGCAAGATCGGCAAATCAAATATTTACAGCCACAAAAAAATCAGGCTGCGGGAATGCGGCGATGCGGCAGGCGTTGACCCCTGCCAGCTGCTGGTTAAACCGGCTGAATGCCGCCAGTTGTTCCAGGCCCTGCTTGCCCTGGACAAGCAGATGGAAGCCCTTCAGCAGGAAAAGAAAAGACTGCACAACTCCATCAGCCTGGTCCGCAATCTCTGCAAAAACATCGAGTCCCTGCCCCCGGATAAAAAAATGCAGCTGGCCCTGGAGGTGAAAAAATTTCAGGAAATTGAAAGCAACATTGCCTCAGGTCTCAAAACAAAGGAAAAATTAAAGGAAAACATCCTCAACGTCCTGGCGGCCGAGAGGATCATTGTGGACCGGACAGCCCACCCCAATACCCAAATCACCATCGAAAACTACAGTCTTTGCCTTGATCAGTCTGTCGGAGCGGTTGCTTTTTATGTTCAGGATATGAAGGTAAAGAGTATGCCCCTCAGGTGCTGAATACCGTACCGGCCCTGCTGTCAGGTTATTGCCCAAGAGGAGAACGGAGATCCGACTTATGAAGTTGCGCCTTAAAAGAAGCATTGGTCTAAAAATGGCGATTGCCATGACAATCGGCCTTTTTCTGGTAATCAGTTTTTTTTCGCATACAACCGTCCGGTTATCCGAAAAACGGTTGTTGTCCATGGCGGAAAAAGAGTCGGCAAAAATGAGCAAGGCCATCAAGAGCAGTCTTGAAAACGCCATGCTCAACAATGAGAACGAGGACGGGGTGCAGAACATTATCAGCGCCCTGAGCCAGGAAAGCATGGTTTATGACATAAAGATCATCGACCTGGACGGCCAGGTCAAACAGGCGAAAAACAGTGCTGAAATCGGGGTCGTTCTCGACCGGTCGGAAAAAAGCTGCACCTTCTGTCATACCGGATCCCAGGTTTTAGCGGACAATCTCTCCGTGTTATTCACCTTGGACAACGGCACCCGGATTCTGCGCAACGTCAACCCGATTGCCAACGGGCAGAGCTGCCATGACTGTCATGATCCGCGGCAGCAGGTTCTGGGCAAGCTTCTGATTGATTTCACCACCGCGGATATAGAACAGGTGGTGGCGGATAACCGCACCCTGCTCATCCTGTCCGCGGTGGCCACCCTGTGCACCTCGGTTATCATGTGCTTCCTGCTGTCCACGGTGCTGGTCAAGCGGCCGCTCTCCCGGCTTCTTGCCAAAATGCACCATGCAGGCGGTGATAAGGACCGGGAATCGGCCGTCACCGGCGAAGACGAGGTGGCGATCCTCAATGACACCTATGATGCCCTGATGTTGACCATCGAGCAGCGCAACGCCAAGATCAAGGAGCAGATGGACGAGCTGCTGGCTCTTTACAATGTCAGCCAGATACTCAATAAAAGTGATTCGATTGACGATAATGTGGATCTTATCTTGAAAGCCCTGCATATCGGCTTTCAGGTGGAAAAATGCGCGATCCTGCTGCTGGACGGCGCCTCCTCCTTCCGTCTGAAGGGTTGCTCCGCCCAGGACAAGGCCAAGGCGGAAGCGCTGACCGTCTACCTGGCCGAACCTGCCCGGCTCGACCGGATCATGCGGGGCGAAACGTTCGTGGCCCGGGGTAGCGGAGAGTTCACGGATGATTTCCTGGTGGTGCCGCTGCAGGCCGCCAATACCATCATCGGGGTGCTTGCCGTTTGTTCGGTGGCGGGCAAGGAAATCACCTCCGAAGAGCTGCAACGCTCCTTCGGCGTTATCGCCACCTCGCTGGCCCCCCATTTTCAGATCGGTCTGACTCAGAGTGAAAAGAAGGAAATGCAGACCAGCCCCTACAACTCCTTCCTCGCCTCCCTGGATAGCGAAATCGCCAAGGTCAGGGAGTATATGGGTTCACTTTCACTCGCCCTGATGCACATCACCAACTACGACGAACTTTGCCGCGCCAAGGGTCCCCTGCAGGCCTCACATCTTGTTCAGGAGGTTTCGGTGCAACTCTCCGCCAATCTGCAGGCGGTACACACCTGCACCCGTCTGAGGGAGGACGTAATCGCCGTTATTCTACCGATGCTCGACGCCTTTGAGGCGCCCGAGACGGTAAACGCCGCCACAACGCTGCTCGCCACGGATGCGGTTTTAGCGGTGAAAATAGCGACCTGTCCGGACAATGGCCAGAATGGGCTTGAGCTGCTGCATGCGGTGCGGGCCAGCGCGCTGTAACGTCTATTTTTGCGTTAGGGGTGCAACGGCTGTTTTGCTGCGCACGCGGAAAGGTACACGGCCGTGACCCGCTGCTGAAACATCATGATAAATCCGGTGGGCGCGATGAAACCGTGCCCACCTGCGCTGCCTGGGCAATGCCGGAAATAGGCGTTACGGTATGCTGGGGAGACGTGGCCGGGATTATACGGGTTATTTCGTTACGGCTCCTGAACCCCGATAGTCCCCGACTCGATGTGGCTGGTGCCGATGCAGATAAACTTGTGGGGCAGGGTGATCTCTTTTTTAAACCACTTGTCCTGCTTTTTATAAATCTCGGTCATTGTCGCATCGGTCAAGGGAATGAAATTGTCGGTGCATTTTTTCTTGAAAAGACCGTAGAAGTTGCCGGTTATATCATAAAACGAGCAGGCAACCACCCTGGTGATGATATTGACCCGCTGCAGCTTCTCCTGGGTCTTGCCCGCCATGGTTGTCGCCCTGATCTTTTCTTTTTCGTCCCCTATGCTCTCAAAGTCATCATAAAAGAACAAGATTTCCGAAAGTTTGACTTGAATTTTGTCAAATTTGCGGTACACAGCCGAATCGTCAAAGGTCAGACTCGCATCATACATGAGGATGGCGTTTTCAAAACATTTCTCGTTCGGATTTTTCCAGTAGATGTTCGAGCTGTTAAACAGATCGGTTGTCCTCAAGGCCGCATTCGGGATGTCGATAAGGCCTGAATATTTCTTCCCCAGAGATGTCACAACCACTACTTTTCTTTGATCCGCCATCGTTTCGTCCCGGTGTTCTTAAAAATTTTTTCTTAAGAAAAGCATAGCATTGTCCCGCTTTTGTTTGCAATCTAATTTCTTCACCATTGAGGCTCTTGCAAAATGAACCTGCGTGTCATTCCGAACGTAGTGAGGAATCTTTGATGGCCATGATTTTATAGGATTTCTCCCTTCGGTCGAAATGACAGGAACCACTCTTTTGCTTATTTTGCAAGAGCCTCCATTAACAATCGCGAAGGTGATTAACGGCGATGCCGTTTTTCTTTATCGAATTGAAATCTCGTATTCACTTGAAAGTCCATGTTATTTATTTTACAAAATAAGGAACGCCTGTATGCCGTCGAGTGCCGGGAAAATGAGAGGGTGCGATAACCGGTTGAGCTGGTTCGTTTGCTAGGGGAAGAAGCAGGGGTGGTGGCGAATGAACATAATGGATTCAGAGGTAAAAGATGAAAACTCGTATTACCGCCTTGCTCCTGACGCTGACTTTCCTGGCCGGGATCGGCTATGTCGCCTGGTCCCGCTTCAGTTCTTTTCACAACCGGAACTACCTGGTCGGCATCGTCAATCCAAATAAGGGATCAGCGGAAATTGTCCGGGGATTCATGGAGGGGCTGTCTTCCTTCGGTTTTCAGGAAGGGGACAATGTCATCTATACAAAGTGCGAGCAGGAAGATCAGATAGAGGCGGCGCTGCACGATATGGTTGCCAGGAAGATGAGCCTCATCTTCACCGCCACCACTCCCGCAACCCAGAAAACCATGAAGGCGATTGCCGGCGGAAATATCCCGGCCGTGTTTGCCATCCATGATCCGGTTGAATCCGGCATCATCAAATCCCTTTCTGAACCGGGGGGCGATCTCACCGGGGTACAGATCTGCGGCAGCGTGCCGAAAACCCTTGAATGGCTTCTGGCCCTGGTCCCGGGCATAAAACGGGTCTATGTGCCGATCTGCTTTGACACCAAGGCCGCCAGCCAGAGTCTGGCCTCTCTGCGGCAAGCCGCCCGGTCCCTCGGGGTGACGATTCTGGAGGGGGAAGTCCGTTCCGAGGAAGAACTCGATGCCGCACTCGCATCCATGCCTGAAGACGCTGATGCTGTTATCCTTTTACATTCCATGCTCATTTCCACCCATGCGGACAAGATCGCCCAGGCCGCCTTGCTCCGGAAATTGCCCACGGCCGCGGCAATTGAAAAATGTTCGGAGGGGGTTCTGGTCTCCTACTGTCCGGATCTTTACCGGATCGGCCGGCAGGCGAGCCGCCTCGCCGCCCAAGTGCTGCGTGGGGCATCTCCAGCGGACGTTCCCTCGGAAACAGCCGAATTCTTTCTCGGCATCAACCTCAATACCGCGGATAAGCTGGGCCTGAAGATCGCCAACGATATTCTTCTGCAGGCGGATGAAATCATCCGTTGAGCAAAAAAGGACGCCTTCATGTTTAAAAACAGCATCAGAACCTGGCTGCTGATCCCCTTGCTCTGTTTTTTTGTCTTGCCGCTCGTGTTACTCGCCGGCTTTCTTTCCTGGCAGAATTATGTTGTTGAAAAAAAACAGGTCAAAAGATTGCAGCAGCAGATGACGAGCCTGGCCGCGGACAATATCTTCTTCTTTCTGCATGAACAGGAAACCATCGTGCGGACCCTGCTGAAAACCAATTATCTGCCGGATATGACGCCTGACCGGCAGAAACTGATGCTGTCCAAGTTTTTTTCCTCCGGCCGCGACAGTATGCACGAGTCGATATTTACCGAGATGTCCCTTCTTGATGCGGAAGGAAAAGAAACCATCCGGATTTCCCAGAAAGAACTGATCACCGACAGTGATCTGCGCGATCGGTCGGATCTGCCCGAATACAGAAACGTCGTCCAGCGGGAAGACATCTTTTACAGTCCGGTTTATTTCAGCAGTGAGTCCGGGGAACCCCTGATCAAGATGAGTTTCCCGATAAGAGATCTGGAAACCCTGGCGCTCAGGAATATTCTGACTTTGGAAATAAAATTGCAGTATATGTGGCAGTTGGTTGGCAGGATGCAGATCGGCAGGCGCGGCATCGCCTATCTCACCGATCTCGATGGGCGGGTTATCGTCCATCCCAATCGTTCTCTCGTTCTCAAGAACACCTATTTCGCGGCCCCGGCGCAGCCGAGCATCATGACCGGCATCAGTGGGGAAAAAGCGGTTGTGGCGTCCCAGAAGATGGCATTCGGCAGCCAGTTTATCAATTTCGTCACCGAGATGCCGGCTGACGAAGCGCTGAGGCATATTAACAAATCCCTGTTCGGCATTGCCTGCTTCCTCTTCTTCATCATCTTCGGCGCCCTTACCCTGGGGGTTATCGTGGTCCGGCAGATTGTCAAGCCGATTGAGGACCTGGCCGGGACGGCCAGGGCGATCAGCAAGGGGGACTTCTCCCGGCGGGCGGCATCGAAAAGACTCGATGAACTGGAAGATCTCTCCCTGGCCTTTAACACCATGACAACCAAGCTCATGGCCACCATCAACGCGGTTGAGGAGGAAAAAAATTTCGTCCGCAACGTCATTGAATCCATGACCCAGCCGTTCTATGTGATCGACGCGGAAAATTACACGATCAAGCTGGCCAATTCCGCCGCGAGTTTCGGGGCCTTTTTACCGGCTGACACCTGTTACAAACTTACCCACCATGCCGATTCCCCCTGCCGCGGCGCCCAGCATCCATGCCCCATCGCCGAAATAAAAAAGACAGGGAAACCGGTGGTGGTGGAACATGTTCACCGGCAGGACAACGGTCGTGAAAAGATTTTTGAAATCTACGGTTACCCGATTTTCGGCAGCAATGGCCAAGTCTCCCAGGTGATCGAGTATAATATTGATGTTACGGAAAAAAAGAGTCTTGAAGCGCAGCTGCTGCAGGCGCAGAAACTGGAGACGATCGGCATTCTCACCGGCGGAGTGGCGCATGATTTCAACAATCTGCTCACCACCATTATCGGTTACAGTGAGATTATCCTGATGCAAGTGCACGAGGCCAATCCCCTGTACCAGAAAATCAAGGCCATCCACGACGCCGGCCGCCGGGCGGCGGCGCTCACCCGCCAGCTGCTGGCCTTCAGCCGCAAGCAGGTCATGGAGATGAAGGTGGTCAACTTGAACAGCCTGATTGCCAATATGTTGAAAATGCTGGGAAGGCTGATCGGTGAACATATTGAAATGGAGTCGAATCTGGATAAGCCGGTCGGCAATATCCTGGCGGACCCCGGTCAGGTGGAGCAGATTATCATGAATCTGGCCGTCAATGCCCGCGACGCCATGCCCGACGGGGGAAAGCTGTTTTTTGAGACCTACAATGTCGAACTGGATGAGAAATACTGCCGGACCCATGCTGAAATCGTGCCCGGTTCCTATGTCGCCTTCAGTGTCACGGATACCGGCACCGGCATGACCCCGGAAGTCAAGAGCCATATATTCGATCCGTTTTTCACCACCAAGGAACGGGGCAAGGGAACCGGCCTCGGGCTCTCCACCGTCTACGGCATCGTCAAACAGATGAAAGGACATATATTTGTCTACAGCGAGGTCGGCTGCGGCACGACCTTCAAGATCTTTTTCCCGGAAATCAACGAGCAATGTGAAGCGATTGAGGTCAAGGCCGTGGATGCCCTGGTCGGAGGTACGGAGAAGCTGCTGGTGGTCGATGATGAATCCTCCATTCGCGATCTGGTGCGCGATACCCTGGAGCCGCTCGGCTACGATGTCCTGCTTGCCGGCAGCGGCGAACAGGCCCTGGAATTATGCAAAACCCTGGAGTGCAAGATTGATCTGCTGATCACCGATGTGATCATGCCCGGCATGAACGGCAAAAAACTTGCCGAGGCACTGGCCGGAAGCCATCCGGAGACCCGTGTCCTGTTCATGTCAGGCTACACGGACAATATCATCACCCATCACGGCGTGCTCACGCCCGGCTGTTATTTCATCAACAAACCATTGGTGCCGAGCATGCTGACCAGAAAGATCCGGGAGATCCTGGATCGTAAACCTTCATGAGATTTCCATAAGGAATTCAGCAATTTGTTGATATACCGTTTATCACGTCTCGAATGGTCCGTCATTCCGGCATGGTTTAAGCCGGAATCCAGATCATCACTGGATGCCAGCTAAAAACATGCTGGCATGACGACACAGATAAACGGTATTTTTAAAATTTCTAAGCCCCCAGGATATGCTGAACTCGTAAAAAGCCGGCGGCAAAGCCTGGATGGCTAAGAGTGGTGGGTTGTCGGCCGCAGCCATTTTTTGCATTTTTTTCTCGTGCGCCAGGCCGGCGCGCTGATAAAAAGTTTGTCCTGAGTGGCTGAAAAATAGTGGTAAGTAAATTCCCAAAAAATGATATATTTATTCTGGAGTTTAGAGTTTCGCATTATCTCAGGTGGAAGGGGACTGATTTTATTTTTCTTTCCCCCGCCGGGGACAGAATGATTTTCACAGCTCAACGGGGTCGCGATGCAACGAATTGATGATGCTCAAGAAAGAAAAATTAAATCTGTCTCCCGAGCAACAATCAACCGTTTGCGAAGCGGAACTCTAAATTTCAGATATGTATTATTAGTCGCCGGCTGTCGTGAGGTCATTCAATCGTTTGCTAGCCGCTGGAACCGCCAATTCGTGTCAACTTTCTGTACAATGTCCTGGAGGACCGGCTGGTGAAAATCATAAGTGTCATGGCCGCCTTGCTGTTCATCGCTTCTCCCTGCTTTGCCGTCGTCCTTGCCGAACTCGAATCGAAAACCACCGCTGAGCTGCTCCTTTACTACGATTGGGAGGAGCTGCTGGTCGAAACCCCCACCCGGCGGCCCACCAGATTACGGCACGTGGCCGAGAACATGTCGGTGATCACGGCCGAGGAGATCCGGGCCATGAATGCCCATTCGGTCAACGAGATCCTGCGGACCGTGACCGGCGTGCGGGTCGCTTTCCGGGGCGGTGATTTCGGCGGCATGGCGGCCTTGAGTATCCATGGTTCGGATTATGAGCACGTTCTCATTCTTCTGGACGGGGTGCGCTTAAACGATGTCGATTCCGGCTGGCCCGAGACGGGCGGTATCCCGGTTCAGATCATCGACCGCATCGAGGTGCTCAAGGGCCCCTCCTCATCCGCCTGGGGCTCGGCCCTGGGCGGGGTCATCAACATCGTCACCAAGCCGGCGGGAAGCGGGAACCGTCCCACCGGCACGTTGTATGGCTCCCAGGGGGAGGGGAATAGCCGGGAGTATCGCGCCGAAGCGGCGGCCGGGCACGGCAAGCAGGGCTATTACCTGTACGGCGGTTCCATGGACTCCGACGGGCTGGTGGGAGACAAGTATTTCGAAAACAAAAGTTTCTATGGCAAATTCGCCTCGGCGCTGACCGAGAAGGTCGCGGTGACTTTCACCGCGGGGTACTGGCATCCCGATTATAAAGACTTTGAGTGGGCTGCATATGACCGGAGCTATCTGTCGGATATAAAAAATTATCTGGTTACCGGCAAACTTGAGGCCGGCCTCTCCTCTGCTCTCCGGCTCAGCCTTGATCTGTACTTTCTCGGCCAGGAGCGGCAAAATTCTTTTGAAACAATGACCTCCGGCGCACATCTGGAAAGCCGGCTCCTGGACAATGGGCTTTATGGGGGCAGCTCCAGTCTCACCTGGGAACAGGGGAATCACACCCTGCTCCTTGGCATGGATTTGAGCCGGGGGGAGAATGACAGTTCCTATTTTTTCGCGACTGCCGCGCCGGTCGAATGGGGGACCGAAACCAGGAAGGAATGGGCGGTTTACCTCAATGACACCTTACGGCTGGACAAGTTGTCCGTCACCCCCGGCCTGCGCTACGACCACCTGTCCATCGCCGGCGCCGCTACCGATGACATCGTCAGTCCGAGTCTGGGGCTGACCTATCCAATCGATGAGCAGACCCTTTTGCGGGCCACGGCCGCGCGCGGCTTCATCCGGCCCGCCATCGGGCTGGTGGTGGGTACCCCGGGGTATGCCGGCTATCCGGATCTGGAACCGGAGGACATCTGGTCCCTGCAGGCCGGCATCGAATCATCCCGTTTCCGCAACCTCCACCTGAAGGCGGACATCTTCTATCATCATCAGGACGAAAGCTGGTTTTTGAACGACGAGGCCGGACTCTTTACGAACGGGGGAGAATCGGAAAGAACCGGCTTCGAACTGGGCGCCGCCACGAGCCCCCTTGACAATCTTACGGCCGGTTGCAGCTTTACCTATGTCCGGCTGGAGCCCTATGGCGGGATCAGTGACGATGCCTATGGCCTGAACCTGAAATTGCAATACCAGGCCGGGCGGCTCGGCAACCTGCTGCTGATCGGCTATTACCGCTGGCTTGATGCCAATGAAGCCTCGACCGGCGCCAGTTATGACGACATGATCTGGGACCTTCATTATAACAAGGATATATTCGTCACCGAAAACACCACCACGAATTTTTTTGTGAGCGCCCGTAATCTCTTTAACGGCAGACATTATTGGCACTATGTGTTTGAAAATCCGGATCGTTGGCTCGAGGCCGGTTTACGGATAGCCTTTTAGCGGCGACAACCGCGCGGAGGCTTCCCATCCTTCTACCTCGATGACTATTCAGGCGCTGAGGGTGAAAATGAATCGCTTGTTAATTAAGAAAAACCAATTCATCCGTTTTGTTGTGCTTCTCCTTGCCGTTCCCTGTATCTGCGGCGCCGATGCGAGGGGAAACAACGAGGTGCTGGTGGTTGGCGATACGCGGCTTAAACCCGTGGTCCAGGTGATTGCCGGCATCGAGGAAATCATGGGGCGGAAGGTGGTGGTTTATGCGCCGGACGAGGTGGACGGCAAGCTGGCCTCCCTTGTTGAGCAGCATGCGGCCCGGGCCGTTATCGCCCTGGGCCGGCCATCCATCGACCAGGCCTTGACCCTGCCCCCCTCGGTCATCGTCCTCTATGACCTGGTTGTCCTGCCCCCCCCTATCGACCGTCCCAATACCGCCGGGATGTACATGGGTACGCCGATCAGGGAATACCTCCACTTGGTGAGCACCTATCTGCCGCATCTCAAGAATATCTGCGTTATCGCCAGTCCCGGGGTTGTCCGGCTGCTGAACGACGCTGATCCCTCGCAGGTGACCGTTTATGAGGTCACGAATACGTATGAATTCGTTGAAACCGTCAAGAATCTCGAAAAGGCGGATGCGGTGCTGCTGCTGCCGGATCTTTCCCTGCTCACCAATAAGGCCCTTGAGGAGATTTATCTCTTTTCCTTTCGCGAAAAAGTGCCTCTGCTGGGCATCTCTAAAAAACATGTCCGCGAGGGATCGCTGTTTGCGCTGGAGTTCGATCCCGAATCATCCGGCCGGAGTCTCGGCATGATGGCGGAGGCGGCCCTCAAACAGCAAAATTCCATGCGGAACCAAGCCTTGCCGCCCCGGCATTTTAATTTATATATCAACCGGAACACCGCCGATAAAATGGGGATCGCCGTTCCGGAGGCAATGCTGAAAAAAGCTACTCAGGTTTATCCATGAATTTCCGGCAGTGACACGAGGACATCATCTCCATGCGATTATCCTTTAAGACAAAAGCCTTACTGCTCTTCTGCCCGATCATTATCGTCATTTCCATCGCCTATACGCTGGCAGCCATCCGGGGTGAGCAGAACATCCTCCGTGAAGAGATTGTAAAAAGGGGGGAAATACTGGCAGCCGTCGCCGCCAAAAGCGCCGAACTGCCGTTCTTGACGGAGAATCCGGAGATCGTCAACAGCGCCGCCTCTTCCCTCTGCGAAATAAAAAACGTGCCGTTTGTCACCTTCTTCACCCCTGAATTCGACATCATCGCCCATGTCGGGATGGCGGTGGGCCAGAAGCCGCCCGCGGATATCTCCTCCCGGGAACCGGTTTTCATCCGTGAACATGCCGGATATTTCGAATTCTACGGGCCCGTCTTTTCCATGCGGTCCGAGCGGGATATCGATATCTTCGAGGAGGCGAACCAAAGCAGGCTGGTCAAGGATCATATCGGCTGGGTCAGGATCGGCCTTTCAAAAAAGGTCATGTTGGAAACCACGCGCAAAATAATCCTGAACGGCGTGCTGTTTGCCGGGCTTCTGATTGCGGCTGCCTTTCTTCTGGTCAATGTGCTTCTCAATGTCGCCCTGAAACCTCTCAATGCCCTTTTTTCCGCGGTAAAAGACCTGCAGGAAGGTGAATACCCCGAGGTTCCCCGGATTGACACGGCCGGTGAAATCGGCCAGCTCGCGGCCGAATTCAATAAGATGAGTCAAGCCATCCGGGACCGGGAGCTGCGGCTGATGGCCTCGCGGAAAAAAATCAGTGAGCTTTTCGAGCGGGTGGAACATGCTCTTTTCCGGCTGGACATCAATTTCAGGATCATGGAAGGCAACCGCAAGCTTGAGGAGATGTGCGACCTTGGCGGTGATTTTCTCGGCTTGCTGGCGGAAGATGTCAGGGACAATGTGCGGAATGTTGCCATTGCCGGGACGCTGTCCGGGATTGAAACGGTGATATCTGACCGGGGGCATAACCAGCACATCATCATGCTTTCCCTTTACCCGGAATACGGGGCGGATGGGGTCATTTCCGGTTTTGACGGCCACTTTGTCGATATAACGGAAAAGAAAAAAATGGAAGACGCCCTGCACCAGACCCAGAGGCTGGAGAGCCTGGGCCTGTTGGCCGGCGGAGTGGCGCATGATTTCAATAACATTTTGACGGTAATCCTCGGCTACTGCGAGGTCTGTATGATGGGGCAGCCGGAAGATCATCCCCTGGGACCCCGCATAAAAGTCATTACCGATGCGGCCCGGCGTGCCTCAAATCTCACCAGGCAGCTCCTGGCCTTCAGCCGCAAACAGGTAATGGAAATGAGGATTTTCAACCTGAATAATCTGATCCAGAATATGACCAAAATGCTGGGACGGTTGATCGGTGAAAATGTCGAGATACGATTGAATCTTCGCGAGGTCGCCGGCAACATCAAGGCCGACCCCGGGCAGGTCGAGCAGATCATCATGAACCTGGCCGTCAATGCCAGGGATGCCATGCCGGACGGGGGGAGTCTGCTCATCGAGACGGACACCTTTGAATTTGACAAGGAGTATTGCCGGACCCATGCCGAAGTGTTGCCGGGAACCTATGTGATGCTTGGTGTAACCGATACCGGCCATGGCCTGAGCCCGGGGATAAAGGAAAAGATCTTCGACCCCTTCTTCACCACCAAGGCGAAAGGGGAAGGGACCGGATTGGGTCTCTCCACGGTATACGGCATCATGAAGCAGCTCAAGGGGCATATTTATGTCTACAGTGAACTTGGTTGCGGCACGACGTTCAAGATCTATTTTCCCGAAACGAAAGCCGCGGCGGATGGAATGGACGCACCCCCCGGCGTCGATCTGCCGCGAGGGACTGAAACCGTGCTGGTTGTTGATGATGAAGCCTCGATTCCCGATATTGTCTTCGAGGTCTTGACGCCATTGGGATATTCGGTCATGAAGGCCTCCTGCGGCGAGGATGCGGTGGAGATCTGTAAAAATAGTGGCGGAAAAATTGATTTGCTCCTGACCGACGTGATCATGCCCGGCATGTCGTGCCGGGCATTCGCCGAGACGCTGCGGGAAATGCACCCCCGCATCAAGGTGCTGTTCATGTCGGGTTATACCGATGACATCATTGCCCGGCAAGGAGTGCTGGAGCCGAATGTCTCGTTTCTCAATAAACCGTTGATTCCCAGTCTGCTCGCTCAAAAAATACGGGAAATACTGGATCGGGAGTGATGGTCTCGTAACAAATTATGAAAGGCGGATGGGAAAATCCTTTTTTGCCACAGAGGGCGCAACGTCTCCTTTTTGTTGGTTCAAATTGTTACCCAAGGGAGCCCGCGCGTTCTATGGCAAGACAGCACTTCTCACAGCGCTAACACATGAGCTCGTTGTATCTCTGTGTTTGCTGCAACGGATAGGGGCGAACAAGCTTAAGGTTTAGGCTACATGGTTTTGCAGAAGGGAGGAGGACACATTGTTCTGCCATGGTAATGGCAGTTTACGCATGAGGTGCCGGGCATGGGATATCCGCCGTGTACGGAACTGCCACATGGGTTGCCGACGCCCTCGACAGTGACATCGTGGCATGCGGCACAAAAGGTCAACCAGGCAGAGTCGGTATTCGTATCCACGGTGAGTTGCGGAACCGCGACTCCATTCACCTCGCGCCGGAGCAGATATTTGCTACTGGAACCATGAGGTTCATGGCAATCCAGGCAGGAAAGCACATAATTCGGCCCGCTGGCCTCGTCGTATGGGGCTTTAATTGTTCCCTTGTTGGAATAGGCGTCCCTGGCTGAACCGCCACCATGCACATCACCTGATGTACTCCAGTTGATCGAGCGAAGGTTACGGACCAGGGTTGTGCTGTAGATGGTATTTGTCGTGTTATGGCAATCGGTGCAGAAGGTGATGTAGTCAGGGGTTAGTGAACCATTTGAGGTGGCTGAGCCGCCAGGTTCGTAAACGACGCTTGAATTATAAAAAAAGGGTGCCTGGTAGGCTGCGGTGTAGTCGTTGATCTGTTCGCTGGCCCCGTCTCCCCAGAGGGTTTCGTGATCGGATGGTTTGGATACGCAGGTCTGGGCCGGATCGGTTGGGTCGGCGCTGTTCTTTTTTGCCAGATGGGGATTGTGACACGCAACACACGGATTCGACAAATCATTGAAAAAATCCGCCCCGCTTTTGTCTTTATAAAAATTCCAGATGTCGTAGAGATTATGGTAGGAAGTCTGATTGAAGGTGTCCAGGATATTCGTGAGGGTGGATATGGTATAGCCTGCGAAGGAACGGCTGTAATCATAGTTGGTCACTTGCTGGAAAGAACAACCAGTTCCTCTGTGGCAATAGAAACATATATTGTCCGATTCAGCATAAGGAGCCACTGTCGCGGAGGTGTTAAAATTTTCCGTGAACAGGGTAAAAGGTGAGGCTGCGCCGTCCACCGGTGCGGGTTCGCTGCCGCCGGAGCTGGCGTGAAATTCGTGACAGTGGGCACAGTTGCCGCTGGCAAAACCAGTTGCCCGGTTGGAGACACCGAAGGTGCCGTCGCCATGAGCTGATTCGGTGTATTGCCCTGCCGAGCAAGGTGGCGATAGAGAAGAGCTGATTGATGTTCCCAAGAAAAAAGATGTTACAAGGAGAACACGAACTAACGCTATGAAAGATAATGGAGAGGACATAAAGCGGTCATCCTGGCTTTAGAGCAATGGTAATGAGGTGGTTAATGATACGCAATCGTTTTTCGTAATAGGACAGTGACGAAGAAAAACTTTTTCCCGCACGGTCGGCCAAAAAACGCCCCAAAAACACTCTCGATAAATCACTTGGGATAATCAAGTGCCCTTCCATGCCTGACGGTCACAAAACGCATCAACGATTTGGACAACCATGCACACCAGATAATCCATAACAACCTATTTTTTTATTACTTTTTCCCACAATAACTGTCAACCCAAAATGATGGTTTTGTAAAACTTTTCTTCCGCGGTTGGCGTGCATTTTGAGCAATCATGCCACGCAATCTCTTGGTTTTATCCGGCATTAGGTGGTCAGTATTCTCAAGGTGCCCTCAACAAGGGAGAACATCGTGTTTACACGAGTTAAAAAGCATGGGGACCACGAGTATCTGCAGATTGTCGAAGACGCAGGAACGCAGACAAGGTTCAGCAGCGTATAATTTTAGGCTGGGGCTTGTCTGCATTCTGCATTCCCCCGCGCGTATCCCGGATCAAGTCCTGATGGGAGCTGGTCTGGCAATCTCTTTTTGATATAACCGGATTTTCACCTGCGTGGGAATGACGACACATTGACTTCGCCGGAGGTCGGGAAGCACTTCACGGCAGACATATAATAAAATATTTTACTATTGTTGTATGTTCAATGTCCTGATTGAAATCTCAATGCTGAAAAAAAGATCAAAATATTGAGGGGTGTTAAGCGTAACGGCTCTCAGTGTGGCGTAAGTCGACTTTTTCGGGATTGGCGGAATGCGTTAATTTTTTTTAGAGTGTTTGCCGTAGGAAGGACCGGCAGAGACAAGTGGCAATTTTAAAAAATATCAGTAAGATATACCTCTGTGTGTAAGTCTGATTTTTATGTTATTTTTCATCCAACGCAATGAAAAAATGGTCGGTAGGTCAGGAAAATAATAAAACTTAAAAAAAGTTAACGGTCAGGGGTGCGCGAAAGGTAGCCCAAAACGACACAAGAAGCACCAATGTTCAATTTTTTTTATCAGCGAAATGCAGAGAGAGTTTTTGCCCGGATGTATCAGGTTGAAAGCACGCAAAAACCAAACAATCATATGAAACGAAGAATGCGCCCCGTTTCCCGCCCCTTTTCTGCCAAAATATGGTCAATATACTGAAATAAGAAATAAAAACAACATGCGACCTTCAGGGAAATTCCACTACCCTTTTTCTTTGCGGGCCTATTAATTGCTTATGTGGCCAGTTAGTATTTATTAATTGGCGCCGCTTTGCAAATAAAGCATATTGTGGCACTTTCGTGCGGCAGTCCACAGCCAAAGGAGGAAAAGATGAAAAAATTCTATTGGGCAGGTTTGCTCACAGGGTTAACATTTTGTTTCGTGACGCTTAACCCGGTTCCGGCAGCGGCATATAAATATTCGGTCAGCGGCCTTGGCCCTCCGCCGGAAAATGTTTATTGGCCTTTCAGCGATGTCATCCCGGTTGTCTGGGATGATTTCGAGTATTTTACAAACGCTCGGGCCATAAACGATAACGGCTGGATAGTCGGGGAAATGAACGGTGGCTTCATTTTTCTCTGGACACCGGAAGAAGGGATGAAATTTTTAGTCGATTCGCAAAACAAGTTACTTTTTTGCTTGTCTCCCGACATCAACAATGACGGGACTATCGTCACCACTTGCAATCTTACTGATGTCGACGAGTATGTTATCATGTGGACTACGGACGGAGGAATGATCCCTCTTGCGGGCACGGCCAAACAAGATGGTTATTGTGAGCCAACGGACATAAATAACAGAGGCCAAGTTATCGGATGGGGAGGGAATGGAACGTCACTGTTTTGGGACACGGATGGCACAGTGATGAATATTTGGAACTGGGCTCCGGTTGGCTGGGTCGATTGGGGATGGCCACAAGGGCTAAACGATAGTGGCCAGGTAGTTGGCCAATGCATGAGTGACAGGGGTGGGGAAGCATTTCTCTGGAGCGCGGATGCGGGGATGATCGGCCTGGGTGATCTGCCTGGCGGTGCTTTTTACAGCATGGCAATGTCCATCAACAACAACGGCCAGGTGGTCGGCTTGGGCAGCAGTGACTCGGGCGCCGAGGTATTTCTCTGGTCGGCGGACAAGGGCATGATCAGTCTCGGCAGCGCAGGGACCAACTGGTGTCGAGGGCCTTTCATCAATGATAATGGGGTAGTTGTGGGAAGCAATGGCGGTGCGTTTTTCTGGACAGAAGAAACCGGCAAGCTTTCCTTAAACGAGCTGATTGATCCGGCCAGCGGCTGGCATCTTGATGAGGCCTATGATATCAACAATGCGGGGCAAATTGTTGGCGTCGGCAGAGATCCAGCGGGGCATACCCGGGCATTCCTGTTGACGCCGGTCGTGACTGATACGGACAATGACGGGGTGGCAACGGAAAGCGATAATTGCCCCGATATCCATAATCCAGACCAGCTTGATTCCGATCTCGACGGGCGTGGCGATGTTTGCGACGACGATGACGACAACGATGGGGTTGCTGATGCGGCTGACATTTGTCCCTTGCAAAATCCGGGTGGGCAAGATGCCAACCTTGACGGCTGTCTTGATCAGATCGCTGATTTGCCGGATTTGATCGTCAGCCTGGAATTGCCTCCGGGCGTTGAACAGAGCCTCGGCCAGAAAATCGAGGGGATCATGGACTCGATTGCAGCCGGTACCGAGGTCAGCCAGGACACCCTCAACCGCTTGAACGCCTTTATTAATGAGATAGAGGCGCAAAGCGGCAAGAAAATTTCTGAAGAAGATGCGGCAATGCTCATTGAGTTTGCCAACAATCTGCTGGCCAGCTTGTGACGGACTTAATTGATTCTGTATTTCCGAAGGGTGCGCAACGGCCGTTTGTTGCGCACGCGGTAAGGGGGACAGCACGGTAAACCCGGTGGGCACGAAAAAGCCGTGCTCGCCCTCCCCCGATATCAATAGGTAATCGTCTCTCTCCATCCTTTTCACCATGCCGGAAAACAGATCCGGCTGCGCAAGCGCAACGGCTGGCGGCACTTCTTGCCCCTCCCCCCCTCGGCGATGAGCCCATGTGCGGCATCCTCCATTTTTTTGTTTTTTTCACTTAACATTTAAATTCATTTGTGAGATAAAAGAATAAGATGGTTTTGCCCAGGGGACATCAATCTTCCCAATGGACACTTTCACAACAACATACCGGCCGGCCCGGACCAAGGGAGAGGGAAACGCGTTGAAGATCAGGTTGGTTCTGTCCGTGCTGCTGCCTTTTGTCACCTGCGTCGTTCAATGGCTGCTGTGGGACTATATCAAACCCTACGTCTGGTTTCTCTTTTTCCCCGCGGCCTTTTTCAGCGCCTGGATCGGCGGACTTGCCGGCGGGTTGGCCGCGACCGTCATCGGCGCGCTGCTGGTCTGGTACGTCTTCATCCCGCCTGCCTTCTCCTTTACCCTGAACAATCCCGCCTCCGCCTTTTCCATTTTGGTGTTCATCTTCATGGGCAGTCTCTTTGCCTACTTTTTTGCCCGCCTCCGGCACGCCATGCGCCGCACCGATGAGGCGCTGGGGACGGCCGAGGCCGCTAACGAGAAGATCACCCGGCTCTATGAAAAGACCAGGGAACTGGACGAGCTCAAGACCCAGTTCTTCGCCAACGTCAGCCACGAGCTGCGCACGCCGCTGACCCTGATCCTCGGTCCGGTGAGCAAGCGTCTGGCCAGGAGCGGCATGCCGCCCGAGGAACGCCATGACCTGGAGGTGATCGAGCGTAACGCCCGCATGCTCTACCGGCATGTCTCCGACCTGCTGGATGTGGCCAAGCTGGAGGCGGGCCGCATGCAGCTTAATTGCGCTCCGGTCGATCTGGCCGGTGTGGTCCGCTTGATGGCCTCGCATTTCGAGGTGCTGGCCGAGGAAAGGGGCATCGGCCTGGCGGTAACGGCGCCAGCCAGTCTGCCCGCCCGGCTGGATGGAGAAAAGGTCCAGCGCATTCTGCTTAACCTGCTGGCCAACGCCTTCAAATTCACGCCGGACGGGGGCGAGATCGCTCTTTCGCTCCGGGTGGCTGACAGCCGGGCTCTGTTCCAGGTGCAAGACAACGGCCCGGGGGTGTCCGAGGGAATGCGCGAGGTCATTTTCGAGCCTTTCCACCAGGGCGAAGGCGGCGCCTCCCGCCGCTTCGGCGGCACCGGCCTGGGGCTGGCCATAGTCAAGGAATTCGTTGAGCTGCATGGCGGGGAGGTAGGGGTGAGCGAGGCCCCTGGCGGCGGGGCGCTCTTCAGGGTCAGCGTGCCGCTGACGGCGGGGCCGCCGGAGGAAGCCGCCCCGGCAGCGGCCCCGGCATCGGCCACGGATCCCGCCAATCTCATCCGCCTGCAGATGCTCGATGAGCTGCGGCCCCTCAAAGAGATTCATCATGCCGTGCCTGCCGCCTCCGGCCCTGCCCCCCTGATTCTGGTGGTGGAAGATAATCCGGACATGAATGACTATATCGCCGGGGCCCTGCGGCCCAACTATCGGGTGGCCAGCGCCTTTGACGGCCGGCAGGGGTTGGACATGGCCCTGGCCCTGCGGCCCGATCTGATTTTAAGCGACGTGATGATGCCCCGCCTGAGCGGCGATGAGATGGTGCTGGCCCTGCGCCGGCAGGCGGAAATGGCGGATGTGCCCATCGTCATGCTCAGCGCCAAGGCGGATGACGAACTGCGCGTCAAGCTGTTGCAGGAAAGCGTGCAGGACTACATCACCAAGCCCTTTGCGGTGGATGAACTGCTGGCGCGCATCGACGGTCTGCTGACGACCAGGCGGCGCAGCGCGGCGGAACTGGCCCGCAGCGCCGCGCGCTTCCAGAATCTGTTTGACCAGGCTCCCATCCCCTTATGTTACGTCAACAGCGACGGGGTACTGGTGGATGTCAACTCCCGTTTTATCAAGACCTTCGGCTACAGCCGCGAGGACGTGCCGACCCTGGCCGAGTGGTGGCAGCTCGCCTATCCGGAGCCTGGGTACCGCGCCTGGGTGTGTCAAACCTGGCAGGCCGCCGTGACCCGCGCCGCCGAGAGCGGCGGCGACATCGAAGCCGTGGAATACCGGGTGACCTGCAGGGACGGAACGGAACGCACCATGCTTACCTCGGGCATCACCCTGGGCCGGGATCTTCTGGCCACCTTCTTTGACGTCACCGAGCGGCGGCGGGCCGAGGAGGAGGTTCGCCGGCTCAACGCCGGCCTGGAGCGACGGGTCGAGCAGCGCACCGCTGAGCTCCGCGCCGCCAACCAGGAGCTGGACAGCTTTGCCTATGCCGTGTCCCACGATCTGCGCGCCCCGCTACGGGCCATGGGCGGTTTCAGTCAGGCCCTGACGGAAGACTTCGGCGCACAGCTGGCGGGCGAGGCGCGGGAATACCTGGAGCAGATCAACCTGGCCAGCCAGCGCATGGGTGAGCTGATCGACGGCATCCTGGCCCTTTCGCGTTCCAGCCGCGGGGAAATGCAGCATGACACGGTGGATTTGAGCGCCATGGCGCAACGCCTGCTGGCCGAATTGGCGCTGGGCGAACCCGAACGCCGGGTGGCGGTGCAGGTGGAACCCGCGCTTATGGCCCGGGGTGATGCCCGCCTGCTGGAAGCGGCGCTGGCCAACCTGCTGGGCAATGCCTGGAAATACAGCGCCCACACCGGCGAGGCCGCCATTCGCCTCTTTGCCGAGGAGAGGGATTGCGCTCGCTGGTTCTGCGTGGCTGACAATGGCGCCGGCTTCGACATGGCCCATGCGGGCAGGCTCTTCCAACCCTTCCAGCGTCTGCACCGGCAGGACGAGTTCCCCGGCCTCGGCATCGGACTTGCCACGGTGCAGCGCATTATCCACCGCCACGGCGGCCGTATCGAGGCCAGCAGTGCGCCAGGCCGGGGGGCGACCTTCCGTTTCACCCTGCCCGGCAACAAACATAGTATTGAGGAGTGCGCATCATGACGATCAAGACCATCCTGCTTGTTGAAGACAACCCCCAGGACGAAATGCTTACCCTGCGCGCCCTGCGCAAGGCCAACCTGGCTAACCGCATCGACGTGGCGCGGGACGGCCAGCAAGCCCTGGACTATCTCTGGCGCCAGGGCGATTTCGCCCGTCGCGAGGGTCCTGATCTGCCGGCGGTGGTGCTGCTGGATATCGGCCTGCCCAGGTTATCAGGGCTGGAGGTGCTGGCCCACCTGCGGGCCGATGAACGCACGGCCCTGCTGCCGGTGGTCATCCTCACCTCCTCGGACATGGAACAGGATCGCCTCGTGAGTTACGCCAGCGGCTGCAACAGCTTTGTCCGCAAACCCGTCAACTTCGTCGAGTTCGTCGAGACCGTGTCCCGCCTGGGCATCTACTGGCTGGCCATCAATGAACCATCAGCCGCCAGGTGAGCAAATCATGACCACGCCACTGCACGTCCTGGTAATCGAAGACAATCCCGCCGATTTTTTGCTGCTGGAGCGGCATTTCCGGCAGCAAAACCTGGAGGCCGTCTGCCGCCGTATCGACAGCCCCGCTCAGCTGGACTTGGCCCTGGAGGAGTCCTGGGATCTGGTCCTGGCGGACTATAATCTGCCGGGCATGGATTTTCGCACGTTCATCGTCCGCATCCATGGCCGCCGGCCCGAATTGCCGGTGCTCCTTCTTTCAGGCAGCGTGGGCGAGGAAACAGCGGTGGAACTGCTGCGGCTGGGAGTGGCGGATTTTGTGCTCAAGAAGCATCTGGTCAGACTGGTCCCCGCCATCCGCCGCGCCTTAGACGAGGCCGCCGAACGGCGGGCCCGGCGGCAAGCAGAGAAGGGACTGCGGGAATCGGAGGAAAAATACCGGATGTTGACCGAAAACTCCCCGGACTGGATTTTCTGGCAGGGGCCTGACGGACGCAACAAATACGTGTCCCCGGCCTGTCTGGCCATCTCGGGACACAGTCCGGAGGAGTTCGTAGCCGATTCCGAACTGATGACGCGCCTGATCCACCCCGAGGACCTGGACGCCTTTCTCGGCCATCTGAGCGGAAGACATGCCGCCGGCGACACCAGCGTCCTGCGTTTCCGTATCGTGCGCCCGGATGGGGCGTTCCGCTGGATCGATCATCGCTGTCAACTGATGTTTGACGAGCAGGGAACCTGCCTCGGCCTGCACGGCTCCAACCGTGACATCAGTGAAGAGCTGCTGCTGCATGTCGAACAGGATTCCCTGCGCAACCAGCTGCATCAGGCGCAGAAGATGGAGTCGGTGGGCCGGCTGGCCGGCGGGGTGGCCCACGACTTCAACAACAAGCTGAGCGTCATCCTCGGCTATGTCGAACTGGCGCTGACGAACCCGATTGCGGACGAGCAGCTGCGGCTGGACCTGAAGGAGGTTTATACCGCGGCCAGGCAGTCGGCCGATCTTACCCGCCAGTTGCTCGCCTTTGCCCGGCGTCAGACCATAAGTCCAAGTGTGCTCAACATCAACGCCACCGTGGCCAGCATGCTCAAAATGCTGCAACGCCTCATTGGCGAGGACATCAGTCTGACCTGGCTGCCGGCGCCCCAAGTCGCTCCGGTCCTGCTCGACCCGTCCCAGGTGGACCAGATCCTGGCCAACCTGGTGGTCAACGCCCGCGATGCCATCCACGGGGTTGGCAAGCTCTCCATCGAGACCGCCAACGTCCTGATTGACGAGGACTACTGCGCCAACCATCCGGAGGCGGCAGCCGGGGACCATGTCATGCTGGCGGTCTCGGATAACGGGTGCGGCATGGATCACGATTTACAGCAGCAAATATTCGAGCCCTTCTTCACCACCAAGAGGGTGGGTGAGGGGACCGGCCTGGGACTGGCCACTGTTTACGGGATCGTCAAGCAGAACAGCGGATTTGTCAACGTCTACAGCGAACCCGGACAGGGCACCACCTTCAAGATCTACTTTCCCCGGCACATGGGCGGAAGCGAGGCCGAAAATCCGGCGCCGGAGGGTGCGGATATCCCGCATGGCAGCGAAACGATCCTGCTGGTGGAGGATGAGGTCAGACTCCTCACCCTGGCTCAGGGCATGCTCAAAAAACTGGGCTACCGGGTGCTGGCCGCCGAGGACCCGAGCGAGGCCCTCATGCTGGCCCAAACCCATCAGGGCGGCATCGACATGCTGCTGAGCGACGTGGTCATGCCGGTGATGAACGGTCGCGAGTTGGCCGACAAGCTGGCCCTGCTGTGCCCTGGGATCAGGTGTCTGTTCATGTCCGGCTACACCGCCAACGTCATCGCCCATCAAGGCGTACTGGACCAAGGTGTTCACTTCCTGCAAAAACCATTCTCCATCGCCACCCTGGCAAACAAGGTGCGGAAAATTCTGGATGAAACGAAGCTTGATGAACTCGTAAAAAGTCGGCGACAAAGCCCGGATGGCTAAGTAACAAAATTCGATATACAAGGCGTAGTGTATTTTTGAGAGCGAGGCAATACAGGTGGTATGCCGAACGAACAAAAATGCGCTACAACGCAGTAGAT
>JACRCD010000020.1 GCA_016219175.1 Deltaproteobacteria bacterium | reverse complement strand
TACACCAATACCATTACCGCAAGCAATACCGGCAACGGGGCCCCGGCCAACTGCGGCGGCGGCGCCAAGGTCTCCAACGGCTACAACATCGAAAGCGCCAACACCTGCGGTTTTGTGGGCACGGGCGACCTGCCCGATACCAACCCGTTGCTGAACGGTCTGGCGAGCAATGGCGGCCCCACCCAGACCCATGCTCTGCAATCAACCAGTCCGGCGCTCGACAAGGCCGACAACGCGGTCTGCGCCGCGGCGCCGATCAACAATGTCGACCAGCGGGGCCAGGCCAGACCGGTCGATGGCGATGCTGTTCCCGGCGCGGTATGCGATATCGGGGCCTATGAATATGTCCCCGTCACGACCACCATTTCCGGCACGGTCTATAGCGACGAGGGATCAACCACCGTGGCCGACGGCCCCGTCGTCCGGTTGCTGGTCAACGGCGTGAGCGGCGGCACCGATACCACCAGCGGTGGCGCTTACTCCATCGTTACCACGATCAACGCGGGCGACGCCCTGCTCGTTTACATCGACTCCGACGGCGGCAGCGCGGGCAATACCGTCACCGTCTCCGATGGCGGCAATCTGAACGGTCTGCACATTTACGTTGACCGACTCATCACCCGTCACGACAACGGGGGCGGTTTGACCAACGGTCTGCTGAACACAGCCAAAGGGGCTTACGTTGATACGGATATTCTCTACGCGGTAAGCGGCGGCAACCTCACCGCCAACGGGGCCGGCACCGAGCTCTTTGTCTGGCCCGGCCACACCTTTGCCCCGGCCGGCGCGGTCACCACCACCCACCTGGACATCAACGGCGCCCTCAATGCGGCGGCCAACCCCATCAACGTGGCGGGGAACTGGGACGCCGCGGGCGGGGTCTTCATCTCCACCGGCACGGTGACCTTCAATGCCGCCAGCGGCACGGTCACCATCACCCCCGGCGGGGTGGACGCGGACCACGATTTTCAGAACATCGTGATCAACGATGCGGCAGGCACGGCCACCTTTCAGCTGAGCGGGGCCATGGATGTGGACGGGGATTTCACCGTGACGGACGGCATCTTCGACACCACGGCCGCAAACTACGCGGTGACCGTGGCCGGCGTTTTAAACGACAGTGCCGCCTCGCGCTTCAAGGGAAACGGCTCCACCATCACCGTGGGGGGTGACGTCAACCTCAATGCCAACAACGACGCCACGGAGAGCACCGACTGGAACAGCGCCACCCTGGTGTTGAACGGGGCGGCGAGCAACATCAATTACAACAATCTCGCCTCCTGGTGGGCCAACGGCTTCAACAACCTGTCCGTGGGCCAAGGCGGGGTCACTGACACCCTGAATTACTGGCTTGCGGTCAAGGGCGTCCTGACTATCGGCAGCGGCGGGCTCACCAGCCCGGCCACCACTACCCTGGCCCTGACCAAGGGTGGTGATGTGCTGAGTTTCGACCCGGCCTCAACCCTCGGCATCGATACCCTGATGTTCTTAAAATACGGCGGCGGCCAGAACCTCCCCACCCTGATCAACGGCTATGACTGCAACATCTCCATTGCCGGCGGCAGCAGCCTGGTGGTGACCCAGACCGGCAACGTCACCCTGGGCAGCGGCAAAAATCTGCTGATCACCGGCGACAACAATGCCAGCCGGGCATTAAGCCTCAACACCGGCGGCTTTAGCCTGAGCGTGGGCGGCAACCTGGTGATCGGCGCGGGCAATGATACCGGGGCCAAGGGGTTGACCGCCAACACCAGCACCATCACCGTGGGCGGCAACTTCACCGTCAACCCCGGCGCCAACACCTTTACCCCCGGCGATTCCACCGTGGTATTAAACGGCAGCGGCCAGACCATCTCCGGCTCCACCACCTTCCACAACCTGACCAAGAGCGTAACCAGCGCCGACACCCTGACCTTCCAGGCCGGCAGCACCACCACCATGGGCGGCACGGTGACCTTAAGCGGCGCAAGCGGTGAGCTCCTCACCCTGGCCTCCAGCACCGGCGGCAGCGCCTGGAACTTCGTGGTCAACGAAAGCGCCACCAAAATGATCAGTTACGTGAGCGTTTCCTGGTCCGACGCCTCGGGCTCCCATGCCAGCCAAAAACCCATCGCCCCGGGCAACGCGGTGAACGGCGGCAATACCACTGACTGGTTTGCCCCCTTGCCCTCCATCTCCGTGCTCAAGTCCAGCACCCTGGTCTCCGACCCGGTCAACGACACCACCAACCCCCTGCACATCCCGGGGGCGATCCTCAGCTACCAGATCCAGACCACCAACTCCGGGGCCGGTTCGCCCGATGCGGATACCGTGGTGGTCATCGAGGCGCTTGACTCCGCCCGGCTGGAGTTCGATGTGACCACCGGCGTGATATTTACCGCCAACACCTCCGGCTTGACCCTGGACACGGTGAGTTACTCCCACACCGCGACCCCCACCACCTTCACCTATACCCCCACCGGCCCCTTTGACCCCGAGGTGGCCGGCATCAAGGTCACCACCACCGGCGCCTTTGCCGGGGACGGGGCGAATTTTACGGTGAGCTTCCGGGTCAGGGTCAAATAGGAGAAACGGCGCTCAACCGAACTCCGGCCGAACCGCCTTATCCCCTTTCATGTCCTTTGCAAACAGGGTGAAGCCGCGCTGCATGGCGCAGAAATCACCGCACATGGTACAGGTTTTCGCATCACCGGGGACCCGGCTGGCCCGCACCTCCCTGGCCTTGTCCGGAAACATCAAGAGCCCCAGGTGCTCATCCCAGCGCATGTCCCGCCGGCTCAGCGCCACCTGCTTTTCCTGTTCGCGCCGGCCGGGATATTTGGCGATATCGCCGATACGGGCCGCAAGCCTCGTGGCGCGCACCCCTTCCCGCACATCGTCTTCATTGGGCAGGGCCAGGTGTTCCGCCGGGGTGATATAACAGATCAGGTCGGCGCCGTAGCGGGCTGAATTGGCGGCGCCGATGGCGGCGGTGATATGATCGTAGCCCGCGCCGCTGTCAGCGGGCAAGGGGCCGAGCACATAGTAAGGGGCATTGCCGCTCATGCGCTTCTCCAGCATGATGTTGCCTTCAATCTCATCCAGCGGCACATGGCCCGGCCCTTCCACCATCATCTGGCAGCCCATCTCCCGGCCCAGCTCGGCCAGCTCGCAGTTGATCACCATTTCCGCCATCTGGGCCCGGTCGTGGCTGTCGTGGATGGCCCCGGCCCGGATGCCGTTGCCCAGGGACAGCACGGCATCGAATTTTTTCATCAATTCGCACACCCGGTCAAACTGCTCATACAGGGGGTTCTCCTTATTATGGTATTCCATCCAGGAGACCATGAAGGTGCCGCCCTTGGAAACCAGGCCGCCGTACCGATAGCCCTGCTTGCGCAGCCGCTCGATGCTGAAGCGGTTGATGCCGCAATGGATGGCCATGAAGGAGATGCCGTCTTGCAGCTGTTTTTCAATCAGGTCAAAGAGATATTCCGGGTCGAGCTTATTGGGATTGCGGTATTTCCTGGCGGCGTCGTGAAAGGCCTGATAGAGCGGGACATTGCCCACCGGCAAGGAGCAGCACCCCAGCACCTCCCGCCGCACCAGGTCAAGATCGCCGCCGGTGGAAAGCTCCATCAGGGTATCGGCCTTCTCCTGTTCGGCGATGCGCGCCTTTCTTTTTTCCAGCTCGATATCGTAGATGTCCGATGAGGTGCCGATGGAGGCATTAACCTTGGTGCGCAGCCCCGTGCCGATGCCGACCACCTTCTGGTGCGGCCGGCCGGTATTGACGGGAATGACGATTTCACCCGCCGCCACCAGCGAACCGACCACCTGCGCCTCCAGCCCCTCATCAAGCGCCACCCGGCGCATCTGTTCCGAAATGACGCCCTGCCGGGCAAGTTCAAGTTGTGTTTTCATCTACTCTCCTTAGCGTTATGGCAAAAGAACCACTCTTATTGTTAGCATGAACAGGGCCGCCAGCACCGTGGTGGCCGCCAGCAAGCGGTTGGCCCGGGTAATATGGCGGGGCTGGGGCGGAGCCCCGGCATCGCCGATGAAGGGTTTGTCCACCTCTCGGCCCTGGTAGCAACTCAGACCACCGAGCCTGAGGCCCAAGGCCCCGGCCGTTGCCGCCTCGGTATGGCCGGAATTGGGGCTGGCATGGCGCAAACGGTCGCGCCGGAAGATCCGCCAGGCCAGCCGCCCGTTTAAACCCAGCAGGAAGGCGGCCGCCACCGTGAGCAGGCCGGTCAGCCGGGCCGGCAGAAAATTGGCCGCATCATCGAGCCGGGCCGCACCCCAGCCGAAGCGCAGGTAGCGCTCGTTTTTATAACCGAACAGGGAATCAAGGGTATTGACCCCCTTATAGAGCAGGGCGCCCACAGGCCCGGCCAGCACCGCGTAAAAAAGCGGGGCCGTCACGCCGTCCACCATATTTTCCGCCACGCTCTCAACGCAGGCCCTGATGATGCCCGGTTCATCAAGGTCCCCGGTGTCGCGGCCCACCATCATGGCGACTTTTTGCCGGGCCAGCCCGATATCCCCGGTCTCAAGGGCCTGCCGCACCGCCCGGCTATGCCCGGCCAGATCCCGGGCGGCAAAACAGAAAGAGAGAAGAAGAACGGCAACCGCATCACCTGCCAGGGGATGGAAAAAAGAGGCAGCGCGGATGACAAGCCACCCTGCGGCGCCGGTCACGGTCAGGACTATAAAGACCGCCGCCACCCCGGCCAGCCGCTCATGACTGATAAGGTGCCTGCACCCCTTTTCCGTGACAATGGCCAGCCAACCGATAAAACGCACGGGGTGCGGCAGCCAGCGGGGATCGCCGATGAGCGCGTCCAGGATGAGGGCCGATATGATTTGGTACTCAAGAGCCATCAGAGCCCCAGCAGGCGGTAGATGGCCTGCATGTCCAGCCCGCGCCGCACCGTATCCGCCAAGCGGTCGAAGGCCGCCTCCAGATCATAGGCAACAAGCACCCTGCCTTGGGGCGCCAGGCCTCGCCGGACGCGCAAACGGTCAATTAACCAGCGCCGGAACGGGTCCGCGTCAAAAATACCGTGCAGATAGGTCCCCCACACCATGTCGTTGTCCGTGGCCCCGCAGATACGCTCGCCCTCCACCCCTTGCAGCACGGGGTGCAGGCTTGAGATGCTGCGGCCGTGATGGATCTCATAGCCCTGCACGGCAAGACCAGACTCCCCATGCAGCGCGGTTCTGCGGGCCAGGGTCTTGCTCAGCTCAAGCACGGTGGTCAGCGCCAGCAGTCCCAGACCGGCCAGTTCCCCGCCGCAGGATTCGATGCCGTACAGATCACTGATCTTCTCCCCCAGCATCTGAAAACCCCCGCAGATACCGATGATCTCCACCTTGCCGGGGGCGGCAAGGTTCTTGACCAGATCAGCCAGGCCGGTCTGGTAGAGATACCGGAGATCGGTCATGACATTCTTGCTGCCGGGCAGCAGGATTGCCGCCACCCTGTCCTTGACCGCCTCCAGGTCGGCAAGGCGACGGATAACATGGAGATGAACATCCGGCTCAAGCAGAAACGGTTCGAAATCGGTAAAGTTGGAGATATGGGGCAGATCAATGAGGGCTATCTCCACCTGGTCCCGGCCGGGCGGGGTGCGCGTGTCGTAAAGCCCCGCCTTGAAACCGACGGAATCCTCCTCCGGCAGCCCCAGGTTCGGCAAAAAAGGCACCAGCCCCAAAACCGGCCTGTCCGTATGGGCGTGCACATACTCAAAGGCATCGCCAAGCAGCGCCGCATTACCGCGAAAACGGTTGACGATAAAGCCCGCCACCAGCCCCCGCTCCCACTCGGCCAAGACCTCCATGGTGCCGACAAAGGAGGCGAAGACCCCGCCCCGGTCGATGTCGCCCACCAGCAGGACAGGGGAGTTGGCGTGGTGCGCCATGCGCATGTTGACGATGTCATGGTGCTTGAGGTTGACCTCGCCGGGACTGCCGGCCCCCTCCAGCAAGACCACGTCATATTCGGCGGCCAGCGAGTCGTAGGCAGTTGTCACCGCCTGCCAGGCCGTCTTTTTATAGACGATGTGCTCATCAACCGTCATATCACCCACCGGTTTGCCGTTAACGATCACCTGGCAGCCCGCGGCCCCCGACGGTTTCAAAAGCACCGGGTTCATGCGCGCATCCGGGTCCAGCCGGCAGGCCTGGGCCTGGACCACCTGAGCCCTGCCCATCTCCAGCCCGTCCCTGGTGACATAAGAGTTTAGCGACATATTCTGGGCCTTGAACGGGGCCACCCGCACCCCATCTTGCAGGAGAATGCGGCACAGGGCGGCGGTCAGTACCGATTTACCGGCATTGGAGGCCGTGCCCTGCAGCATCAGCGCCGGGCGGTGTTGCCGGGGCCTGGGCCGGGAAGAGCCATGCAGCTGTTTTTGCAGACCCTCCGCCAGCCGGACATTGTCCTCCTCGTTACGCACGGCCACCCGGAAAAAACAGACGCCTCCCTCGGCAAAGCCCGCGAAATTATCGCAGACCCTGATGGCGATGCCCTCCTCCCGCAGCAGGCGGTCGGCAAGCGGGCGGGCGGATCGCGCCTGGCCGGTCAGTTTCACCAGCAGGAAATTGGCCTCCCCGGCAAAAACCGCGAGTCCCTTGATCCCCTCCAGCATGGCCGTAAGATCCCGGCGCAGCCTGGCCACCGTGTCCCTGGTCTGGTGCGCATATTCCCTGTCCCCGAGCATCGCGCAGCCCACCTCCTGGGCCAGGGTGTTGACGGTCCAGGGCGGGATCTGTCGCCGTAAGAGGGCGGCCACCTCGGGGGACGCGCAGCCGCAGCCGAGCCGCAGGCCGGGGATGGCGTAAAATTTGGTGAGCGAGCGCACCATGATGAGATTGGCGGCGGCATAGCGGCATACCGATTCATAGCCGTCGATAAAATCGGCAAAGGATTCATCGATCACCCAATAGGTGTCCGGGAAGGCGTCAATCAAGCGGTACAGCTCCCGGCTTGCCACCGTGCGGCCCGTGGGGTTGTTGGGCTGGCCGATAAAGACGATCTCATCGCCGCGCAGGGCTGCGGCAAGCCGCGCCGGATCAAGCAGAAATCCCTCTTTCTCGGCCAAAGGCACGGTGACAACGGCCAGCCCGGCCAGCTGAGCCGCGGCCGCATAGTCCGCATAGGAGGGCACGGGGATAACCGCCCTTTTCCGGCCGAGCGCTCTCGGCAGGGCGTAGATGATTTCGGTTGAACCGTTGCCCGCCACGATCCGCTCTCTGTCCACCCCGAGAGAATCGGCGAGGGCCTGCACCAGGGGGGTCGCCTCCGGATCGGGATAGCGGCAGAGCTGGGTGATATTCCTGCTGATAATCCGGCGCAGACTCTCCGGCGGCCCCAAGGGATTGATGCTGGCGCTGAAATCAATGATGTCAGCCTTGTCCTTGCCGGCCGAGGCGGCCAGCCTGTTTACGTTACCACCATGGCCTGAAAACATAATCACTTCCTTCCCATAAAATAAATAAAGGTTTGCAGCTCAAGGTCAGCGCCACCACCGTTTCAGCCAGTTCGCACCCGGCGCCCAGGGTATCGCCGGTGACGCCGCCGATCTTTTTTTGGCAGTAGCCCCCGAAAAAAAAGGTACACAACAGAACCACGGCAAGTACGACAAGACCCGCCTCGGCCGCCAGCAGCCAGCAGACGCCGCCAAGAAGCAGCAAGGACCACCAGGCCGCGCCCCGGTTTCCGCCCTGATAAAACAGGGAGGCCAAGCCCCCTTCCGGCCGGGCGTAAGGGACATAAGCGGTCAACCAGACCAGCACCGCGCGTCCGGCCAAAGGCATAAGCAGTGCGGCAAGCATGATGCCGCCCTCCGGCAGGGAGGCCAGGGCGGCAACTTTCAGCAGCAGCACCGCGCCAATGGCCATGACGCCCATGGCGCCGGTATGGCTGTCGCGCATGATGGCCAGGATTTTTTCCCTGGGCCGGGAGCTGAAAAACCCGTCCGCCGTATCGGCGAGGCCGTCCATATGGAGCCCCGCGGAAACAAAGAGCAGCAGCAGCACGACCAGCACCGCCGTGACCGGAGGGGCAAAATACGGGCTGATGACCGCGGCCGCCCCGGCCGCAACAATACCGGCCAACAGGCCGATTACGGGAAAACAGGGCAGGCTGCCGGCCAGATCCTGCTCGGCCAGGCCGAGACGGCCCGGCACCGGGATCATGGTCAGAAAGCGGACAGCGGCAAAAAAACGGTTCATGGCATCACCGAACATAGGGGGTTTAGGCTATTAGCCTTTTAGGCTGTAGACTGTTGGCTTGTTGGTCTGTTGCTACAGCCTACAGCCTACAGCCTATTCAACTCGATTTCTTATTTATCCGCCTGGGACACGGCCGCCTCGGCAAAGGTGGCCACTTCGGTCAGGACATGCACGGCAGCCTCCACCACGTTCATGGCCAGAGCCGCCCCGGTGCCCTCGCCCAGGCGCATATTGAGATCGAGCAGCGGTTCAAGGCCGAGCCGGGCCTGCATCATCCGGTGTCCCGGCTCCATGCTGCGGTGGGCGGCGATGAGATAAGCCGTGACCCCGGGGTTTAATGCCTGGGCGATCAGGGCCCCGGCCGTTGAGATGAAGCCGTCGATCACCACCGGTTTGCGCAGGGCGGCCGCCCCGAGGATGACGCCCGCGATGCCGCCGATTTCAAAGCCGCCGACCTTGGCCAGGACATCGAGGCCATCACCCGGATCCGGCTGGTTAACCGCGAGGCTTTTCCTGATCACCTCCATCTTGTGGGAGAGCTGGGCGTCATCAAGCCCCGTGCCCCGGCCGCAGATATCATTCACCTCGGCCCCGGTCAGCGCGGCCAGGATGGCGGTGCTGGGCGTGGTATTGCCGATGCCCATGTCGCCGGTGCCGAAGATATCCGTTTCCGCTGCGAGCAAGTCTGCAATCGCGATGCCGGCCTCGATACTGGCCACCCCCTGTTCCCTGGTCATGGCCGGTCCCTTGGCCATGTTAGCGGTGCCGGGAGCGATTTTTTTGTCCATGATCTTGCCCGCCCGGGCCAGATCGGTCAAATCCCCCGCCACCCCCATGTCAACCACCACCACCCGCGCCCCGCACTGGCGCGCCAGGGCATTGATGCCCGCCCCGCCCCGCACGAAATTATGGACCATCTGCGGGGTCACCTCCTGGGGAAAAAGGCTCACCCCTTCCGCCACCACCCCATGGTCGCCGGCCATGGTGGCGATGACCTTGCGTCCCACCGGCGGGGTCAGGGAACGGGTCATGCCGGCCAGGTCCACGGCCAGATCCATGAGGCGGCCCAGGGCCCAATGGGGCATGCAGAGATTGTCCAGCCGCTCCCTGGCCGCGGTACGCCATGTTTCATCCCGCGGGCTGATGGCCTGCAAGGTTTTTTTCAGTAAATCCATGATGCTTCCTCCCGCCCCGAAAAAAGGCAAAAAAAAATCCCCGGATCGTCATGATAACGATCCGGGGATTCCCAATTTATCCACAAGACCAGCCTGCGCCCACAAGGGGGCAAGCACAAACAGCTTGACCCTCAACTCCGCGTATGGACAGCATATTTTCATCAGGCAGGTATTCTGACTCTCGGATCATCCTCCATGCACGCCTTCCCGCCGCAATTGTCATGCGGCAGTGGCAAAATGTACATATCGTCCCCGATTACAGCGGCGGGCCCGTCCCCGGTTTACACGGGGTTCCCTGATTACAAGTCGCCTTCAAACCAATACCTTTGGCGGCTGCGCTGTACGGCTCCTCGCCGTACCCTTTGTACCGTCTCGTCGCTGCTCGCTTGCCTTCGCGGTCTTGATCCGAATGCAACTTGTATAAAAGCCTGTCCGAAAACAAGCCTTTCGCTCCATGAGCACCTGATTTTCTTTTCCGATTACATACTATAGACCGGAGGCAATCGTCAAGAGGCGGACGACAAAAACCCCCTGCCACCTTTCCCTTGACTTCCGTTTTATTTGCCGTTATGTATTTGACTCATCTTCAGGCGCTCTTAATCGAGCTTAATAGGGAACCCCGTGTAAACCGGGGACGGGCCCGCCGCTGTAACCGGGGACGAAAACCGCAGCATGTCACTGGCTGTTTGCCGACCGCGGGGAAAGATTTTTTCCCCGGCGGCGCCAACGCTGGGAAGACGCGGTTGCTAGAACGATCCGGAAGTCAGAAAACCTGCCTGCGAAGAATGCTTGTCTGCTTCCGAGGACCAGGGGCAGAGATATCGGTATCTGAGGAAAAACAGGGAATCCCCGGATCAATTTCACATTGGTCCGGGGATTTTTTTTGTCCACGCGGCAAAAGAATTCCCGGGCTTACAAAACTTGCAATTGCAAGGAGGATGTAATGGCCACAAGGGAACAATCGTTTTGCAAAATCACACTTTTTCTCATCAGGGACTGGGATTCCTTCCAGATAGCCATGCGCGGCTGCCTGGACAACGCAAAAAGCAGCGCGCCCGCAAAGACAGGGGAGGTGTGAGCCATGGCAAGAAAAAAGATGCCCGCCCTGTTTTTATTGGCAATGAGTCTGCCGGGGATTGCCCAGGCCGCGGAACAGACAAGTGAGCGCGCCACCGCCCCCCTTGATGAGGTGGTGGTGACCGCGGCCCGGGTTGACGAAACTGTGCGGGAGGTAAGCGCCAGCATGGTGGTGATCGGGCCAGAGGAAATCGCCCTCTCACCGGCCCGCAATATCGGGGAGTTACTCACGGAAAAGGGGCTGGGGGCGGTGAACAAATACCCCGGCGAGCTGATCTCCGTGAATCTCCGCGGTTTCAAGTCAGCCCCCTATGGCAATGACCTGAAATCCCATGTGCTGGTTCTGCTGAACGGCCGGAAGGCCGGCACGGGCAACCTGGCCAAGATCATGACCAACACCGTGGAACGGGTGGAGGTTATCCGCGGCCCCGGGGCCGTGCAGTATGGCTCCTCGGCCATGGGCGGCGTAATCAACATCATCACCAGGCAGGGTTCCGGGAAACCGTCCGCTGAGCTGCGGCAAACCATGGGCAGCTTCGGCTATGACGAGAGCGGGGTGCGGCTTGCCGGCGTCCAGTCGGGCGTTGATTTTTCCGGCAGTTTTTCCCGCTCCAACATGGATGATTACGACACCGGTTCCGGGGATAAATACTTCAACACCGGATATGATCACATTGATCATTACTCGGTCAATACCGGCTACACCTTTCTCGACCGCCATCGGGCCGGCCTGATTTTCACCCGCTCTTACACCGACGAGATCGGCAGCCCCGGCTACTTAAGCGCCAATGATCTCGACAACACCAAGGATGGCGCCAACCATTCCATCGATTTTGTCTACGATGGGGAAAGCGTTGACAAATTACACTCGTGGCAGGTCCGCTATTTCACCGGCCGGGACAAGGACACCTGGCTTGACCCCACGGCCAGCAATGCCAGCGGCTGGGATGACGGCCTCCCCTACTCAAACAAAACCGACCTGAGCGGGGCCCAGGCCCAGACCTCCATGCAGCTTAACGCTATCCGCCTCACCACTGGGCTGGACTGGCTGGAATATGAAACAACCAGCAGCGTGGACCCGTCCGAAACCGATTCGCAAAATTATGCGGGTTTTGTGCTGGCCAGGATGAAATTTCTGCGGGACCGCCTTATTGCCGACGGCGGTCTGCGCTATGACGCCTATGATGTGGAGGTGGTGGAACCGGCGGGCCGCAGTGAAAACGACACCAATCTTGCTTCCAGTCTCGGTCTGGTTTATCTTGTTAATGAAGAAATAAAAGTGCGGGCCCATTATGGCGAGGCGTTCATCATGCCCGGCGCGGACGAACTGGCCGCCGATTTCCTCTCCGATTTCGGCGTCCATTACCTGGGAAATCCCAATCTTGATCCCGAATCAAGCAGAACCTACGAGGCAGGCCTCAACTTTTCCCGCAACGGCCTGTCAGCGGGGTTGGGCTACTTCTTCACCCGCTACAAGGATAAGATCGAAAGCGTTGCGGTCGGCTGGGATCAAACCTGGGAAAATGTCGGCAAGGCGGAGATTTCAGGATTTGAAGGGGAATTTTCCTGGGATCTGGGCGCCTTTTTCGGCTGGACCTATGAGGTCAGACCTTACCTCAACCTTGCCTATCTTGACCGGTATGAAGATTTGGACAGCAACGCGGACCTGAAATACGTGAGCGACTGGAGCGCCTCTTACGGTATTTCGGCCAGCGACTACGCGGGGCTCTCGGCCCGCTTGAATTTCGTTTACTCCGGCGGGCAGGACATCGAGGACTGGGAGTCCGGCGTCTTTCCCGCGCCGCGCGTCTCCCTTGGCGGCTTTACGGTGGCTGACCTGACCATCGGCAAAAAGATCCTTGATCTCCAGCAGAACGGCTCGTTTACCTTAAGCGGCGCGGCAACCAATCTCTTTGACAGCGACTATGCCCATGTCAAGGGCTACCCCATGCCGGGCCGCATGCTGTTTTTGACCTTAACCTATAACTACTAACGAACGAGGCGGATGTTAAGCACCATGCGACTCTTCATTCTCAGGCAGGGCGGGCACGGCTTCATCGTGCCCGCCGGGCTTATCGGGATGTGTCAATCGCGGGTACGGTTCAACCACCTAAACGACTAACTATTCATGCATATTTTTGCTGAACATGCCCCGGTCTGCCATGCCGGAATAAGCGAGGTTCCCGCCCAGGGAAGCGCTTGTCCCGCCAGCCAGCCGAACCGGTCCATGCTATGGGCCGTGATTTTTTCCCTGCTGCTGCACGGGGGCTTGTTTCTGCTCAGGCCTCCCGCCATGGTGCGGCAGACCCAACCTCTACCCCGGGAAATTTACGTGACGCTGACCACGCCGCCGGCCGAGGAAGCGCAGCCCCCGACGCAGAAGCGGGTTGCGGAGCCATCGCCAAATAAAAACCAGGGCAGCCCTCTCCCAACGCGCCACAATCCGGCGCAAAAGCAGACAAAGCCCGAGCCGAAAACAACCGCGCCCCGGCAGGCCATGGCCGCCGTGGCGCGAGAGGAACCGGTTGTCGCCAAAACCGAGGTTCCCGCCGAAGCGATATCGATCGCCGAGGATGCGCGGCAGGTCGCACTCCGGCAGCGGAACGGCAGCGAAACGGCGCAGGAAGAAGACAAGCCGGCAGAGGCGGCGCTCTCCGGGGACTCCGCCCCTGTCCCCGCCGCCGAGGACGCGGACAGCGGGAGGGGAGGCGGGCAAGTTGTTCTTGAAGGGGACAAGGGCGCCCAGACAAACGGGATTGAAGCCAGTCCCCTGTATCAGAAAAATCCCCCGCCCGACTACCCGCCCCTGGCCCGCAAAAGAGGACTCGAAGGCACGGTGCAGCTTGACGTGCTGGTAAACCGCGACGGATCGGTGCAGCAGGTCCGGCTCGGCCAGACCAGCGGCCACTCCCTGCTGGACGGGGCCGCTGTCAGCGCCGTTGAAAAATGGCTTTTTCAGCCGGGGCAAAAAGGCGATGAAACCATTGACATGTGGGTGCGGGTGCCGATCCGCTTTGCCCTGCGCCATGAAAACAGTCAGGACAAACCATGAAAACCGCACCACCACCAAAAAAAATCGCCGCCTTGTTCCTCCGCGCCGCCATATTTTGTCTCACCCTGGTTCTGGCCCCGGCTGTGCGGGCTGAAATCCTTGTCGACCAGCTCGGCCGGCAGGTTGACATCCCGGCCCGGCCCCAGCGCATTGTCTCGCTCATGCCCAGCATCACGGAGATCGTCTTTGCCCTGGGGGCGGGCAGCCGGCTCAAGGGGGTGACCCTTTTCAGCAATGAACCGCCGGAGGCGGCGCAGCTGCCGAGTGTCGGTTCCTACGCCCGGCCGGACCTTGAAAAAATCATCAGCCTCAAACCGGATCTCTGCCTGGCCGCCCGGGACGGCAATCCCAAACATATCGTGGACAAACTGACCGCCCTCAACATCCCGGTCTACACCATCGACCCTAGAAACCTCACCGAGATCACGGATTCCATTATCCTGCTCGGCCAGGTCCTGGGAGAGGAGAAAAAGGCGCAAGAAATTGCCACGGGCATGGCGGACAAAATCGACTCCGTCGCCCACCGCGCGGGCAGGGAGAGCAAAAAGCCCAGGGTCTTTTTCCAGATCGACGCCTCGCCCATCATCTCAGCCGGAGCAAACACCTTCATCGACCAGCTCATCACCCAGGCGGGCGGCATCAACCTGGCGGCAAGCGCCACCACCACCTACCCTCGCTACTCGTGGGAAGACATCCTGCTCATGCAGCCGGAGGTGGTCATCATCGCCTCCATGGCCGGCGGCTACGGCGAGGAAGAGCTCAAGTCCGCCTGGCGCCAGTGGCCCCAGCTGCCCGCAGTGCAAAACAACCGGCTGTATGTGGTCAGCGCCGATCTCTTTGACCGGCCCACCCCCAGGCTGGTTGACGGCCTGGCGCTGCTGGCCGACATCCTGGCGCCCCGCTAAAATCCCATGGAACAAACCTTCACCCCCATCGGCAAAAGGCTCACCCTGATCTGCCTGCTTCTCGGCCTGCTGCTGGCCGCGGTCATGCTGCTTGGCGCGGCCGTGGGTTCATCAAACAGAAATCCCCTGGCTGTCTTTGATCTGCTCGGTTCCCTGGCTGATGGCGGATCAACCCGGCAGACCATCATCTGGAAAATCCGGCTGCCCCGGGTGCTGCTGGCCGCCGTGGCCGGGGCGACCTTGTCCTTGGGCGGCCTCGTCTTTCAGGTCCTGCTGCGCAACCCCCTGGCCGAACCGTATATCCTGGGCATTTCCGGCGGGGCCGCGGTGGGCGCCATCAGCGGCATGCTGATCGGCATTCCCTTTTTTCCAGGGGTGACAGTCAGCGCCTTTTCCGGCAGCATGGCAACGCTGGGCATCGTTCTGCTGCTGGCCTCGGGGGCAAGGGGGGAACGGCGGGACTCCCTGCTGCTGGCCGGGGTGATGATGAACGCCTTTGCCGGCGCCCTCATCATGTTTCTGCTCTCCATCTCCCAAAGCAGCCAGCTGCACCACATCCTCTTCTGGCTCATGGGCGATCTCTCCATGGCCGAGGCGGGACGGCTGCCTCTCTTTGCCCTCATCCTGCCCTGCTACGTGATTATCTTCATCCTGGCCCGGCCCATGAATATCCTGCTCACCGGCCGGGAAACCGCCACCTCCCTCGGGGTGAATGTGCGGAAAATCTCGGTTATTCTCCTCATCACGGCCACCCTGATGGTAAGCCTGGTGGTCTGCCTGTCCGGGTTGGTGGGCTTTGTCGGGCTGGTCATTCCCCACATCCTGCGGCTGACCATCGGCTCCGATCACCGGTTGCTCGTGCCCGCCGGTCTCTTGGGCGGGGCCTCCTATCTGGTCGGCTGCGATCTGCTGGCCCGCGCCCTGCCGGCAAGCGGTGAACTGCCGGTGGGCATCATCACCGCCATGATCGGCGCGCCGCTTTTCATCGTTCTGCTCTGGAGGTCCGGCAAATGAAGGCCGTCACGGCGGACAACATCTCTCTCTCCTACGGAAGCAAGGAGGTGCTGCACCAGCTCTCGCTAATGATAGACAAAGAGGAATTTTTCATTATCATCGGCCCCAATGGGGCGGGCAAATCGTCACTGCTCAAGGGTCTGGCCGGTACGGAAAAGATTAATTCGGGAACCATTTCCCTGTTCGGCCTCGATCAGAAGGATTACTCCAGACGGGAGCTGGCCCGTCTCACGGCCCTGGTGCCCCAGGGAATTGAAAGCCATTTCCCCTTCACGGTGGCCGACACGGTGCTCATGGGCCGTTCTCCCCATCTCGGGCTGCTCGGCGCGGAGCAGGAGGAGGATTACCATATCGCCCGGCAGGCCATGCAGGCTACCGATACCGCCCATCTCGCCGGCCGGACCCTGGACCGGCTGAGCGGCGGAGAAAGGCAGCGCGTCATTATCGCCCGGGCCATCTGCCAGCAACCCGCCATCCTTTTTCTGGACGAACCCACGGCCTCGCTTGACCTGGCGCACCAGATCCGAATCATGGATCTGCTGGAAAACCTGCGCCTGGAAAGAAAAATCACGGTCTGCATGGTTTCCCACGACCTCAACCTGGCCTCCATGTATGCCGGCCGGCTGTTGCTTTTAAAAAACGGCCGGGTGGTCAGGACCGGCGCGCCCCAAGAGGTGCTCGACGAAAAACTGCTGGAAGAGAGCTATGAATGCCCGCTGCTGGTTGATGAAAACCCGCTGAGCGGGACGCTGCGGGTGCTGCCCGTGCCGGCCAAGTTTCTGCGCGGCAAATGACCATGGCTGGGGAAGGCCATGGCCGGTATTAGGCCTGTGGATGCATCAATCCGCTATTTCAGTTTGAAATCGTTGGATAGCGACTGAAGTTGCCCAGCCAGCCGGGCAAGCTCTCCAGCCGACCCGCTGAGCTGCTGGATGGATTTGTTGCTCTCATCGGAACGTTGCGCCACCCCCTGGATATTGCTGGATACCTCATTTGATCCGTTGACCAGTTCGGAAATCGCCCGGGCGATCGTACTGATTCCCTCGTTGGAATGGGAAATTTTCCCCGAAATATCGGCGGCCACGTGCACCTGATCTTTAACAGCGGAGGCGATCCTTGAGGAGGAGTCGTTGACCTCCCGCATGATGCCTGAGACCTCAACAATGATGTTCATTGCTTCCAGGGATTTCTGCTGCACCTCGCTGATCCGTTTCGCTATATTGCCCGCCGCATCGGCGCTCTGCCGGGCGAGTTCCTTTACCTCTCCGGCCACCACGTTGAAACCCTTGCCCGCTTCCCCGGCCCTGGCCGCTTCAATGGTCGCATTGAGGGCCAGAAGTTTTGTCTGCTCCGTGATCTCGCCTATGGATTGGGTTACGGCGCCGATTTCCTGGGCCGAATCATTCAGGTGCTTCATGAGCTTCACGGCCAGTTCCGCCTGGCCCATGGCTGTGTCCGTGGTCTTTAATCCCTCCGCGGCGATGGCGCCGATCCGTTCAATAGCAGTCGCCATCTCCACCGAATCGACGGCAACCGAACGGCTGTCCCCGGACATCCGGTCCGCCGTGTCGGAGACATGTTTTGTGTTCACGCTGATCTCTTCCGTGGCCCCGGCGACATTGGCGGCTTGGCGGATCATGTCGTCCGAACCGGCCGCGAGCGTCCCGGCAATGCCGGAAAGGGTTTCGGCCGAACTGGCGACCGCTTCGGCATTACTTTGAATCTTGCCGATCACATCTATCAGGTTACGCGCCATCTTCCGCAGCGCAACCCCGAGGATGTCGCGCTCGGAAAGGACCGGCACCTCGCGGCTGAGATTCCCGCCGGCAATCACCTCCGCCAGCTCCGCCTTTTCATGCAGGGAGTCGATCATTTCATTCATGGCCCGGCAGAGTTCACCGATTTCATCCCGGGTGGAGACAGTAAGCCGCTGGGTCAGATCGCCGGCGGCCAGCTCCTTAATCTTATCAATGGATGAGCGCAGCGCGCCGACAATATTCCTGGTAATCAGAAAAAGCACGAGACAGGTAAAGACGAGAACCATGATGGTGAAAAGAGAGATTGTCCGGATCATGCCCCGGCCTTCCTCTTTCTGCCGGTTCGCCATACCGTTCATCGTCCGCCCCCGTTTATCCGCAAGCTCAACGCGGGCCTTGTCAATGAGGTCAAAATTGAGCCCCAGTTCGACAGTGCCGACTTTCTGGCCGTTGACGACGATATCACTCTCCAGTTTTTCCTTGCTGGGACTCGATGGTTGGGTGTTGAGCGCGCTGTTTTCCGTGTTTTTAAAAAGGACGTAATCTATTTCCTCATCCACGGCGGCAGCTGTCGCGAAAATTTCCAGGGTGGCGAAATCATAGGCAACGATCGCCCCCCCGCCGGCCTGGGCCAGGAGGTCAAGCAGCGACTTTCCTTTCCTGATCAGCCCGTCCCGGAGAAGTTCCTCCTGGTCCGCCTGCTCTTTTTCCATGAGGGAAACAAAGGAATCGGACTGGCGCACCATGGCCCGGTTATTGGCCTGAATGATCACCAGGGCCATAATGGCCAGCAGCACCAGAATGGCGAGACCATTGCTGGCGATAAATTTCACGGAAATCCCAATCGTTTGCTTGCGATCCTTTGGCATACACTCTCCCCTTACCCCGTTGCTGGTGAATTCTGTAAGGAACTGCAATCCCCCGGTTGCAACCCGCTCCGGAGAGTTTTTCCCGTGGCCAACAACAGAGAAGTGGCGCATCAAATGATAAGATTCACCCTCCCCCCGTTCCCGGTTTGGATTTTTTCTATATTATCATCATTTTGTTTTGTTATCCTATAAATTTTGATATCCTCGAACAAAGACCTTATGAGGAACGTCCATTCAGGCATCAGACAAACAAAGGAGATAAGATGAAGACATTGCACATCAAATTTGCCGTAGCCGTGGCCCTGCTCACCTTCTGTTTCGCAACCCCGCTGCTGGCCGCCGAAAGTTATGTTTTCGGCGTGCATCCCTATAAAAACCCGGCGGAGCTGGCAGCCATGTTCAAACCCCTGATGGCCCATCTTGAGGCGCAGACCGGGGCGACCCTTTCCTTCCGCAGCTCCAAGGATTATGCCGCGTTCAATGAGGCCTTTGTCAAGGGAGAGATCGATATCGCCTTCATGGGACCTTCCATCTATGCCGAACTTTTTGCCCAGCATCCGGACAAGGTCCGTCTCGTGGCCACGGCCCTTGATAAAGGCCAGCCGACCTTCAAAGGGGTCATCGTGGCCAAGAAAGATTCCCCCATCAACTCCCTGGCTGATCTCAAGGACAAAAAGTTCGCCTTTGGCGACCGGGATTCAACCCTGTCCTGCTATCTGCCGGCGGTCATGCTGATGGATGCGGGCGTCTTTGATTCCGTCAAGTATGACTTTACGGGCAAGCACGACAATGTGGCGAATTCCGTCTTGAAAGGCATGCATGACGCCGGCGGCCTCAAGCCGGATGTGGCGGAAAAATACATGGCTCAAGGCCTTAAGGTTGTTGTCGAGAGCGCCCCGGTGTATGAACATGTCATCGTGGTCGGCCCCAAGGTCAATGAGGCGACCATGAAGAAAATCCAGGATGCCCTGGTCAATGTCAAGGACCCTGCCGTGTGCACCTCCATCCAGAAAAGCTATACCGGTTTTACCAACACCACCAAACCGGGCGATTATGCGAGCCTGCTCGACATCATCAAAAAGGTCGATACGAAGATCACCAAGTAAACGAGCCCCTCCTTCATTCTTAAGCGGCGGCGTGCAGCGGGAAATGCCCTCCCGAGGCACGCCGTTTTGCTATTACCGCGCCAAGGAGTTTTTTGATGAGATTGTTGCAAAGCCAAGGTGCCGCCTTCAGGTTTATCCTGATTGTCTCAATGCTGATGCCGGGTTTGATGTCCGTGCTGGCGGCCGTGGTTCTTTAAAGCGCCGGCAACGCCCAGACCAGACAGAAAGACGGGTTTGCGACAAGCCTGCGTTATGAACAGCAGCAGGAAAAACCGCTCGCCGCGCAATTAATGACTCATAAAAACAGACCGGGTCTGCCGGAAAAAACATGGACACATCCGCGGGAAAAAAAGTAGAATATTTCTCATTGGATATGATCCTGCGAACCGAAGTATTCCAGCATGCCGCGCAACAGAGGAGACTGCCATGGTGACCGCCATTATTCTTATGAATGTTGAACGCTCCAAAATAAATGAAACGGCCGAAACACTTGCCGCAACCGAGGGAATTTCCGAGGTCTACTCGGTAAGCGGCAACTATGATCTCGTTGCCGTGGTCCGCATCCGCTCAAATGAAGAGCTTTCCGAACTCGTCACCAACCATCTGCTCAAAATCGAGTCCATCCTCTCGACGGAGACCATGCTTGCCTTCAAGGCCTTTTCCCGCCATGATCTCGATGCCATGTTCTCCATCGGTATCTAACGGGGCAGCCGTGTTTTTTTAAGTATCGGCAATAGGGAATATAGATAACCCGCCAATCGGCAAAAAAAATATTTCCGCCTTCTTTGCCGTTGTTTCCGCGAGGACAAAAAAAATGAACGAAGAATACCGTAGTCAGGCGCTGAAGCTTTTCCCGTGGGTGTGCGCCAAATGCGGCCGCGAATTTTCAGGCAAAAAACTGCGCGAGCTGACGGTCCATCATAAAGATCATAATTACAAAAACAATCCTCCCGATGGCAGCAACTGGGAGTTGTTGTGCCTCTATTGCCACGACAACGAGCACTCACGCTCCCTGGAGTCCGATTGGCAGAACACGCAAGATTCGGGCGCCGATAAAAGACCGATAGCGACCCACTCCCCGTTTGCCGACCTCAAGAAACGGCTGTCCGGTTGATTATCATAACGGGCGGCGGTATGCAGCGGCATGATGGCCCCGCCACCCTCGGCCCATCCGAAAAAATGTTTCATACAGAAACAAAAAGAAACACAAAAATCTGAAACACTCCGTCCTCAAGCACGCTTCCCGCCAGGCGCCCTCCTGGCCGGCGAAGTTTCCCGGCCGGCAAGAGGATCCCTTTTAACCGGGCAACACCCCGCCACATCTGAACGAATTCCCCCATACCCCCCTGCCTCCTACCGCGCCGGAATGTTGCCGTTGCCCGAAACAGCTCCTTGGGGGAGCCCAAGGAGCGGCCCCGGCTGTCGTTCCTTTTTGTTTCACAACGATTCACAGCCGCCAGCACCCCTTTCCAGCCCGCACCCATTAACCTACTGTAATCATTAAACAACACAAAAACACTGCCCCAGGCACGCTGTTTGCAGAAGTACCGTACAGGGCTTGCCGAGCAAGCATTTACTGAATCCCAATCCGGACAAAGGAGCCGCGCCATGCCAGCAATTGCCTTGTTTTCCACTTTGTTTGCCAACGGAGAAGAAATCGCGGGCCAGCTATCAACCCTGACAGGCGCTAGAATTGTCAGCGACAAGGATATTATTGCTCAAGCCGGCGCGAAGTTCAGCCTGAACCAAAATAAACTGGAGCAGGCCCTTTACGCGAAGATGTCGGTATTCAACCAGTTCACCCTGGAAAAGGAAATGTGTATTGCCAGCCTCAAATCATCCCTGGCCGACAGTCTGGCCAAAAAAGAGCAGTGCATCTATCATGGCTTTATCACCCTGCTCATCCCCTCTATCAGGGGGCACATCCTGAAGGTCCTTATTACCGACAGCGAAGAACAACGAACGTTGCGGGCCAGGGGTTCCGGCCTCTCTGAAAAAGAAGCGAAATGGCTTATCCGCAAAAATGACGCCAGCGCCTTTGAATTGTCTGATTTTCTTTACCGGAAAGAGGCCGGTGACCCCTCCCTGTATGATGTTATCATCCGGTCCGCCGCAAACCGGACCAGCGATCCCGACCTGAAAATCATCCTGGATAATTTCCACAAAACCTGCATCCAGCAGGGCGGGGATTCCCTGCAGGCCATCCGCGACCTGGCGATTTGCGCCCGGGTTGAACTTGCCCTCATTAACAAGGGCCACAACCAGCAGGTCACTGCGGAAAACGGCACAATACGCCTCACCGTGAACAAAAGCGTCCTCAATTATGCCAAACTGGAAAGTGAACTTACTGAAATAGCCGCAACCGTAAGGGGGGTCAAGAAAGTCGAGGTCGTGAAAGGGAAGGATTACAAAATTTCCATCTACCGCAAACAGCAGTTTCAATTCCCGACCAGGGTGCTGCTGGTGGATGACGAAAAGGAATTTGCGCAAACGCTGTCCGAAAGGCTTACAAGCCGCGACTTTGCCTCGCAGGCCGTGCATAACGGCCGCCAGGCCCTGGATTTTATCAATGAAACCAAGCAGGATGTCATGATTCTGGACCTGAAAATGCCCGGCATAGACGGCATTGAGGTCCTGCGCCAAAGCAAGAAATACCATCCGGAAATCGAAATCATTATCTTAACCGGACAGGGCACGGAGGAGGATCGCCAGCTGTGCATGGAGCTGGGCGCCTTTGCATATCTGGAGAAACCGGCGGACATCAACAAGCTGACCGCCACCATCGCCGCGGCCTACGGAAAAATAGCGGCAGCAAACAGCAGCGCGCCGCCAACCCGCCAGGCGGCTTCCGGCGGAGGCGGATAAAAAAAACCGAGGGAGCGCGGTCAGCGGACGGATGCATCGTGCCGCCTTGCTGAGCGCCACCCCTTCTTTTTCAGGGTTTTTGCCATGAGGGGCGTCTCCGTTTCCCCTCCCCGTTCGTCCACGCCGCGCGAATGTGACGGTTTTTCCCCCATGGCAAAAACCCTGAAAGGCAAGGGGTTATTTGCAACATGTGCATGTCGCGGACACCCTGTGAGGGTATGCGACGAAAAACTACCGCTCCCAGATCAGCTGCCCGTCCTTGTAGACCTGCCTTACCCGGTGAAACGGGATAGAGCAGGACTCCGCCTCCGGACCGGAGATGATGAATGCAAAATGGTCGCCGGGAATAAGCTGAATCGCCTCGAAAGGGACCTTGATGATTTTATCCTCAACCCTGTCGTAATAGCCGACCTCGAATTGTCCCCGGCCGAATTCCTTATCCCAGATAATCCTGTTGAGCAGGTCCTGTATGGGGATCATGGGATGAAGCGTACAATTACTTGGCGGCGGCCGGGGTAGATAAAGTGGTGGCCTGCCCCTCATCCGCCGCTGTTCTGGTGCAGGAAATTCTGGCGCCGTCCGGGAAGGCGATATGCAACACATCCTTCCGGAAGGTATAATAATAGTTCACGGCCCCGTATGGCCCTCGGACCCTTAGAGCCCCCGGCACCAGGGTGTAAGGGATCTGTTCGCCGTTGAAATCGAAAACATCGTCGCTGATCTTCAACACGGCTAACCCGGCGGCGCTCTCACACTGCCAGCGGCCGGTCACCTTCCGGATGCCGTCCTGGTGCAGCCCCCCCGCAATGGCAAAGGAACCTGAAAAAAAGAGCACTCCGGCCAGAACAGCGCCGGCCCGGAACCTGGTTACAACAAATTGCATGGCACATCTCCCGCTGATTGGGCTTCCCCGGCTGAGCATCTCCACAAAGCTACAATATGTTAGGCGGAATTCTAACACAATCACCTCGGCCAAGGCAAGCAAGTAATGAAGTTATATGGAGATAATGCGTGCCGGAAATGTTTTTTGTTCGCGGGCAAGGAAGGAAAGGGAGGAGTTTCCAGCGCAGGAGAAAGAAAGGCCGGAAACAGATCAGGTAACCGTATTCAGCACTAATCCGCTCTGGGCGTCCGGGGCGGTATCGAGAAATTCCTCAACATTTTTCTGCAGATCAAATGAGCGGCCAGACTGGTCAACGTATTGCACGGCGGATTCGTCATTGTCCGACAGCTGGAACCGGGCTTGGCTGCCGCCCTGTTCATCCAGCTTTTTATTGAGTTCCCTGATCCTGGACTCAAGCTCCCGCCTGGTCCTGGTGGTTTCGATGGTCTTTTCAATGGTGGTTTTTCTGAGAACTTCCGTCTGCGCCCCCTGCTCTTGCCGCACCTCACGGGCAACGTCAACCTGTCTGCTGCGCTCATACCGCGTTGTCCTGCTTATCCCGCCCGTGCTTACGGGCTGCGTGGCATTGTTCGCCTTCATGAGGGAGCCTTACCGGGTTAGATGAACTTGCCGCTTGACCATCGCTCTTCTTTTATTTTATAAGGCCTGTTGCATAACGACCAATAGCTCTATCTTTTAATTCTAGCCATGAAGTTCATTCAGGTCAATACGTAAGCGAAAAATTATGGAAACCCTTACCCTGCTTTTTCTGGCCCTGGCCCTGGCCATGGATGCCTTTGCCGTAGCCCTGGCCGCCGGTGTCACCCTGCATCCGGTCAGCAAACGGCAGCTCTTCCGTCTCGGCTTTCACTTCGGCCTTTTCCAGGGGCTCATGCCGATTCTCGGCTGGCTGGCCGGTCTCAGCCTGCAGAGCCTGATCTGTGACTATGACCACTGGCTGGCCTTCGGACTTCTCTCCTTTGTCGGCGGTAAAATGATCCATGAGGCCTTTGGCGACGGGAACGACAAAGAGAAAACCGACCCGACCCGGGGCGCCACCATGGTCATGCTTTCCATTGCCACCAGCATCGACGCCCTGGCCGTCGGCCTCTCCCTGGCCCTTATCGGCGTCAGCATCTGGACTCCGGCCCTGGTTATCGCGCTCACGGCCTCAACCCTGACCGTGGCCGGCATGCTGATGGGCGGCAGAATCGGCATGATCTGGGGCAAACGGGTTGAGGTGGTGGGCGGCCTGCTGCTCATCGCCATCGGCCTGAAGATCCTTGTCGAGCACCTTCTGGCCTGAAAGGGGTCGCACTGCCGCAAACCTTCCCCGCGCTTGACCGTGAGGCCTTGGGGAGGTTATCAACGCTCGCGCCGGGCAAACGGGACCACGAGCATCCAGGGTAACTTGAGCCATTTCGGATCCCGGTAATTGGCCAGCCCTATGGTCATGGCGTCATGCCCTGCCGCGGGCTCGGCGCGATAGGTGCCGAACAGGCGGTCCCACCAGGGAAAGTTGAACCCGAAGTTGCTGTCCGTTTCCCTGATGATTACCGAGTGATGGACGCGATGCATGTCGGGAGTGACGACCAAAAATCGCAACGCCCTGTCGGTTCCGCGCTTCAGGAGGACATTGCCGTGGTTGAACATGGAGGTGGCGTTCAGGAGGACCTCAAAGACGATGACCGACCAGGCCGGGGCGCCGAGGGTGATGATGATCCCCATCTTGATTCCCATGGATAGGAGAATTTCCAGGGGATGGAACCTTGCCCCGGTGGTGACATCGATATCGAGATCAGTGTGGTGCATGCGGTGCAGCCGCCAGAGGAGAGGGACCTTGTGGAAAAGCAGGTGCTGGGCGTAGATCGCCAGATCAAGGACGACAATCGCCAGAAGTCCTCCGGCCCAGACTGGGGCGGGGATGGCCTGGAGCAAACCCCACTCTTTTGCCGCGCCATAAAGAGCTACCCCGACGGCGGCGGCCGGAAAGGCCAGACGCAGCAGCAGCGCATTTAATAAGGTGAGACCGAGATTATTCAGCCAGCGGGTACCCTTGCGCTGGGTCAGGGAGCGGCGCGGGGCAAGCGCTTCCCAGCTTGCCACGGCAAAAAAAATTCCCAAAAAGAAGCTGAGCCTGACGGCAACTTCGTTAGCTACGAGCAACTCGTCGCCCGCGCAAAGTCAGGAGTCCAATCAATCATGGACTTCTCTGTCCTGGACGCTGACTCAAAAGGGTTGGCCAGGTTCTTTGGCAAGCTGAGCTCCAACACTTCATCATCGTATTCTATCATTTAATCTTGCCCCTTCGCCCTTCTTGATTTTTTTCCAAACTAGCCATTGCCCCTCAAGTATACTTCAGAGGTTATAGTAATTGTAAAGGATAAACGTAACACCAGAGCACAAAACAATCGTGAGAACCCTTGTAAACATGTGGCTTCCTTGGACAGCTACCCAATACTTACCCTGAGGGAATCGCGGGCTGCTAGGCCTGTTCAGCCATCCCGTGTTTTTTTTTGCACGTGTCGCGGGAACATAACCCTTCCGTCATTTTTTCTCCTCCTCGCAGGCTGTGTCCCGCCCACAGGTACACGCCCTGCCTTTAAAGCTGAAAAAGAACTTAAGCCCCTTGCGAACGGTGTCGGAAAATATCTTCTTGGAAAAAACCGACCCAACCACTTTTTTGTTGATCTCACCCAGCGTTGGATAGGGATGGATGGCTGAAGCGATTTTCGTGAGCCCCACCCCGCCATTCATGATAGCCACCCATTCGCTTAACAGATCACCGGCATGGGGGCCAAGGATCTGCACCCCAATGGGTTTTTCCTTGCGGTCCAAGAGCAGTTTTATGCGGCCGGCAGCTTCTCCCTCGGCCAAGCCCCGGTCGTTATCCTTAAACTCTTCGCTCCACACCGAGTATTCAATGCCGGCGGCCTTGGCGCTCTTCTCATTCATGCCGATACTGGCCAATTCAGGATGGGAATAGGTGCACCAGGGCACATGGGTGTAGTTGGTTTTTTTGGGAAGGTGAAATATGGCGTTGCTCAAAACCACTCCCCCCTCATACCCCGCCACATGGGTGAACTGATAGCCGCCAATGACATCGCCGGCGGCGTAGATATGGTTGTGGCTGGTCCTGAGATAGCTGTTCACCTTGATCCCCTTCTGATCGAAAGGAATATCGATTTCTTCGAGATCGAGCCCTGCCACATTGGGGGTGCGGCCCAGGGCCACGAGGATCGCCTCTGCCCTGAGTGCTAACGTTTCTCCGCTCGCAAGTTTAAGCAGCACCTCCCGTTCGCGGCCAAGATCGCGGGTACTGACAACCGCAGTGTTCATCTGAAAGGTAATGCCTTCGTCTGTAAGCGACTGTTGGACAATCGCCGCCATATCCTTGTCTTCCTTGCCGAGGATCTGCCCGCTGCGCTGGACTACCGTCACCTTGGTGCCGAGCCGGCCAAAGGCCTGGGCCATTTCAATGGCAATCGGTCCGGCGCCCAGGATGATCATTGAGCTGGGCAGTGTATCCAGGTAAAAGATATCGCGGTTGGTCAGAAAGGGGGTTTTGTCGAGCCCTGGTATCGGCGGCACCAACGCGGAGGAGCCGGTGGCGACCACCCAGGTGCGGGCCGAGATCGTTTTGCCTCCCAGAGTAAGGGCGTGCTCGTCCGTGAACCGGGGGGAGCCGAATTCGACCTTGACCCCCAGCCGGCAAAAACGCTCCACCGAGTCATGCCTCTGGATGACGCCGATCACTTTTTTGATGCGGGCCGAGACCTCTCTGAAATCCACCGGCGGCGGGGTAATGGCGGGCAGCCCGAACACCGGTCCGTTTTTCATAAGATGATAGACATGGGCCGTCTTGATCAAAGTCTTACTTGGCACGCAGCCGTAGTGCAGGCAATCGCCGCCCAGCGCCTCCTCTTTTTCGACCAGCAAGGCCTTGGCGCCAAGCTGAGCCGCCCCGGAAGCGACGGTAAGACCCGCCGCGCCACCACCGATGATGCCGATGTCATAATCATAGTCTGCCATGACGTTTCTCCTTGTCGTATCCGGTTATGATGCTTTGCTGTCGTCGTTGGCCGCGGCTGGCTTGAATTTTGTTTTATAGAGAGCAGCATGCCGAGGGTTCATAAACTTATCCAGTATCCATACCCGCATCACCAGCGCCACTGTGACCCTTTATATGAAAGTCGACGGTGCTCGAAACTGCCCAGGCCGGAGCGCCGGACTTTCATGGTTCGTTGTGTCTGGCCAGCCTGGTCCAGCCATGCTGGTTAGCAACAAATGATACGGCGGCAGGTCATAACGGTTCCGGTCGTTGAAGCCGGAGCGTTGGCATGCCGCCAAAAAAAAAGTTGACAAGATCCATTTCAACCTCTATAGTTAAGCCATTACGCAACTACTTAACAGGTTTATCCTATGATTATCGAGCCAGCCGAAATATTTAAAGTTCTCAGTGTGGAAACGCGAGTGAAAATCATTGAACTCCTTAAGGAGAACGGCGCGTTAGGGGTGAAAGAAATCTCAACCAGACTGGGCATAACCCTCCCCGCAGTTTCACAACATCTTAAGATATTAAAACAGGCAGGGCTAGTACGAAGTGAAAGGCAGGGGTATTGGATTCCGTATTCGATAAATGAAGAAGCCATGGAGGGCTGCCGGGAAATATTGAATGAAGTTTGTACCTGCGGGTGCCAAGGCACGGGTAAGTTTAAAGAAAAGGAGCTGAGCAGGGCCAGCGTGGAGGCCCTGAAAAAATATGAAACGGAGTTGCAAAAAGAACTCGACATAGTGCGGGGAAGGGTCAGCGAACTAGAAGCAAAAGAGTAATTTTTTTTGTCAATTTAGTTTAGTCATTGCGCAAACACTTAATAAAAAAAGGAGGTGATACAAATGGCAGAGCAAAAAACCCCTTGCGGGTGTGGATGTGTTCCGCAAAAGCAGAAAGAGGTCAAAACGCCTGTTCCGGGCAAGACGGGAAAGGAGACACCGAAAGAAACCAAATAATAACAACGGGGCATATCATGCCTGAGGAGGAAGGGAATAACTAGGCTATTCCCTTCCTCTTTTATGGCCTATCCGCTTGACTCAAAGAAACTTGCCCCGATCACACTCTCTCAAAGGATTAGAGGTTCGCCCCGGCCATAGGCAGGCCGGCCTGGGCCACGTTCATCGGCGACTGCCCGTCGAAGAGGGCCTTCTTCATGTCCGTGCCGTGCCAGAACGCGGCCGAGACGATGAAGAACCCCTTCTGGGAGGCACCTAAAGATTCTTCCTGAACTGATCATATTGCACGTTATCAGTTTTGCTGGTGTTGAAGTATTTTTCCACCAGGGCATCCAGCTCCATCTCAACCGCGGCATCCGCAACGGAGCCGATTTTCTCAAAGAGGTCCCAGGCTATACCTTCAAAGATGTTAATCAACCGCGGGTCGAAATGCGCGCCGCTTTCCTGCCTGATGATCCTCATCGCCGCGACAAACGGCAACGGCTCTTTGTAAGGCCGCCGCGAGGTCAGGGCATCAAAGACGTCGACGATGGCAAAAAGGCGTGCCTGCAGGGGAATGTCTTCCCCTTTGAGCCCGGCCCCGTAGCCGCTGCCGTCGAATTTCTCATGGTGATACCTCACGACAGACAGGGCATCCTTGAGCCAGGCGTATCTGCCGATGATATCCTCGCCATGCCGGGGATGGGTCTTCATGATGGCAAACTCTTTCCCGTTTAACTTGCCCGGCTTGAGCAGAATCGTATCACTGACGCCTATTTTGCCGACATCATGGAGAAAAGCGCCTTTGATAAGGCTGCGGATACTATCGGCCCCGAGCCCGATTGCCTCGGCGAAACGGATGGCATAGAGCGTGACCCGGTAGTTATGGGCATTCGTGTCGCTGTCCCGCTTCGCCACCGCGCTGCCCAAAACCTTCAGCATGCCGATGTTCGCCTGGGACAAGTCAACCGATAGTCTCAACAGGTCCTTGTTCAGGGCCATGATGATCGGATAGAGCGTTATGGCGGTGGCCAGTATTATTACCACGACCTGAACCAAAGACGCCGTGGTGCGCGCCTGAATCGCGGACATGGTTTCCCTGTCCGTCAAGTAGACCCCCTCAAAGTATCCCACGATCTCTTCCGAGCCATTTATGAGTGGAACGAGAACGTGCACGGAGATCTTCCTGTCCAAATAAAAACTTTTATATCGCATGCCGTCAGCCGCAATAAGATCCTGTTTGTGCCAACCTATCAAGTCTTTATCGAATCCCGGGCGAATCACCTCATTAACTTTTTGTCGCGCCCGATTATAGAGGGCAACGGCAATAAAGTGCCCCATCCTGATATGCTCCTCGTTTCTTTCGCGCAGGAGCAAACGGTGCGCCGGTTCATCACTGTTCAGATAATCCACGTTGTCGTATGTAAACGGCCTTGACTCACTGACGGCGAGATCCTTCACCAGATCGTCCACCCTTCTTAATTCGATAACATAGACAATCGCCCCGATAAGGATGGAGAGAAAAGGCCACACCAAGAGCAGCCTGATGATCAATGTCTTCCTGATATTTGCGGTTATGATCTGTACCCCTGGCAATACCAAAAAATAAAACGGTCTTTCTTTACATACGCTTGCCTGTCCGGCTTTATTACATCACTGGGTCTTCAAAAAGTCAACATGTTGACTTTCCGGTCGATTGCCTGAAAAGACTTCATTTTTCATGTCCGGCACTGCACGCTGAGGCGCGGTACCTTTGCCTCAAAACTCATAGCGGACCTGCAGATAGATGTTGTCGTTGCGGTCGAGTTGGCCGAACTGGCTCCAGGTCTCGCCGCCGCCGAAGATGTTGGCCCCCAGCGCCCCCCATACCTGATCGGTGAAATTGTATTTGACCTCGGGATTGACCAGGTAGTCACCGCTGGCGAGCCCCCGGAAGGTGAAAAGAGAGAGCTTCACGGTCTGATGTCTGAGGAGTTGGGTCAAACGGACACTGATCAGGTCGTGCAGTCTGTCCTCGGCGGGTAGTCCCGGCGGCAGGGTAGCGGTATAGTTGCCATGGTCCAGCATCCTTTCCCCGTAATATTGCAGGCCGACGGTGAAATCCTCCCAGAACTGCCGCTGATAGCCGACCAGAAACCGGGCCTGGCTGTTGGGAATCATGGGGTCGTCGCCCTCCCGGTCATCCCGCGAGTCATAGTAGCCGGCCTCCAGGCTGATAACACCGTGCAGGGCGCTGCCCTGAAGGCTGGCGCCATAGACCGCAAGTGCCGGATACCAGAGGGTAAGCCTGGTGGGGGCAGCGGCGGGATCGGGTTGCATGGCGGGCTGCCGGAAAAATCCCCGGTAGCCATAGAGAGAGGCGTCAAACCCCGCGATATCACGATAGACGCGCCCGGCGACCTCGGTATTGTCAAGGCTTGCGCCCGGCTCGACGGTTTGCCGGTTGCTCACCCCCGGCATGGGGTCATACAGCCAGAAGCGTTTGGCATCCGGAAAATGGTTGGGTGTGAACAGGGGGATGGCGATGAGCTCAAGCGAGGCAAAGCCTGGATAGAGGCCGGCTTTGACGCCGTCCACTCCCTTTTTCATGTATTCGAGGGGCTGGCCGCTGAAAAATGCCTCATAATCCTTGGGAAAGACATCGTTGATGAATACCAGGTCGCCAAGCCCCCAGGTGACCATCTGCCTGCCGATCCTGCAATCCCAGGCCGCGGCGGTGTAATCGATGGTCCCTTCCCGCAGCTCCGGATCCTCCTGGTCGTCTACGTGATCCCAGGCCAGATCGGTTTTGACAAAGAAACGCAATGGCCCCTGGTTCCCCTCCAGCTTGAGTTGGATTCGTTCCTCGGCCAGCTTGGAGTCCCGGCCGTCGGGATTCGATGAGGCCGTGTCCAGGCCGTAATTACCCTGCACGAAGCCATGCAGGTCAAACTCCGCCTCACAGACTTCAACGTTCAGCAGCAACGAGGCGGCAAGCCAGGCAAGGCGCCAGGGTCGGGGGATCAGCATGACACTCTCCCTTAGTCGATCCATTTCTTGGGCGGCTGCCGGAGAAACCGTTCCGAAAAGAGGCTGTCCTCCAGACCGACATTGTAATCCTGGCTGACATAGGAGACCTCGGTGCGGTGGCCGCTCTGCAGATTCTTCATGGTGCGTTTGGTGATGGTGGGAAAGCCCTTGACCTCCTTGACCTCGTCGGCGGTGAAGACCCGGACCGTGCTGCCTGCGTGGTCATGGTATTCCTCCCGCAGGGGCAGAAAGCTCGCCTTGTCGATCCAGGACAGCTTAGAGCCGTAGCCCGCGCTGTCCGCCTTCGGCGTGCTCTTGACCACGAAACACTCCTTGCCGTTCAACACTTCTTCCCTGGCCAGTTCGTGCACATCATCCCCCAGGTCGCGGCCGGAGACATCCTCGTAGGTGAAGTCCGAGCCGACGAAACTCGCCTGCTTGTCCTGCATGGCGATGCGCCGCACCATGTTGATGGCCGGGACGAACAGCCAGCGGTCGTCATCCTTGGCCGGATACTTGAAGACCATAAAGGTCATGTCCTTCACCTCGGCCGGCTGAAAGAAGTACATGAAGTATTTCTGCTCGCCGCCCGCCTCGCCGGTATTTAAGCGCAGCATGGTCATCTCCCGCACCCGTTCCTGACCACCGGGGCTGATCAACTTCATCATGACCCGGGCCTTGAAGTCCCCGCCGGGATAGAAAAAGGCCCCCTGCGATTTTTGGATGATTTCATCGGGCGAGGCCGCCAGGGCGCGGGCGGCAAGGCCGACAGTCAAAAACAGCATCAACAGAATAAGTCGCTTCATCTCATTCTCCTTTCAAGAGCCAGCCCTGCATCAGGGTGATGAGGGCCGGCAGATAGATGATGGTCATCAGTGCGCTCAAGAGCATCATGCTGACGATAAAGGCGCCCACGGTGATATACGGGGTGAGCGGCGCGAACAGCATCACGGAAAACGCGCCGGCAAAGAGCAGGGCGTTGCGCATGATCCCCTTGCCGGGCCGGGCCGCGGTCCAGGCCAGGCTGTCGGCCAGGGATTCGCCGCCGGCCGCCTCCGCCCGCCGCAGCCGGAAGCGGCCCACGAAATGGATGGCGAAATCCACCGCCATGCCGAGCGACAGACAGGAAAGCACGGAGATCGGCATGTCAAAATCCTTGCCCGTGAAGCCGATGACGCCGTAGAGCAGCAGGATGGTGAACAGCAGGGGCACATAGCTTATCAAGGCCCATTTGAACGACCGGAAATTGACCATCAGGATGACAAAGACTATGACCAGGGCCGCCAGAAAGCCTTTCACCATGTCCCACAGAACCTCGTCGTTCCAGACCAGATTGAAGTAAGCGATACCGGCCGGTTTCAGTTCGATGGGCATGGGGTGGCCTTTGGCATACTCATCCATGGCCGCCATCACCTGGCGCATGGCCTGGGCGTCCCAGGTCTTCATCTGCACCCAGATGTTGGCCTGGCGGAAAGGGAAGTCCACCACGTTATCGAGGTCGGATGGCTTGGCGGACATGGCAAACAGAAAGAGGTACTGGCCGATCTCCTCCCTGGTCCCGGGAACCACGTCGAACTTGGGGTCGTTGTCGTGCAGCACCAGATTGATGCGTTTCACGTAGTCCACCACGGAAAAGGTCTTGCCCACCAGGGGCAGGGTCTCCAGGTGACGCTGCAAGCCTTCGATGTAACGCAGGGCCTCGGGGTTTTTCATGAAATCGTCTTCCTTGGCGCCGGCGACCACATAGGCCAGCGAGGTGCCGCCCAGGGCCTGGTTCAGCACCCGGTCCGCCATCCGGATCTCGCTGCCGGTCTTGAACCATTCCACCAGGTTGTTGTTGACATGAATACGGCTAACCCCGAGCACGGCGACGAGAACAAGAAAACCGCCCAGCAGCAGGGTGACCCGGGGCCGGCAGCTGCCGATCCGGCTCAACCCCATCAGCAGGGAGGCGGTCTTACTCGTGCCGAGGTCCTCGCTTGCGGTTACGCGCCTGATCTTGTCAACCGGGATAAAGGTGAGCAGCGCCGGGACCAGGGTGAAGCTTAAAAGCAAAAGCAGCATGGTGCCGAAGGCCACGCCGAAGCCGAAGACCTTGACCGGGATGATGTTGGCGAGCATGAGCGAGGCAAAGCCCACGGCGGTGGTGATGTCGGTGTAGATCAGCGGCTTGCCCACCGCTCGCATGGTGTCGAGGATGGCCGCCTTCCGCTCCCCGCTTTCATGGAAGCGGAAATAGAACTCGTTGAAGATGTGGATGCTGTCGGTGGCGATGGCCATGAGAAAGACCGGACTCATGGAACTCATGATGTGCACCGGATACCCCAGGCCGATAATGAGCCCCATGCTGCAGATGATGATGATCATGGCCGGCGCCATGATGGCCATGGAGAGAAAGAGGCTCTTGAACATGAAAAAGGCCACCGCGAACATGATCATGCCGGCCATGGGGGCAAACATGCCCATGAGCTTGAACATCTCGGCGCCGAAGGTGTCGCGGGCCACCGGATCGCCGGCGACGGCGTAGCGCTCCTCCCCCGCTTCACGGCTGACGATCTGCCGGATGTTGTCAGCCACCTCCTTGCCGCTCGCCCCCTTTTCCAGCGGAATATAGATGGCCGTGGTCTTGCCGTCCGGCGAGATGATGCGATTGATGAACAGGGGATTTTCCGTCAGGGCCTGCCGCAGTTTGGCGAGTCCCGCCTCCTGCTCCGGCGCCTCGGTCATCAGCGGCGCCACCCGCAGCGCCCCCTCCTCCATGGTCACGTTATCGATGGTGGTGAAGCTTGCCACATCACGGGCCGCCACCCCGGGAATCCGCACGATCGCCTCGGTGATCCGCTTGATCCTGGCCAAGGTGCCAGGATTGACCACCCCCTGGTCGTGGGTCACGCCGAGCACGATCATGTCCTCGTACAGGCCAAAGGTCTTTTCCACCCCGTCATTGCCCACCCGCACCGCGGAAGTGGCGGGCAGCATATTCTTGGGATTGGTGTCCGTGGTCATCTTCGGAAACTGGGTCAGGAAGAGCATGGACAGGAGCACCGCCAGAAAGACCACGGTTTTCGGATATTCGACTGACAGCACAACCAGGGATTTTTTGCCCATCAACGCCTCCATTTTCACGGCAACTGGCTGTAGCCGTGCTTCATCTTGAACAGAAAGTAGCGCTCGAAGGAGAGCTTAAGCCACTTGGCCCAGACCCCTTTGCGGGTGTATGACTCCTGCCGGGGCGGCAGCAGCGGCCAGGCCTTCATCAGGGCGGCGGTGTCGCCCATGTCCATGAGACAGATAACCGCCAGCTCCTCCGGGCTGGGGAGCGGGGTGCCGTGTATTTCGGCGGAAATGGCGGCGGCGGCTACCTTCGCCATCCTCACCGTCATGGAGCCGGTCTTGGGCACCCCCACCGGTATTGGCGTAGGTTCCGGAGGGGCGATGGCCATGGCCACGCCGATCACGAAGATGTTGGGGTGCCTGGTGTGGCGGTAATGGTGATCAACCGGGACAAAGCCCCGGGGGTTGCCCAGCGGCGCCACCGCCGGCACGCCTTTGAAGGGCGGGGCCAGCATGGCCAGCTTGAAGGGGATTTTCGAGCCGTCCTTGAGCCGGATCTCCCCTGGCGCCACCTCGTCGATGGCCTGGTTGACGATGGGTTTGATGTCCTTTGCCGCGAACTCATCTTCCATGAACCGTTTGGAATTGCCCAGGCCCCCCACTCCCATGTGGCCAAGATAGGGCTCGGAGGTGAGATAAAGAATCGGCACCTTGTGCCGCATCCGGCGCCGCCGCAACTCGGCATCCATTTCAAAGGCCAGCTCGTAGGACGGACCGAAACAGCTCACCATCTGGGCCGAGCCCACCACCACCGGTCCGGGGCTCTCCAGGATCGCTTGCCAGGTCTTCCCTGTGCGCAACGCATGATCAATGGTAAAGGTGCAGTCGGTGTGGCCCTGGTCCGGGCCCAGGCCGGGAATCTCATCAAAGGCGAGTTGCGGGCCGGTGGAGACGACGAGATAGTCATAGCTGAGTTCGCCAAGAGTGGTCCGCACCAGGCGTGGTTCCGGCTGCACCTCCAAGGCCGCGGCATGGACGAAGTTAATGCCGCGGGGCTGAAGGATACCGGCGACTTTCAGCGTGATGTCCCCGGGCTTGCGCCAACCCATGATCAACCACGGCAGAGACGGCAAAAAGACAAAACGGTCCTCCTCGCTCACCACCGTCACCTCGGCCTGGCGGCCCAGCAGCCTTTTCAGCTCCAGGGCCGCGGTCAGCCCGCCGAAGGAGCCGCCAAGCACAACGATTTGCACCATGATTTCTTTCTCCTTAAAAGACCAGGTTCATGTCCGCCGGGATGACGGTGCCGGTGTAATAGGTCTCCGGGTCGGCCAGGGCCACCCCTTCGACAAAGTCATCGTTCTGAAATTCAAAGACCGCCTTGTTTAAGGGACAGGCGAGCAAGGTGGCCCCTTCCATGTGCAGCATGAGCAGCATATCCTCCGGCGTCGGCAGGTTCATGGCCTCCATGCGGGCCATGACCTTTTTCTGTTCCTCCTCAGGCTGATCCGGCAGGCATTTGAGCTGGTGAATCTTGTCCTTGTGCACCGCGTTGATCCCCCGCGAGCCGAAAAAGATCGTGACCCCGGCCCCGGCCCGTTGCAGGCTGATGGCGGTCATCAGCCCGTTAAAGACCTGGCAGAGCTCGTCATGGAAGATCATGATCGACACCTTTTTCTTTTCTGTCATAACGCTACCTCCGTGAGTTGAAATGCTGCAATAACGTTTGTTTTTGGAAGTAAATAAATGAATATTTATATGTTAATATATAGATAAGTTATTTGGACGAAATGTCAAGATGAAAAAGCCAAGTTGATTGTTGCAATCCGTTTCTGCTAAAATAAATCCAGCCGAAGGCATAACAGACTCGGATAATAATAAAATCAACCCGGAGTTGCGGATGCGCTTTGCAGACCTGAAAATCGGCAGTAAAATCATGGGTAGTTTCCTGCTTGTTGTTTTTATCCTCGCCGCGGCGATTCTCTATCAGATTTCTTCCCTGTTCTCCCTGGCAAAGCTGCAGGATGAAGCGGCGAGACGGGCCGACGACGTCGTGGCCCTCGGGCGGATCATGGAAACGCTCGGCTCTTCCTATGGCATCATGGCCGACGGGGTGATCAACCGCGATCTTGCCGCCACCCACAAGGACTTCGCCGAGCTCAAAACCCGGGCCGCCAAGGACATGGTCAGCTTGGCTGAACTGGTCGACACGGAGCAGGAAAGAGAGTGGGCCGTCCAGGTGGAAAAAGATTATACCGCCTATCTCGCCCTCTTTGACAAGGAGCTGCTGCCGCTGCTGGACACGATGCAGGCAGGCAGCGAGAGCGCCGGACAGATGGCGAAAATCAGGGAACTGGACGGAAAAATCGATGAATACCGGAAGGCTGCCGATGAATCCCTGGCAAAGATCACCGTCTCGCTGCACCAAGAGATGGAGGAGGCTGATGCCTTGTTTGACATGGTGAGAAAACGAGCCGTCCTCATCTCGGCCATTCTGGGCCTGACCGGCGCCGCCATGACCATCGCCATCGCTCTCATCATCACCCGCGCCATCGCCAGGCCGCTGAACAGCGCCATCAAGGACCTGGCCTACGGCTCCAGCCACGTAGCGGCGGCGGCCGGCCAGCTGGCGGCCGCCAGCCAGCAACTGGCCGAAGGGGCAAGCGAGCAGGCGGCAGGGCTTGAGGAAACCTCTTCCTCTCTTGAGGAAATCACCTCCATGACCACCCGCAACGCGGAAAATGCCAGCCACGCCAACTCCCTGACCAGGGAAAACAACGCGGTCGTCCAAGAGGCCAATAACTCCATGGGTCAACTGACCACCGCCATGGAGGAGGTGTTCAGATCAAGCGAGGCCACCTCCAAGATCATCAAGACCATCGACGAAATCGCCTTCCAGACCAATCTCCTGGCCTTGAATGCCGCGGTTGAGGCGGCCAGGGCCGGTGAGGCCGGGGCCGGTTTTGCCGTGGTGGCCGACGAGGTGCGTAATCTCGCCATGCGGGCCGCGACGGCGGCCAAGGATACCTCGACCCTGATCGAAAACACGGTGAGGAACATCCAGGGCAGCCGGACAATTCTCAGCAACACCAATGAGGCCTTTGCCCGGATTACCGAGAGCTCGGTCAAGGTCGATCAGTTGATTGAGGAAATCAGCACGGCGTCCAGCGAACAGGCCAAGGGCATCAGGCAGGTCAATGGGGCGATCGCGGAAATGGACAAGGTGGTGCAGGCCAATGCCGCCAGTGCCGAACAGTCCGCCAGCGCCTCCGAGGAACTTTCCGCCCAGTCGGAATCAATGAAGGAGGTGGTGCAGGAGTTGACCAGGCTGGTGGAAGGCGATGGAACGCGGATCAGCACCACCACCGATCAGGCTGCCCGGCCGCGCCGCGCGCCGCGGCCTGCCGCCGGAGCGGCAAAGCGCCAGCCGCGGCTGACGGCGGCAGCCGCCATGCGACCCAGGCCAACCAACAAGGACAAGGCCACCCCGGAAGAGATGATCCCGCTGGATAAAGACGAGGAATTTGCCGATTTCTGAACAGGGGAGATCATACTTTACAGTCAAGGTCACGAATTTAGCAAAGCGCAAACTGACTGTTATAATTTTTTTAACATGGAACACCATTGCCCTCACAGCCGCAAGCCGGGAGCGGGTGTCTCTTCTTTTCCCTCACCCCCTTCCTTCCAGTCCTTCATGGCCTGCTCCGCCAGCTTCACATCGGTGTACCTGACGGAAAGCACTGTTTCCGTGGGATGATCGGTACAAGTGATCGTGATATTTCTGCCTCCATCCCGGTCCGAGTAAGAAATCCCTTTTTCACTTGGGCTGTTCTCAAAAGGCTGCGTCTCATCCACCACATCGGCATGTTTTTTTTGCAGGAAATAGGAAATGGTATTGGCCATGGTCTCGCAGGCCGCCATGGAACTGAAACTGTTCAAACCGTCTATGGCAAAAATGACATTGCTCTCCGGGGTTGTATAAGCCTGGACGTTCTTCACCGTCCGTGCCTTTTTCTTTGGCAGAATGTCATGGGGACCGATTCCTTCTCGCCGGGTAATCACGTCTTCCGCCGCCAACCTGGCGCCAAGGAGGTAACCGAACGCCTCGATAATTTCCCCGGCGGCACACTGGGAGAAAAATAAACAACCCGCCACTGTCATGATCAAAATTTTCATCGTACGTTATCCTTTCCTGACCTTTCTTTTTCCATTCAGACTGCAATGTACAGGAAAACAACCGTCAAAGAAATGAAAGAAAGAGCTGTTATTACACTTTTCCCATTGATTTTGTGGGCCAAAAATTATATTGACTAGGCATGAATGGACAAATTGTCGCAGCCCAATTATTCAAGACAACTTAATGAAATATCCTCTGACTACAGCATTAGCCGCGCTGCTGTCCGGTTTCCTGCTCCTGCCGCAGGCCGCCAGGGGCACCAACGGCTACTGGGCTCACGGCCACAGCCCCAAGAGCAAGGCCATGGCCGGAGCCGGGGCGGCATTGCCTCTGGACGCCATGGATGCCGCGAAAAATCCGGCCACCATGGTCCTGGTCGGCAACCGGATGGACGTTGGGGTCGCAGCCTTCAGGCCTGAACGCGGTTTCCAGGCCAGCAATGATTGCACAGACGGCTTCCGCTGCATCTCTCCGGGCGACTTTGAGAGCAAAAACTCCGACTTTTACATCCCCCATTTTGCCCGCAACTGGATGCTGGACTCCTCGTCGTCCCTGGGGCTCAGCATCGGCGCCAACGGAGGCATGAATACCGAATACGACTCGGCTATCTTCTCGGCCGTCAATAATCCGGGCGGCACGGCCAGTTCCCCGACGGGCATTGACTTCAAACAGTTATTCATCGGCCTCACCTATTCCCGCAAGATAGCCGACCATCATTCTTTCGGCGTAACCCCGATTCTGGCCGGACAATCATTCAAAGTCACGGGACTTGAGCCTTTTCAGGCATTCTCCCAGGACCCGGAGCATGTAACAAACAATAGCTTTTCCTATGCCAGCGGCGGCGGCCTGAAAATCGGCTGGCTGAGCAAAATAACGGAAAATTTTTCCGCGGGAATCTCCTATCAGTCACGACTGTGGATGGAAAGATTTGATGAGTACCGGGGCCTCTTTGCGGAACAGGGGAGTTTTGACATCCCGCCGAACCTGATTGGAGGCGTGGCCTGGCAGGTATCGCCCTCGCTCACCCTGGTGTTAGACGCCCAGCGCATCTTTTTTGAAGAGGTCGATACCATTGCCAATGGCGGCCATGCTCTTTTCCAGCCAGGCGCGATTCTGCTGGGCACGGACGACGGCATCGGTTTCGGCTGGCAGGACATGACCATCGGCAAGGTCGGCCTGCAATGGCAGTGGCGGCCGGATCTGACATTACGGGCCGGTTACAGCCTGGCGGATCAGGTCATCCCCGAAAATCAGACCCTTTTCAACCTTCTCGCCCCTGCCGTGGTGACGGAACATTACACCCTCGGCCTCACCAAGTTTTTCAACAACATAGAGCTGGACCTTTCCTTCATGTATGCCCCGGAAGAAAACGTCAGCGGCAATAATCCCAATACAGGCATGCAGACAAGAAGACTGGAAATGGAACAGTTTGAAATCGGCCTCAACCTGGGTTTTGTTTTTTAGCCTCCCGGCCCGCGCCCGCCCCGTCAATCTCCTGCAATAAAACACATAATTCCAGTTTGTTACAAACAATTCCCTTTGGCAAGAAATGATCTTGACACGGAATTTCTAATTATGTAATAGGCATTTTAGAAATTCATATAACTCCTTAGGTTAGCGGACTGAGAGCTGAGGAATATTCAGCGTTTTACTTATTTCATCGAGGACCCTAAGAATGCTTAGTGTAAAGACCTATCTGGCGCCGTCCAAAATTCATGGCATCGGCCTGTTTGCCGCTGAAAAAATTCCAACTAAATCCGTTGTCTGGCGATACAACAGGTTCATAGACAAAATATTCAGCAAGCAGGCCTTTTTGAGAATCTGTCAGGATCTTGATCCCTATACCCTGAACCACCTGCTTAATTCCACCTACAAGAAGAGCGACAAATATTTTTACCTGACTGATAACGCCAGATTTATCAACCATTCCGATATGAGCCGCAACATCTCCTTTCTCGATGAATTTACGGAAATAGCAGACCGAGATATCGATATTGATGAAGAGCTGCTGGAAAACTATCATCTTTCCTATGATGCCGACGATTTCTTTTTCCAGGAAATCTTCAACATCAGACCCAATGACTACCTGAATATTATTGCCCAGGGATGCCACTGCAATGCTCACTATCGCTACCTATCTTGATCGCTCCGGCCTGCACGGCATCGGCGTTTTCGCCGGGCGGGATATTGCCGGGGGCCAGGTCATCTGGGAATTCAACCCCTTGCTGGATCTGGAATTCACCGGCGAGCAGTGGCGGAGGATGCAGGAAAAGGCCTCGCCGCACAGCTTCAGGCATATCCGGCGCTATTCCTACAAAGAGGACAATAAATTTTATCTCTGCCTGGACAATGCCCAGTTCATGAATCACAGCAGCGACCACCACAACGTAGCAAACAACAAAAACAATAACACCATGGTGGCCAAGGGGGATATCCGCAAGGGGGAGGAACTGCTCTGCAACTACTTTGAATATTGCGACAGCGACGACTTCAACCTCCTGAAACTGAGGGGCTGACCCGGTATCCCCTCAGCTTTTTCGGCTTTTCGACGTTTTGTGTGGATTTCATGTCCCAGGGTCTCTTGTCTTTTGAGAAGCAAACAACCGGGAAGATCCAGGAAGAACATCCAATTCTGTAAAATCTCCCGAACATGACCTCGCCACTTCATGAGTCAACGATGTGATAACGTCACCTCGAATCCCCCAACTCAACTATGATGCCGGCCAATCTTAAGGCAAGACATATCTCACCCCGCATTTTCCTTGCAACTTATCGCCTTAAATATAATAGTGTTATGTTTATACGAAAGCGGCTTGGGGAGAGGCCGTTATAAAATAACCATTACAGATTTGATATCACCTGAGGCTCATGCAAAATGAACTTGTGTGTCATTCCGAACGAAGTGAGGAATCTTAATTGCCTTGATTTTATTAGATTTCTCCCTTCGGTCGAAATGACAGGAACCACTCTTTTGCTTATTTTGCAAGAGCCTCTTCTGAGTCAGAATTTCGCAAAATAAGGATTTATTAAATGAATGGCGAAACACACCGGCAAATGGCAGGTTTCATCTGGTCCATCTGTAACCTGCTGCGCGGCCCATATAAACGTAACGAATACCGGAAGGTTATCCTGCCGCTGACGGTGTTGCGCCGTTTTGATTGTTTGTTGGCCCCGGCCAAGGCAGATGTCCTCGAAGCCCACCAGGAGTTGAAAACCAAGCCGGACCGGGTGATTCAGGCACGCCTGGAGAGTATTACCGGCCACAGATTCTTCAATCTGTCCTTGATGCAGTTTGACAAGGATGCACCGAATTCACTGCTCAACGACCCAAACAATCTGGCACCCAACCTCAACAGCTATATCAATGGATTTTCGCCCAATGTCCGCGCCATCATGGAGAAATTCAAGTTCGGCGAGCAGATCGCCCACATGGCTGAGAAGAACATCCTCTTTGAGGTCATAAAGGCCTTCTCCGCCATTGATCTCTCGCCCCAAAGAGTGGACAACTTGCAGATGGGTTATGTGTTTGAAGAACTTATTCGCATCGGAGCTGAGCAAGCCAATGAAGAGGCAGGGGAGCATTTTACCCCGCGCGAGGTTATCAAGCTCATGGTCAATCTCCTGCTGGCGTCGGAAAAGGACCTGGCCCGCAGCCATGTGGTAAAAACCATCTACGATCCGGCCTGCGGTACCGGTGGCATGCTGTCCGTGGCTGAGGAGTATATTCGTAAACTGAATAAAGAAGCCCAGCCCAAACTGTTTGGCCAGGACTGGAACGACGAAGCTTGGGCGGTGTGCAAATCCGACATGCTTATCAAGGGCGAAGATGCCGACAACATTATCCGCGAAGATACTTTCACCAAAGACGGCTTCGATCGTAACAGCGAAGGCAACAAATGGACCTTCGACTATATGCTGGCCAATCCGCCCTTTGGTGTGGAATGGAAACAGCAGCAGAAATATATCCAGCAGGAGGCGGATACACTCGGCTATGCAGGCCGCTTCGGCGCCGGGACTCCGCGCATCAATGACGGAGCCTTGCTCTTCCTCCAGCACATGATCTCCAAAATGCGCGCGCCGAAAGACGGCGGCAGCCGTATCGGCATCGTCTTCAACGGTTCGCCGCTTTTCACCGGAGATGCCGGCAGCGGCGAGAGCAATATCCGCCAGTGGATCATTGAAAATGACTGGCTGGAGGCTATCGTAGCTCTCCCGGAGCAGCTCTTTTACAATACCGGTATCTCGACCTATGTCTGGATTATCACCAACCGCAAGGAGCCGCGGCGCAAAGGGAAGGTGCAGCTTATCGATGCCCGTAATTTCTGGGTGCAGATGGAGAAATCCCTTGGCAACAAGCGCCGCCGCATCGGTGACCCCTCGGACAAGGAGAAGGACCCCGACCACATTGCCGAAATCACCCGCATCTATGCTGATTTCACTGATGGCGAGACACGCGGTTCCACTCAAAATGGCCGGAAAAAGGAACTTGTGGTCAGCAAGGTCTTTGACAATGAGAATTTCGGTTATCACAAGATTACCGTCGAACGCCCCTTGCGCCTCAATTTTCAGGCGACCGAAGAGCGGATAGCCCGGTTGGAAGATCAGTCCGCCTTTCGCAACCTGGCCACCAGCAAAAAGAAGAACGAAACCGTCCGTCAGCGGGAAACCGAAGCAGGCCAGGCCCGGCAGCAGACCATCCGGGACCTGCTCGTCGCCTTTGCCAAAGCGCATGACGACACGCTGTTTCAAGACCGCAATAAATTTCTCCTCGCCCTGCGCGAGGTAGACCGCGGCTGTGGGGTGAAACTCTCCGCCCCGGAGATCAAGGCAGTGCTGGCCGCCCTGGGTGAACGGGATGATAGAGCCGAAATTTGCCGGGACAAGCAGGGCAACCCGGAGCCGGACACCGATCTGCGCGACACCGAAACCGTACCTCTCAAGGAGAGCATTGAAGAATACTTCCAGCGCGAGGTGATTCCCCATGTGCCCGATGCCTGGATCGATCACGGCAAAACCAAGGTTGGCTATGAAATTCCGCTTAATCGCCATTTTTACCGCTACGAACCGCCGCGCCCGCTCGAAGTCATCGAGGCCGAGATCAAGGGGCTGGAAGGGGAGATTCTCGACCTGCTCAGAGAGGTGACGGCATGATGGATCGGCCAACACGCAGAATGACAGCTAAACGTTCATGTGATAGTATGCCGTCACATCCATCGAACAATACCCCCCAAGCCTCTCCGCTGGTTCGCCGGCGTGACGCTCACCCCGGGGGGTTACTTTTTTCATGGGGGTCTCATACCTTTTATTCCATCCCGCTCCTGCCTTCCCTTTCTCTTCTATCTCAATTTTTTCCATTGTTGGTCACTGCCTTTTCGTCAAACCAACACGACCTCCCGTTATGGAGAGAAAATCCATGAAATATCCCGCCTACCCGGAATACAAAGACAGTGGCGTGGAATGGCTGGGCGAGGTGCCTGAACATTGGATAGTGAAGCGGCTTGGCTATATCGCGCTTTTGAAAAGCGGAGAAAATATTACATCAGAACAAATTGCTGCGGGAGGAGATTACCCTGTATATGGCGGGAATGGGTTGCGGGGATACTATTCGGCATATACTTACGATGGAACTTTCGTGCTGATTGGGCGACAAGGCGCTCTTTGCGGTAACATCAACTACTCAACCGGAAAATTCTGGGCTTCTGAGCATGCCGTAATTGTTAACCCTCTTGTGCCATTGATCACCAAATGGCTTGGAGAGTTACTTTTTGCCATGAATCTGAACCAATATTCCATTTCCGCAGCCCAGCCAGGCTTGTCAGTTTCAATGATAAGTGCTCTTAAGATTCCTGTCCCTCCCCTTCCAGAACAAACCGCTATCGCCGATTTCCTCGACCAGGCAACCGGGAAGATTGATAACCTGGTGGCGAAAAAGCGGACGCTGATCGGTCTGCTCAAGGAGAAGCGCACCGCGCTGATCTCCCGCACCGTCACCCGTGGCCTGCCTGCCGAGGTTGCCCCCGAATTCGGCCTCGAACCCCACACCCGTTTCAAGGATTCAGGCGTTGAATGGCTGGGCGATATGCCAGATGGGTGGGGAGCTGAACGTTTGCGAAGAACATGTCAGCGTGTAACCGACGGCGCACATATTTCACCCGATCTTAGTAGTGATGATTTTCCCTTTGTGTCAACCGTTGATATAACTGCCGGGCAGATCAATTTTGATGGATGTATCCGCACCTCAACTGAGTGTATAACTATCTTGTGCATACTGGATGTAAGCCCATATACGGGGATGTATTATTCAGCAAAGATGGAACTGTAGGTAAAACAGCAGTTATTGATTTCAAACGTGACTTCGTTGTTGCGAGCTCATTAGTAATAATTTCACCCAAACACACAAAATTGGATACACATTTTCTTAATTATTGGCTCAATAATAGTCTCCTCCAGCAAGAAGTTTTGCTCCAAATGGCTGGAGCAGCATTACGACGCATATCTGTTGAGAAAGTAGGACGATTACCCGTGTTATTGCCCGAGCGAGAGGAACAAACCGCCATTGCCACCTATCTCGACCGCGAAACCACCAAGATTGACAAACTCGCCGAAAAGGTGGAGGCAGCCATCGCCCGCTTACAGGAATACCGCACCGCCCTGATCACCGCCGCCGTCACCGGCAAAATAGATATAAGGAAGGCTATCGCATGACTGGAAAGCACTCCATCAACCCTATTGATATCCTGGAAAAACTTGACTGGCATGAAAATAATGATCTGGAGTTCAAATCAGCCAAGGGCGGAATACCGAAGAGCCTGTGGGAGACATACAGCGCCATGGCCAACACCCATGGCGGCGTCATTCTGCTCGGGGTGGAAAATGACGGCACGGTCAGCGGGGTTATTGATCCGGCCCGGCTGAAAAAATCGTTCTGGGACACGATCAACAACCGGGGCAAAGTGAGCGTCAATCTGCTCGTTGATGTGGACGTTGCTGAAGTGGAGCATGAACAGGGCGTGATCCTGGCCATCCGGGTGCCGCAGGCAGGCCGCTATCAACGGCCTGTTTTCCTGGAGAAAAACCCGCTTACCGGTGCCTATCGCCGCAATTTCGAAGGCGATTATCACTGCACCGAACAGGAAGTCAGCCGCATGTTGTCAGATCGGGCCGAAGAACCGGCTGACAGCCGGATACTCGAACACTTCACCCTGAACGACCTTGATCAGACAAGTGTGCAGCAATACCGACAGCGTTTTTCCTCCCACAAACCGACCCATCCCTGGCTGAGTGAAGACGACAAAGGCCTGCTCGCAAAGTTGGGCGGCTGGCGACGGGACCGCAAAAGCGGGCAGGAAGGGTTGACCGTGGCCGGGCTCCTGATGTTCGGAAAAGATGAAGCGATCCGCGAAGCCCTTCCCCAATACCATATCGACTATCGCGAAAAGCTGTCTGACGATCCTCTGGTTCGTTGGACCGATCGGTTGACAATGGACGGCACTTGGGCCGGCAATCTGTTTCAGTTCTATTTGCGCGTCATCCAACGCCTTGCCGCGGATTTGAAACTGCAGTTTCAATTGGACAGAGATCTGTTCCGTAAGGGGGAGGCGGTGGTACATGAGGCGATCCGGGAAGCTTTGGTGAACGCCCTGATCCACGCGGACTATCAGGGTCAGGGCGGCATTATAGTAGAAAAATACAGTGATCGTTTCGAATTTTCCAACCCCGGTTCCCTGCTGATTTCGTTCGACCAGTTGTTGCGCGGCAACGTCAGTGAATGCCGTAATAAATCCCTACAAATCATGTTCATGCTGCTCGGCGCCGCGGAAAAAGCCGGTTCCGGGGTGGACAAAATCCGGCGAGGCTGGGAATCGCAGCATTGGCGGTCGCCATTAATCCGGGAGCAGGTCCAGCCTGACCGGGTGCAGTGGGTATTGCCCATGATCAGCCTGATCCCGGCAGAGTCTTTGCACCGGCTGGAAGCTTTGTTCGGCAGAAAGTTTCATCGCTTCAGCCAGCAAGAAATACAGGCCCTTGTCACAGCGGATATTGAAGGCGCGGTTGACAACTCCCGTTTGCGGCAGATCACCGCTGCTCATGCCGCCGATATGACCAGAGTGCTCCAGGGCCTTGTCGGAAAAGGCGCGTTGACCCAAGAGGGGCAAGGCCGCTGGACCCGTTACCGGTTGCCGGCTCCTCCCCACTCCCTACATAAGGATCTTGACTCCCTACATAAGAGGTCTGACTCCCTACATAAGAGGTCTGACTCCCTACATAAAGATGGCGACTCCCTATTTATCAGTGAGTTTTCTTCCACCGTTGATAATGAACTCCATCATATTGCCAAACCCGCTATTCAAAGAAAACGGATAGACCCAAAAGAGATGGAAAAAATTCTCCTCAAACTTTGCCGGGGTCGTTGGTTGTCCAGAAACCAAATTTCAAAGCTGCTTAATCGAAACCCTGAAAGCTTGCGTCAACGTTTTTTAAACCCGATGGTTGAGCATGGTCTTTTACAGTTGCGTTATCCTGACAAACCGAACCGTACTGATCAGGCGTACACCACTGCCAAGGAGACGGACTGATGGCGCAAACCAATGAATCAGCCTTTGAAACCTATGTAGAAGAAATGCTGCTGGCCAAGGGCTGGGAGCAAGGTTCCGTGTCGGAGTGGGACAAGGACAGGGCCTTTTTCCCAACCGTGGTGATCGCCTTTATTGCCGAGACCCAACTGCGGTTATGGGAGGAAATGCGAGACCTGCATGCCGGGAGTCTTGAAGCCATGCTGGCCACGGCCTTGGTGAAGGAGATCGATATTAAGGGATCTCTCCATGTGTTGCGCCACGGTTTCAAGTTCTACGGCAAGACTTTTCGGCTGGCCTATTTCAAGCCTGCCCACGGCCTCAATCAGGAAGTGCTGGCGCTGTATGAGAAAAACAGGCTGACCGTCACCCGCCAGGTGCCCTGCCACCCCGGTGATCACAGCACCATAGACCTGGTCTTTGCCGTGAACGGGCTGCCGGTGGCCACCTGCGAACTGAAGAATCCCGGCACCGGTCAAACCTGGCGGAGGGCAATCAGGCAGTACAAGGAAGATCGCAATCCGCGGGCACCGCTGTTCGAATTCAAAAAACGCGCCCTGGTTCACTTTGCCGCTGATTCGGACGAAGTCCATATGACCACCAGGCTCTCTGGGGCCAAAACCTATTTTCTCCCCTTCAACCGTGGCAGTCACCCCGACGAAATCCAGTGCGGAGCGGGTAATCCGCGGCACCCTTCCGGATACCGCACCGGCTATTTGTGGGAGGAAGTTCTGGAACGAGAGAGCTTTCTCGACGTTCTTGGCCATTTTCTTTTTATCGAGAAAAAAGACGTGAAGATTGACGACGGTAAAGGAGACCAGCGGATCATTGTCCGGGAGGCAATGATCTTTCCAAGGTATCACCAATTGCTTGCCACCCGGAAACTGATAACGGCGGCACGCACCGAAGGGCCTGGACATAACTACCTTATCCAGCACTCGGCGGGCAGCGGCAAGACCAACTCAATTTCCTGGCTTTCTCACCGGCTGGCCAGCCTGCACAGTGATGCCGACAAGAAGATTTTCGACTGCGTCATCGTTATCACTGACCGGCAGGTCCTTGACCGGCAGTTACAGGACGCCATTTATCAGATCGAACACGCTCAAGGAGTGGTAAAGGCCATTGACCAGGACTCGAAACAGCTGGCCGAGGCGCTCATCGACGGCACCAAGATCGTGGTAACCACTCTGCAGAAGTTTCCTTTTGTCTTGCGCGGCCTTCTGCGTGCCGCAGGGGCTGATAAACTGAACAGCCCAACAGAGGAAGAACGTGCCCAGGCCAGAGCCTGGGAGGCTGAAATCGCCAAGCGCCGTTACGCGGTGATCGTGGACGAAGCCCACTCCTCGCAGACCGGAGAAACCGCCCGGGAATTGAAGGCCATTCTCGGCGCCAAAGCCGCGGCCGAAAACTCCGAAGAGGAACCGGACTGGGAAGACCGGCTCAACCAGGTGATGCAGTCCAGGGGACAACAGCCGAACCTGAGCTTCTTTGCTTATACCGCTACCCCAAAAGGCAAGACACTGGAACTGTTCGGACGTGTGGGAGCAAACGGCACGCCCGAAGCCTTCCACCTTTACAGCATGCGCCAGGCCATTGAGGAGCGTTTCATTCTCGATGTGGTGAAAAACTACACTACCTACAAAACCTACTTCAAACTGGTCAAGGCGGTGGAGGACGATCCCAAGCTGCCGAGAAAGAAGGGCGCGCGCGCCCTGGCCAAGTTCCTGGTGATGCACCCCACCAACATCGAACAGAAAATCGAAGTCATTGTCGAACACTTCCGCAGCCATGTGCTCCGCCATCTGAGCGGCAGGGCCAAGGCCATGGTGGTAACCTCTTCACGCCTGCAGGCTGTGAAATACATGGAGTCATTCCAGCGTTATATAAAAGAAAATGGTTACAATGATATTCGCCCGCTGGTAGCTTTCAGCGGCACGGTCAAAGACCCGAAGACTGGGCTGGAATACACGGAACCAGGGATGAACGCCGATGTGGTGAACGGCAAACCGATCAGCGAAAGACAACTGCCGGAGCGATTTGCTTCGCCGGACTACCAGGTACTTCTGGTCGCCAACAAATACCAGACCGGCTTTGATCAACCGTTATTGATGGCCATGTATGTGGACAAGCGGCTGGACGGGGTGCAGGCGGTGCAGACCCTGTCGCGCCTCAACCGTATGATTCCGGGCAAGGAAGAACCTTTTGTATTGGATTTCGTCAACGAGGCGGAAGACATCTACAAGGCTTTCAAACCCTATTACGATGCTACCAGTCTACAGGAAACCTCGGACCCTTCGCAGCTCGACATGCTCAAGCATGAACTTGATGCCATGCAGATATACCATTGGCATGAGGTTGAGGCCTTTGCCCGCATTTTTTACAAAGCCCCGGCCAAACAGAACCCGGCTGATCATGCCCACCTGCAACGTCATTTGCAGCCTGCCGTTGACCGTTACAAAACCATCGCCGAAGAAGAACAACGTACTCTTTTTCGCGACAAGCTGAAGGGGTACGTGAAGGTCTATGCTTTTCTCAGCCAGATTATTCCGTATACAGATCCCGACCTGGAGATGCTTTACAGTTATGGCCGGTTCCTGGTCCCCCATCTTCCATTGGAACAAGATGGCGGCCCCGTCAAGTTGGGCGATGAGGTCGAGCTGCAATACTATCGGTTGCAACGGGTATTTTCCGGCAGTCTTGAATTAGGGGAAGGCGAAGCGGAATACATCAAGAGCCCGGTAGACGTCGGCACCGGCAAGTCAAAAGAGGAGAAAGCGCCGCTCTCCGAAATCATCCAAATTCTCAACGAGCGTTTCGGGACCAACTTTACCGAGGAGGATCGGCTGTTCTTCGAGCAGATCAAGGAAAAAGCCGCCAATACACCGGCAGTGATCCAGCTTCGTCAGGCGAATCCTTTTGACAAGTTTCAGCTGGGACTGCGGAAATTGATTGAGGACCTTATGATCCAGCGTATGGGCGAGAACGATAAGATCGTTACTCGTTACATGGATGACAAAGCCTTTGAAAATGAGGCGTTCGCCGTCCTTTCCAGAGTGATTTATGACACGATCCCGACAATAAAGGAAGTGGATGAGTGATGCGGATGAGGACAAGAAAAGAACCTCTTTCCCTTCTCAGCGCGCCTCTTCGCAGGCCAGCTTAATCTTCTCAATCAGCTCATCCAGCTCAACCGGCTTCAGGCAATAGTCATAGGCGCCATGTTCAATGCCCTGGACCCCGGCCTGCATGGAGGCGTGACCGGACAGCAGGATCACGGCAAGCCGCGGCCATTGCCCCTTTATTTCCTTGAGAAACTGGATGCCGTTTTTATCAGGCAGCATGACATCGAGCACAACCACATCAGGCCAATTCCTTTCCAGCACCGGCAAGGCCGCACCGCAGCTCGCCGCGCATTCCACCAGATAGCCGCGCTTGGCCAGCCTTTTGCGGCTGGCTTCCAGAAAATCGATCTCATCATCGACCAGCAGAATCTTGATTTTCTCCTCCATGGCTGCCCCCACCTTACCGTTAACAATCTTCCCCCACAGCAGACGGCAAGGGTTTGCCGCCCTCCCTTTACATACCCCCTGAACCCCTACAGTCTGCCGCCATCAATTTTCAACCTATTCCAGGCACGATGCCGGCAAGATTAGCATACAGCTTTTCCCTGTACTGGTCCAGGCGCGACTCATCACCCATGACCATGTCAATCTGGCGGGTATGGATGAGCAAAAAACCAAGCACCTTCAGCCGCTCGGCAAGAAACTCCACCGGCATCTTTTCTATGCGGGCCGTCACGGCGTCCCCCTTCTGTTCCACCCGGAAATCGTATTTCCGGAGAATTTCGGAGAGCAGCGACACCCGCAGCAGCCGGCGTCTCTCGTCCGCCGCCCCGCCCTTGAACTGAAAGCTGATATAGCTCTCGGTCAGAAATTCACTCAGATTCGCCTCCGCCAGGGCAAAATGATAACCAAGGCGGACACTTAAGTTGCAGAATTTCCTGGAAACGAGGAAATAGTTTTTCCCCGCCATGCCCGAACGGACCGCCGGGTCCAGCCGGGGATTCATGGTGGACTGGAAGATAATTGCGCCAAAACCCTTTAGATCCACGGGCGGCGGACCTTCCCAGGGAATGGCCGTCATCCCTTGCCAGATGGCGAGCATCGGTTCGGACTGGATGTCATTCAGGCTTATATAGCGGCTGCCCGGATCAACCCCCTCCTTGAAGCCATCCTCAAGATTGATGATCCACCACTGGAAAGGGGCCTCGACCACGAGCTGCTTGGCGCACCGGTTGTCAAAGTGATACCTGCCCCCCAGCTCGAACATCTCCTTCACCGCTTTTTCGTGACAGAACCGGGTGATGTCATGGAGGGTTTTGCAGGCTGAAGCCCTGAAAAAAGGGGAGGCCGGGTCCGTCAGGTTCAGGGGGGCGATATGCGCCAGGGCCTCTTTCAATATTTCATACACCGGGCTGTCCTTCATCAGATCAGGTTTCCGTGCTTCCCCGGCCAGGATACTCTCAATCCGTCCCTGATAAACACGACGCCGGGTGGCATCAACGGTGACCAGCGCGCCGTTGGCAAGCTCAGCAGAGGCGGCCCCGGTATTAAACAGGGCCGGCACCCCGAATTCACGGGCCACCGTGGCAAGATGGGTGGCGGCCTGCCCTGTTTCACTGATGATGGCCGCGGCGCGATTGACCAGAACCGCCCAGTCAGGGTAAGGCACCTTGACCGCCAGCACCGCGTCCTGGGGAAACTGCAGCACGTCAAGGCTGGAGTTGACCCAATACACAGGGCCGCAGGCCACGCCGCGGCTTGCGGTTACCCCGCCGGTCATGATGGCGGGGCCGGACTGATCACCTGCCGGCTCCGTCTGTTGTACCGGCTCGGTTTCACCCAGCGGCCGGCTCTGGAGGATAAAAAGTTTGCCGCTTTTATCAATAGACCACTCGATATCCTGGGGCAGGCCGAAATGGTTTTCCAGCAGGACGGTGCTCCTGGCCAGTTCCACAATCTGCGGGTCGGTCAGCATGAAAGGTTCGCGCCCGCCCGTTTCGTCCATCGCAGCGCCTTCCGCCGCGGATTGCCGCAGTACGATATCGTGGGCGGGCTGCCGGGAAACCTGATAGCAGTCATACGGGGCGCTGCCGTCCACCGCATGCGAACCAAGGCCGCGCACCGCGTAAATGACGAGCTGCGCGCTATGGGGATTATCAGGCAGCCTTGAGTAGGAAACCCCGCTGCAGACCGCGTCAACCATGGCGAGGCAGCCGACGCACATTACCACATCCTGATGACGGTAGCCTCTCTGCTCGCGATAGACGATGGCCTGGCTTTTGTATTTCCCGGCCAGGATCTCTTTATAGGTCTGACCCAGGAATTCGGGGTAAACGTTGAGCTGGGTGCGATACTGCCCGGCAAAGGAAACCCTCGTTCCGTCTTCGCCAAGGGCGCTGGAGCGCATGGAGACCAGGAGGGGATTGCTGTCCGTCCCCCCGGCCATCTGCTGATAAGCATCGGTCATCTCTTTTTCCAGATCCTCGGGAAGCGGAGAACTGCTGAGCAATTTCTGGATTGTGGCGCTGGCGGTGTAGAGTTCCTCCAGGTTGTTCTCATTTAAGGATTGCAGGATCCGGTTGATCTCATCATCCAGCTTGCTCTGCTCCATGAAATACCGGGCGGCGGATGCCGTAATGACAAAGCCGTCCGGGGTGGCAAGGCCGGTTCTGTTGCGGATCTCGCCCAAATTGGCCATCTTCTCGCCCGCCTGGTCGATGGCGTTTCTGTCAATCTCCTCCATGGTCAGAATGTGCTTGCCCCCGGAGTCGTCTTTCCGCTTCCTGAGCACGTTTTCCAGCTGGCCTGTTATCTCCTGAAACACCGGATGCAGAGTGGCGTATTTACCATCGGCAAGCTCCACCAGATGTTTGATCATCTTATAGATATTAGCCGATAATGCCGTGCAGTTGCCGCGGACAAAGGCCATGCCGAACGGCTTGCCCGCCCCCAGCGTTTCCTCCATCTCGGCCATCAATTCCAGGGCATTGTTGTTTGCGGTGAGCAGTGACCTGAAGCTCCGGTAATGGCGCTGGAAGATGTTCTGCAACTGGACATAGTCCGCTTTGGGTTCCGGTTGAAACAGACTGAAGATTTGCTTGAAAAATTGCCTCATGGGCTTGATCCCCCGGCTGCTCTCCGTTTACCTTCATTTGCGCGCTTGAGCGTTCCAATGTTCCAATGTTCCAACGTTCCAGCGTTCAAGCGTTCAAGCGTTTGAGCGTTTGAGCGTTTGAGCGTTTAAACGTTAAACCAACACCACGCCGCATGTCATCAAAAAAAAAGCAGGACCAGAAGAGGAGTTCCGGTCCTGCCAGGGTTGCGGGGCCAGAGGATGGCCCCTTTCTCAGGGAAGAGAGAAAATTCCGGCTTGCACCGGAAACCGATTATTAGGGGCCGTTATTAAAGAACCATTACAGATGTGACATTGCCTGTACAGCCCCTTATGCCGTTGCCACGCATGGTGTGTGACAGTAATTTATTGACAACGGCTTAATGCGCCTAATGTTCTAATTTCAGTCCCCACCCTTCAAACATGAAGAGGATGGAAAACCCAAACCACATGGTATAGATAACATAACCCACCAGGGACAGCACCACGACCACGGCTTTCTCCTTGATGCTCTGCGCCTGGATGCCGAAATAGTTGTAAGCCGGCTCAATGGATTTCGTCCGCACCTGGTAGAGGATCTTGGACTCATTGAATTTTTCCTGTTTATTGAGCGGTTTCTCCATCGCTTCCATGGCCTTGGACCAGTCATACAGGGTCTGCTTGCCATCCGCTCCGTATTTGGCTTTCACCGCCTCGCCGTTGTTGGCGAACATGGCATCGGCATCCGCCAGAACATTGGCAAGAATAGTTCCCAGATCACCGCTCATCCGCAGCTCGCCGTCACCTTCCTGCACCGTGGCCCCTGATGCGGCCAGCAAATTGGCGATCCGCGCCGATGAAGCCTTGTCTCCGGACTTTATTTTGATTGAGATTTCATTGCCATTGAATTTTTCCGCCTTGGTTTTCATGGACGGGATGTAATAGGCTGAATTCTTGGAAATGGAATTATACAGGCTGTCCATGTAATCAAGCAGATTCTGCCCGGCAAAGACCGGCGACATGATGATCGCAAACACGGCCCAGAAACCGGCCATCATCAGCAGCCCTCCGCCAAATTCTTTTTTATGTGCAATCATGCCTTTGCCTCCTTTGCGTGCATATGTTTCTCGTCAAATACCTCTTCTTCACCCTTCAGAACCCTGATGTTGGTGAAAAAGATCCAGAAAACCCACAGGGCGAAGCTGCCGAGCACCGCGAAGAAAACGTAGGTCCCCACGGTGTCCAGCATCTTGCCGGCCTCCTTGCTCATGCTGATGAATTCGAGCTTGGCAAGCTTGCCGGGCAGGGCAAAGGCCCGGTTGATAAAACCAGCCGAGGTGGCCACGGCATAGAGACCGCAGATGGTGGTGCCGCTGACGACCTTGGTGACCAGCGAGCCGACCTGGATGCCGACCAGTGAACCGAGCAGCATGCCCATGGCCAGGGTGTAGAAAATAAAACCGTAAATGGCATACTGACCCAGACCCGCGTAGCCCGCGGTAAAGATGATCTGGAAGATATCGGTGCCCACCGTGGTGGCGGACGAAACGCCGAGCACATAAACGAAAATGGGGAAGGTGAGAAAGCCGCCGCCCACGCCCATGATGGCGGCTGCCAGACCGACAAGCCCGCCGCTCAGCACGAGGAAAAGCCAGGAGATTCTGCGGCCGCCGGGGGTAACGCCCTCATCGAATTTGATCATGGGGGGCAGGTTGATTGCCTGCAGCCTCTGGGCCAGGCCGGTCATGGCGCCTGCTTTCTTTTTGCCGCCGGCTGCTATCGCCTTGGCATCCTTGACGTCCTGCTTCCGGGCGCGGAAAAAGTCATACAGGGCATAGGAACAGAGAAAGCCAAGCATAAGCACGTAGGTGGTGGTGATAAAGGCGTCGCTCAGTACGGGGTTTGCCTCATAGAGGGTACGGTTGATATAGCCGCCCAGGGTGGCGCCGCCCACCGAACCGATCAAAAAGACACCCGCCAGGGCCACGGAAACGTTGCCGAGTTTTCTATGCAGCACGCTGCCCATGATGGCCTTGGCGAAGATGTGAAAAAGATCGGTGCCGACCGCCAGGATACCCTTGACGCCCGCGCTCATCAGGGCGGGAGCAATGATGAAGCCGCCGCCCGCGCCGATACAACCGGTGATGAGTCCCGCCACCAGGCCGACGGCGATGGAGGCAAAGAAAATAGTGCCGGTATAAAATGCCGGCGCATACGCCGTCTTGCCGCCGAGCATGCCTGGCAGCGCGCCTGCCACGTCATCGGCAAAGGCGATTCCTCCGATAACAACCGGAACCAGCAACAGGCCAAGTATGGCCAAACGCTTCCGGCTATGCAGAATCCTTCTTGATGTGGTCAGGTCCCAATCGGCATAAGCCTTTGCCCCGTAAAGCATCAAATCGTAAATCTCTCTCAAGAACCTCATTTTTTTCTCCTTTCTCAATTGAATAGATTAAACTGGTAACTGCTCAGGTCGATAGAATGAAGGCTTCAGGCCGGTACCGACATGTATTGTGTCGCCGCACCCTGCCCGTCCGCCGCCAGCCTAGATACCCGACAAAGGGCTACCTTTGTTATGACTTTCCCTGCCCGGTTGCAGGGAGCAGAGTTTTTCATACAGGGACTCCAGCTCAATGGGCTTCAGCAGATATTCCACGGCGCCAAGATCGAGACTGTCGCGTCCGCAGGCGGCCGAGGCATGACCGGTGAGAATAACAACCGGCATGTCGGGAGTGGCCTGTTTGATGAAACGAAGCACCTCGTTGCCATTGGTGTCCGGCAGGAGCATATCCAGGACAACCAGGTCAAATCCGCCCTCGGATATTTTACAGACTGCCTCCGCGCCGCTGTATGCGCACAGGCAATCGATGCCTCGCCGCTGCAAGCGCTTTGCCAGGCAATCAATAAAATCCCTTTCATCGTCCACCAGGAGAATGCGTCTTTTTTCCATTGTCGTCTCTTCGTTTTAAAGCTTGTCAGTTAACACCTGGCCGGTTCTGTACAGCTGGTTGCCCGTTGGCCGGCAGGGCCACGGTGAAAAGACAGCCGCCATGGGGACGGTTGGCGACCCGCAGGCCACCGCGCAGCCTCTGCATGATATTGCTGGAAATGGCGAGCCCCAGACCTGTTCCCTTGCCCTTTTCCTTGGTGGTGAAAAACGGATTAAAGATATTTTCCATGATATGCTCGGCAATGCCGGGTCCGGTATCGGCGAATTCGATGACTATTTCACCATCCCGCCTGGTTGTTCTCACCTCAATGGCGCCATCCTGTCCTATGGCATCCACCGCGTTGTTTAAAATATTCAAAAAAACCTGCTGCAGCTGGGATGCGTCTGTTTTCACGGCCGGCAGGTCCTGCTGGTACTGGCGGGTGATGTTTATCCTGTTGCTCTTCGCCTCTTTCTCCAGCAGCAGAATGGAGTCCTCCACCGTATGATTGATGTCGACCGCGGCCGGCGCCCCTTCCTGCATGCGGGAGAAACTCAGCAGTCTCTTGGTGATGCTGCCCGCCCTTTTCACCTGGTCCCGTATTTTCTTGACTGCCAGGCGATATTCGCTTTCGTTTTCCGCATACTTCTCCGGGCCGTCGTCAAGCAGCTCATCAACCCAGCCGGCCTGGGCGCTGATAACCTGCAGGGGGTTGTTGATCTCATGGGCCACACTGGCCGCCAGACGGCCGATGAGCGCCATTTTCTCCACCTCCCTGACCTTATTGGTCAAAACCATCCGCTGCTGTTCGGTATGGTCTATCCTGTTGACCAGGGAGCGGATCAGCAGCTGGGTGACGAACAGGATCAATAATGCCGTGCAGAAAATAATGGTCAGACCAATATTTTTTGCTTCGTAAAAATCCGCCAGCGAAGAGTGGATATCGGTCTTGAGGACCAACAGCCAGTCATCCCCCTTAAGCGGCGCCACGGAAAAAAGATATTGCCCCCTGCGTTGCGTTTTCGTGCCTCCGGCACCAATGTCCCGCAAAACGGCGAGATTGCCGGGACTGATATTTTGGTGTCCGAGCCTGCTTGGCGTCTGGAACTCGCCGGCGCGGGAAATGATAAAGGCATCGCCGTCCGGCCCGACATTGGCGCTGGAAACAAGGCCATTAAACATTTCCGAATTAATCGTCGCCCGCAGCACCCATGATTTTTCCTTATCGGCGACAGCGACCACCAGATGGGGAATGCCGCGATAGCCGGTAAAAACATCACTGACGTATCTGCCATTCTGCATGACCTTTCTAAACCAGGGAGCACTGGCATAATTTTTCCCCGCCAGCTTCTCGGTAAACGGCCCCACATATGCCACATGATTTCCGGCGGCATCAATCACCCCGATATCCGTCATGACCCCGCTCCTGTTGACAGCGCAGAAAATGTTTTCGATATTTTCTTTCTTGCCGAGCCAGGCCAGATCGTAAAACTCCGTGAAGCTTGCGAGCATATTTTCCTGACTGGCCAGAAAGAGGTCAATCATCTCCTTTCTGCTCTGGGTAAAACCGGAAAGATCGACATCCATCTTGTTCATCATTGACGTCTGATAGAGGCGTGAAACCTTCCAGTTGATGAAAACCAGAGGCAGAACGGCAACAATGATAATGACGATGACAAAAAGTCTTTTCTGTCCCGCATAGTAGGCCGAGCGGGGCTTTTGCTCCATCATCTCGGCAGGGATGGTCGCCATATACATCTTCACGGTGTTTCAGTCCCTGTGTTGTTGTCCGATTCAGCCAAGGCAGATTAATTTCAGCGGATCCGGCTCCGTGAAGCGGAACGGGATCTATTTGGCCATCATCCGGGCCGTTTCAAAATCACCCTCCTCGGCGAAGGTAACGGCCGACATGGCGTCCGCCGAGGCATGGGAGGCCCGGTAGGCGGCCTTGATCCGTTCGACAAGCAGTTCGATATCAACGGGTTTTTTCAGATAATCAAAAACACCGAGACTCCTGGCCTCCGCCTCGTCGAGATCGTTGCCGTGACCGGTATGAATGATGACCTGAATGTTCGGATACAGCTTGCGGACCTGGCGCAGAACCTCCATGCCGTCAATGCCCGGCATTTTCAGGTCAAGCACCATGACATCCGGCTCCTTTTCACCCACATAGCCGATGGCCTGTTCACCATTGAAGGCTGTTTCGCTTGCCAGATTTCTCAGGTCGAGCAGCTCTGAAATGGTACTGATAAAATCTTCCTCGTCATCAACAAGTAATATCCTGATGTCACCCATGGACTTCTCCTTGTAATCAAATAATCAATGGTTTATCGCCCTTGCCTGCATCCCATGCATACCCCTCGGATACGCTCATGTTTTCCCGGCATCTTTTTCAGTCCCGGTCCCGCCGTCATTGAGCATCTCAAGGGCCGTGTCAAAATCACCCGCCTGGGCAAAAGTGGCGGCGGACATGGCGTTGCTGAATCTCTGCAGCAGCGACTTTTTTTTCTTTTTCCGCAATTTCCCCGCCCGCAGCCGCGCCTCGGTTACCTTTGCCCTGAGGATATCGGTATCAAGGGGGACGGTAATTTCATCCGAGGCCCCTGCCCGCATGCCCTCCACGGCAATCCAGATATTGTAGGGCCGGTTGATGATTAAAACCTCCACCTCGGGAAAGCCATCCTTGATGCTCCGCAAGACGGCAAGAACCTTTTCATATTGCTGGCGGACATCAAGCAGCACCACATCGATCGCCTGCTCGGCCAGACTGGCCAGAATCCCCTTGCCGTCCTCCCCGCATTGAGCCGGGATCCCATGGCTGATGAGCGTTCTGCAGAGTATTTCGGCAAATCCTTCGTCCTGGGACTCGATAAAGACGATGGAATTCATCTCTTTCCGTCTAGCGGTAGCCATTGCTCAATCAATTTCCGCGCACGATCATTCATCGTATCAGGCGCGGTTATCGACTCAGCTCAACCGCCACCACGCCATAGGTCATCCGTATCCCTGAAAGCCCGACGGTATCCAGAAAGTCTCCTTTCCGCCGGGAGGCGGGAGAAACATAAGAATCCGTCTCGCTCATGCGCACGGCCTCATCCTGCATGCCGCTTTCAGCAAAGGCCACGGCCGCGGCCATTCTGAAAAACCAGGATACTTTTCGGTTTGCCATTTCCTGGGGAATCATTTCCCGCGCCGTTTCCCATTCTCCGGCTTCCGCAAAGGTTATGGCGTTCGTCCAGCTTTTGTATTCCGTTGCGTTTCTTTTCATGGCAGACTCCTTATTTGTTTTTCTTGATGAGCATTTGTTCAACCTCTATAAGAGCAAGGGGCGTGCCATAGTAAATTTATGCTTGTAAAACAAATATTTACACAAAACACCCCCGCCAGGACAGCCAGGAGGACAAAACGGAACAGGTCAATACAGTACAAAACGGATCACTGAACTGCATGCGCCGCCGCCCGGACCGGACCGCCAAACCCGGAAACCCTGCCAATCCGGCCGCCACAATAGGTATTGACAAGAGACAGCAGAGATGGTAATGATCAAAATAGGACAATACAGATCGATTTACGGTAACAGTTCCAGTCAACCACCCCTCCCGAAAAGGGGCGACGGCGCGGAAGGAGCATGGACCGATTATCAGCAATGCTGGACAGAGCCTGCCTGGAGGAAATCATAAACGGCATCCCCCATGGCATTGCCCTGGTAGACAGAGATGGAGTGATTGCCGCCATCAATCACTTTCTTGAGGCCCTGACCGGTTACGACGGGGAAAACGCGCGCGGGCAGCTGATCGACCAGGTGGTTCGCAGCAATCTTGGCGTATCCTCCCGTTTTTTCCAGGAAATTCTGGCCGGAGACGAGAGGATTGACAGAGAAGGGAATATCATCAATGTCAACCGCAAGATCATCCCGGCCCGGATTACCGTTTCTCCACTGCACAATACCGCCGGCAACCTGGAAGGCTTTCTCTTTGTCCTCGAAGACATATCCCTGCAACGCGCCTTAAATCAACGGGATGACGGCGGCCCGGCCAGCCTGGGACTTATCGGCTGCAGCCAGGCCATGCAGGAACTTTTTGACCTGCTGCCCGTGCTGTCCCACTCCGACACAACCCTGCTTATTACCGGGGAGACCGGCACCGGCAAGGATCTGCTCGCCGAATCCATCCACAAGGCCTCCAAACGCGCCAAAGCGCCCTTTATCAAGGTCAACTGCGGCGCCCTGCCCGAAACCCTGCTCGAATCGGAACTTTTCGGCCACGTCCGGGGCGCGTTCACCGGCGCCCACACGGACAAGCAGGGCATGTTCCGGCTGGCCCAGGGGGCACCATCTTTCTTACCGAAATCGGCGACCTGCCCCTGCCCCTGCAGGTCAAACTCCTGACGGTGCTGGACGACCGGGAATTTTTTCCGGTGGGCGGCTCAAAAAAAGTTAAGGTCGATGTCCGCCTCATCACCGGCACGCACCGGGACCTGCCGCAACTGGTCCGGGAAGGAAAGTTCCGCGAAGATCTTTTCTTCCGCCTGAACGTGCTGCGCGCCCACATGCCGGCCCTGAGGGAGCGCGGGGACGACATCAAGCTGCTCATTGAACATTTCTTGCACGTCCTCAGCAAAACGCTGGACAAAAACATCAGCGGTTTCGACCAGGCGGCGGAAGAATGCCTCTGCCGCTACCATTACCCCGGCAATGTCCGGGAACTGCGCAACATCATCGAATATGCCGTCAATATCTGCCAGGACCGGACGGTGAAACTCCCGCACCTTCCCGCCTATGTGCATGCCGCCGCCGAAACCCCGCCGGCCAACCCCCAGCCGGCAACAAAATCCCAGGCTCGCAACACCGCGGATTCGACCGCTCTCCCAGACAGCAAAACTAAAAATAAACAGGATGTGCCCAGCTGGTCCGAATTTGAAAAACAGAATATTTTTGACGCCCTGGTCAAAACAAACGGCAACCGGACCCAGGCGGCCCTACTGCTCGGCTGGTGGCGGAGCAAGCTGCTGCGGAAACTAAAATTCTACGGGCTCGAATGAGGAGTGGCGCATGAAGATCCTGCTGACCCTGCTGGAAAATAATATTGCCCCGCGCTTTGATCTCACCACCAAGGTCCTCATCGCCGAGGCCGAGGATGGCCGCATGGCTGACAAATTCAAGACCTTTGTCCTGCCCGAACCTTCGGCCGATGAACTGTGCAGCCTCATCCTGAAGGAAAACATCAATGCCGTGGTATGCGGCGGTATCGAGGACACCCATTATCAATATCTGCTGTGGAAAAAAATCAAGGTAATTGACAGAGTGATCGCCCCCGCGGAACTTGCGCTGCAGAAGGCGTGCAAAGGCATATTAAAGTCAGGGGAGATCGTCGGTTTTCCCGCGATCCCCACCCCAGGAAAAAACCCATGAAGCCCGTATCGTGTTCCACCAACCCCTTTAAAAAATACGCCTTCCCCTGCAACATCAACGACTTAAATCTTCCGGCCCGGGAGCGCTACCACTGCCTGCGCCGGGGATTGCGGCTGATCATGTTTTTTGTGGCCATGACCCCGGTGCTGGTTACGGCAGGACTGAGCTTTTATCAGTACCGGCAGCTGCTCAAGGAGGACACCAACAATGCCGCGACCTGGAGCACCATGGGCGCCCAGCAGAACATCGAAACCTTCCTGGAGAAGCTGCGCCTCTCCATTTCCGTTATTTCCGAGGCCTACACCTTCCAGGAACTGATTGACCAGAAAATGCTGGATGGGGTTTTTGAAAAACTCAAACAGGAGAATCGCGGTATTGTCGACCTGAGCGTCATCGGTCCCGATGGAGTGCAGCGCGCCTATTCCGGCGCCTTTAACCTGGCGGGGAAAAATTACCGCGACAGTTTCTGGTATAATAAAACCCTGGCCCAGAAGAGCTATATCAGCGAGGTATTCATGGGGTTTCGCAATTTCCCCCATTTTGTCGTGGCCGTAAGCAGAAAAATGGCTGACAGCAGCGAGGGGAATTGGGTTCTGCGGGCCAGCGTCGACACGGAGACCCTGGACCGCTTTATCGCCACGGTCAACTCGGAAATAGCAAGCGACGCCTTCCTGGTCAGCCAGGAAGGCGTGCTGCAGAGCAGATCCAACTTCTACGGCAAGGTCAATGACAAGATGTCCCTGCCCGACATCGGCCTGCCGACAGGGGTTGTGCTCATGCACGATCAGCGCGGCAGCAAGAATGTTATCCGCACTTACACCGCCATCAAGGATACGCCGTGGATTCTGGTGCTTGAGCAGCAGCAGTACGGCGACAAGTTATCATGGCGGAAATTCAAACAGCAGCTGCTCATCACCTTCTGCGTCTGCGCGGTTATTATTATCTTTTCCGTGTACCGCATCGCAGGCTTTGTGGCTGCCTCGATCCGCAACTCGGATGAACTCCGCGAAGCCGTGATCGCCCAGACCGAACATTCCGACCGGCTGGCCTCCATCGGCAGGCTGGCCGCCGGGGTGGCCCATGAGATCAACAACCCCCTGGCCATTATCGGAGCCAAAGCCCAGCTGATGCAAGACCTGCTGGAACACGAAACAACCTTCGCCAAACGGGATAAATTCATGAACCAGCTTGAGTCAGTGAATAACGCGGTGAACAGGAGCCAGAAAATCACCCACCGGCTGCTCAGCTTTGCCCGGCGGATGGAGGTCAGACAAGAGCCGGTCCAGGTCAATGAGGTGATTGGCGAGGTCTTGAGTTTTCTTGAAAAAGAGGCCCTGTACCAAAATATCGCGATTGTGCAGGACCTGCAGGCGGACTTGCCCTCCATAACCAGCGACCAGGGCCAGCTCCAGCAGATCCTGCTTAACATCACCAATAACGCCATCGATGCGGCGGGCAAAAACGGCAACATCCTGATCACCACCCGGCAAAACGACAGCGGCTCCATCCAGATCGCCATTTCCGATAACGGCCCCGGCATGCCCCCCGAGGTGCGCAATAAAATATTCGAACCCTTCTTCACCACCAAGACCGGTGAAAACAAACAGGGAACCGGCCTGGGGCTCTCCATCACTTACGGGATTGTCAAAAAACTACAGGGAGAGATCCAGGTCGAGAGCGAGGTCGGAAGCGGCGCCACCTTCATCCTCACCTTTCCCACTAAACCCCTGGTGAAAAAATGACGGCGACAAGCGAACACAAGGTACTTATTGTTGATGATGAGCTGGATTTTGCCGAGACGGTTGTCGAATGTCTCGAACTGCGCGGCTTTCACGCCAAATCAGCGGGTGACGCCAATGAGGCCATGGCCCTGATAAAATCAGGCTGGAGGCCCGAGGTCGTAATTCTGGACCTGAAAATGCCCGGGGTGAATGGGCTCGAAGCCCTTAATCTGATCAAAGCGCATGACCCATCCATCCAGGTCATCATCGCCACCTCCCACGGCTCGACCTCCGACGGCATCGAGGGCATGCACCGCGGCCTGTTTGATTACCTCATGAAACCGGTGGAGATCAACGAACTGGTGCGCATGATCAATGAGGCAATCGCCCAGAATGCAACCCGTCGGGGCGGGCCGGCTGAGGAGTGACAAGAAAAAACCTATAAAGGGTAACCTGCCCCGCCCACCGGATTTGCCGCGTCAGCGCCGCCGCGCTTCTTGCGGTCAGGTTGACACGCTGGTTAGCCCTTCTCTAATATTTTGTTTTCCTTTTACGATATTATATCCAACGGTATAGCAATAAATACTTGTGGGGATAAAGTCGAAATGAATATTATCAAAGGTCAATTTCCCTGATTTTGTTAAAGTGGTTACGGCAGCATCATTTATATTATTTGAGTGGCAAAATTGAATTAGACTCTTAAGATCTTGAGGTTTGTGAAAAAAACGATCGGTCCACTTAACTTCTATAGCCCACATCGCCTTAAGCCTTTCATTTAAAAGAACAATATCGACCTCTCCGTTTTTCCACCTTGCGTAATAAAGTGGGGTGTCAGAATGAAACCATTGAGAAAAGATTGCAGTTTCGGAAAGTGGACCTATTGCGTCATCAGAACTTGTAATAGGTGAAAACAAAGCACTTCTAATAGATGGGTTAGTCAAATAAACTTTAAAAAAATTAGCACGCTTGAAGCGCTTTGCGGTTCTGTCGATTCTGTGCACAGTTCTAATAAGGAATGCTGCCTCCAAATACTCTATGTATTTTTTGATTGTATTTTTGGCTACCCCTGACCATTTAGACAATTCCTCCAATGATACTTCGTTTGATGAATTAAACGCCAGTGTCGTAAACAGGTAATTCAATTCCTGTATGTCCTGAATACCGTACAAGCCAGGCAAATCCCTCAGAAGGACTTTGTCGATAATATCGTTTTTGATAAAGCGACCAGGGTCTGCTTGAATTATTTCCGAAAAAATAACCTCTGGGTAGCCCCCATAGTTAAGATAATGAATGAAGCTTTCATTTAGGGCGTCAATATTTTCAGATGAAAAAAAACCATCTTCTATCTCGGGAGGTGTTACAAGATGATTTTTCCCTAACAATTCAAGATACTCATGGAATGTTAATGGCGGTAACAAAAAATCTGTAAATCTTCCAGCGCCTGACTCGGCGCTTTTTAAGCGCAGTGCTGCGGCGGCTGACCCGGAGACAGTGCATTTTAAGTTTGGCAGTCGATCCACGAGAACTTTAAGGTGATTTTCCCAATTCTTAAGGTATTGTATTTCGTCAAAAAAAATATAACACTCTTCCTCGTTGAAATTGGTTCCTGTTGCCTCGGAAAAAAGTTCCAGTAATTCCTCCAGCCCTAAACCATTATAGATAGGGTGATCGACAGAGAAATATCCTATTTTTTTGGGTTCACAGCCACCATCAATAAGGTTTTGAATAGTGTGGTGAAGCATTACTGTCTTTCCGACTCGCCTTGGCCCCATCAGGACAGTTGCTCTACGAATTTTTTTTGTATGCACCAACGGATAAAACAGACCGAGATAAGCTCGTGGTCTAAAAGAAAGATATGCTTTGGGAATTTTCTGTATTTCCCACCAGGGGTTTTCGATTTTGAGGCGTTTAATTACTTGTTCTGATGGCACTTTTTTCATCTTATTCACCTAAGATCATTGTTTTGATCTTAGAATACCACAGCTACAGATAAAGTCAATGCTTTGATCTTATTCGGCGACTAACACTAATCTTCAGCGGGCGCGGCCAATGAAGCTGATTCATTGACAGCCTGCGCAAAAAATCCAGGCAGTCCTTTCTGGACACTGGACCGAAAGATTTTCCGGCGTTCAATGCCTCGGGCAATAACATGGTTAGCTCCTTGAATATGAGACGCCCAATTCTGCCGCTGCTTCATGGAGACGTCGATCAAAAGTCCAAAGAACCACATTTCCTATAATTGCAGAAGCTAATAAATGGATATCTACGTATCCAAGGCCGTGCCCCATTAGTGAGTAATTTTCGATAAATTCCAAAATTTCTGTTATCTCAACAACAGGTGACGAAGGAAGCGCCTGGAGAAGCATCAAAATTTCTGCTCGGTTGCCTAAGTTGCCACAGGCTAATTCTCCGATAATAAACGGATGGCATGCAACAAAACCAATATTCAATTGAGAAATAAGTTCGGCATCAGATTCTCTGAAATGTTTGATCCAAACATTTGTGTCGGCAAGAATCACTTTATAGCTCCGATCTTCGTCGCCTTGGCATCCGGATCTTTTTCTCGCTTCCCCCAAGTGCAGCCAAACGCTTGCTACTCTCGAGACTAATCAGGGCTTCAAGCCCCTTGCGGATAAGTGCTGTTTTTTCGTTTATTCCTGTAAGTTTTGATGCTCTTTCAACAAGAGCGTCTTCAATATTTAACGTTGTTCTCATTTTCGCACCCCCTCTATATATGCACTAATTATGCATATTAATATGCATCAGAAATATAGATTTTGCAAGTAAGTTTAAGGGAGCATCGAGGTAGGACGGCCAGTTACCCGACCGCCCCCTCACAGATCCCTGCTGGGTGGCCGCTGGGCCGCTGGGCCGCTGGGAAGCGCTGCTGGCCCGCTGCCCGCTGCCCGCTGGCCCGCTGGGGTCGGGCCACGGTAACTATTTGGAAATCAATAATTAAGATCCCAATAATAGGCGTTTTGAGCCCCTATATCGTCTTTTTTGCCATCAAAATTGGCAATATAGGTTCCCATGCTTTCCCGAAGTTGAAATCCTGCCTCGTTTTCAAGAATTTTGCGTCCTTTGGCTAATATTCCCAATTTCTCTTTGATCATCTCGGTAAAACTTCTACTCCCCACCGCTATGCTCTCAGTCCATTGACTTTGTCTTTGACGGAAGGTGCCCGCATGCGTCAGGGCTTCGTCTATCAACTCTTTGTGCGTTTTCCGAAAAGCATCATACGTTGCAAAACCTGCCAGGCCAGCAAGCTTTTGATATGCTATCAACACAGATTTTCGGCGTGGCTCCTGAATTTCTCCATAACCACCGAAAGGCCATTCTGACGGATGAGAGACTACGCCGGCACGCACCATATTCAAGTCAATGCATACAAGACACCTGAGCAGGTGCTGTTCAGATTCTACAGCTGTTGCGTGATAACGGTCTTCCCAGAAAGCTCCTTTCCGGTTTTTTCTCAAATTGTATTCTTGCCCAGTCCTTCCTGCCACTAACTTGATTGATTGAGGGATGACGTCTCTTCCCTTTTCATCCAGGACGAGCAAATGGACATGATTCGAGGTCACCGCATAATTCAGTATCACCAACCCATACCGTTTTTTTGCCTCAAATAGCCATTGAACCCACTTCCGCCTGTGTCCATCACTAGCTTGAGCAGGAATTCTCTTTTATGGCATCGGTGAGTAAGATGCCATATTTGTCCTGGAAGATAATGCCTCTTTGCCCTTGCCATTACGCCAATAGAATCATCTATATTATATTTGTATTTTCGACATCAAAATCGCCATTATAAACTGAAATATGGGTACAAATTGATACTTATTGCTTTTGCTTTTAAATAGTTAGCGTGGCCCGACCCCATTCCCTTATCTTTATCCCTTTATCTTTATCCCTTTATCTTTATCCCTTTATCCCTTTATCCCTTTCCTTTATCCCTTTATGGGCTGGTTATATTTTCAGTTAATTATTCACTCTTTGCTTCTGCCCGGTGTAAAAAACTGGCAGTAACATCCGCAGGGTTTTCTTTGATTTCAAAAGGATCAGCACCAAGTGACTCAGGAGTTACATCTAGTGAGGGCCAAACATTGTTTTTTAGATATTGCTCGAAGGGGATATTCTCTAACTTTTTATAAAATGTATCAGTGCTATCATCTTCAATTTTATGTTTAAGCCAGTATGCGAAGCAGCTTGTAAAAACGTCAACTAACTGAAGTCGATAGTTATCTTTTGAATCCAAAAAATCAATTTTTCTTACCTTAAGCGGCAATTCAAATTCTCTAATACCATAACCAAATTTAACTTTTTGTTGGCTCATGTCACTGAAATGGGCCAAAAGTTGTTTCTGCTGTTCCACTGGCGTTGAATTGTCATGCTTGATATTTATTCCTTTAGTATAAAGTCTTCCCCAATAATACGACAAAGCGAAAAGTGCAGGTACAGCTGGATTGTTGCTATCTTTAGGTAACGTTTTGAATATGTCATGAACATATTTTTTTGTTGATAATAATAGAGTTATTTCCTCAGTTAGATTGTGTCCTTTTTCTACAGATATTTTATTTAGTTGTTCAATTTGAGCATAAAAACTTTCTATGCTTTCATTGTCTCTTTTCTTGGTCATTGCCATGAAACGTTCAAGTAAGGTGTCAAATTCGACTTGGCCACAGAATGATGGGATAACTGCAAACAATAGATTTGACAAACCTACATTCCGGGCACCTTGGTATAGATCAAAACCTTCTCTGCTCAATGTGTTTTCTATCAAGTCATCTACAATTTTTGTTACAGTGACAAATTTTTTATGCATTACAGAAAACATTAATCGCCGAGGTGTAACTAGCCGATTTTTGAATATATTTACTATTGCATCTTGACCAGAAGCTTTTCTTTTTAGATTAACAAACTTTATTTCATCGGCATTTCTCGACACCAAAGGGGCGAGGAGCTTTTTACATTCACTTTCAGTAAAATCACATGAACCTAATACAAATACTGGTTGGGATGAGTCCAATAAGTTTGTGCCGGTATTTCCTGATTCATCACAATAAATTTCACCAATCCTTCCGTATCGAGATTTGATAATTTCTTCCTTTTGTTTGAGCTTTGATGCTTTCAGTTTTTTCTTATTTAATCTGCGATTTTGGCTGTTCTTGCTCATGTAATTGGTGGCCTTTTGATTAATACGATCAGTCTAATATAACGTTTGAATTCACCGGACTGCGCGGCTTTTTGCGCAGGTCCGGTGGAATGATTGGTTGGGCAGTTCATATTACACCGAGCGCTTTGAGGCTGGCTTTGCCCAGCTCGATACGTTTAACAGCATCGGCTGCCTCCCGCATATCAATATTCAACGCGAAGGCATATACATGGCCGCCCTGCTTTACCCAGCCGACCCACCAGCCTACTCCCGGATTCGGAAAGTTCTCCCAACCGGTCTTGCCATAAAGCGTCCAGTTATCCTGCTGTTCCAGCCTGATAGATTCCTGCACCTCTTCTTGTTGTGTTTTTGGGAATGGCAATGTTCCTTCAGCCAAGCTGGCGAGAAACTCTGTTTGTTCCACTGCGCTTATTTTCAAAGGGCCGACCAGCCAAAACCGATCAACAATCATCCCTATTTCCGCATTTCCGTAGCTCATCGTGACCAAGGAATCGCGCATGCGCTCAAGCCCGATACGTCTGGCGAGTTCCTGGTAGATGGCCACGTTAGAGAGGGCGATGGCCTCACGCAGGCTCATGTCTTTTTCCCATGCCTTGACGGGTTGAGGTTTCCCGCCATAAGGCAGAGTTTCATCAATGCTCTTTACCGCGCCGACAGACAATCCTATGAGGGTGTTGGCAACCTTAAAAGTGGAAGCTGGAATGAACGGCGTGTAGGCTCGCTCACGGTTGTAACCAATCAATTGGTGTTGTGTTACGTCATAAAGGACAAATGTGCCCGTTACGCCTGCACTGCGAAACAGATGGTCCACTTGTGGGCTGTCCTGCCAATCAAGAGCGCCTACTTTGAACGAGTGCAGGAATAGGAGAGCCCCCAGCACAATTTTTATGACTTTCATGTCAAAATCTTTTTGCCCGATGAATGAACAGTAGATCATGCGCTGTACGCCCAACAAGTTATTCTACAGATCTGTATATCACCCCAAATTGAAGGGTGCCCCATATGTACCCGCATAGCCGGAAGCATCGCCCACTTGACTACAAATGAACGTTATCCTCTGCATACTCCAATATATTTTCCCTGACAAGCCAATTTTAAAAAAATATTGCTTTTCCGTATATCATCCGAGATGAGGGAATAACCAGTTTCCGGATAACTTCGCATGCCCCTCATCCTTGGGCATGAGGCTCTTGCAAAATAAGCAAAAGAGTGCCCCTTGTCATTTCGACCGAAGGGAGAAATCTAATAAAATAAAGGAAATTAAAGATTCCTCACTGCGTTCGGAATGACACACAAGTTCATTTTGCAAGAGCCTTCATTACAGGTGAATTTCGAGACGTATCCGCGGGCAGGAGAAATCCCGGAAACCGCTCAGGCGTGAGCATCGTGTAAAATGCTTGTCATCCCCGAATGCTTTTATCGGGGATCCATTTTCTGTAGGCCATTAGTATCTGGATTCCGGCTAAAAGCCTGCCGGAATGACGGCTTTTTTCGACTTTGGCAAACAGCCTACACGGAATTCTGGGCACGAATTCTGGACAATTCTGGGGACAGACAATTCTGGGGACATACTCAATTACCGGTCAAGAACCACGAGGCCAAATATTTTCCGCAACAGAAGCAAAACGTTGCCATCAAGCTGTCTTGAAAGAATTTTTGCGGTAGGCGGTGCTGGGTATGCGTCAACATGGATGCCTTCCAAACAGGAGAGTTTTCTTGGCAGCTGTTGCACCGTGCCCCTGGCAATGAGGTACAGCGCTATAAGTCACCAATCAGCGCCCCGTCATGGCGGGGCAGGCCCACCTCGGCGCCGCTGCCCTCCGTCAAGCTTCCCGCCACTTTGAATCGTTTTTCGCCCACCGCTATGCCCGGTTGAGGCCGTACCGGCCCGGTGCAGCGACATGTGCAAAAAATTTATAAGCCAAGCACGCCCCACTTCCACCATGCAGGTTCATATTTTTTTTCATTGTGCTATTAACAACTGTTCGCACCAGGCCTATTTTATAATCAAGTGGAAGAGCGGGTAAACATAAAGCAACAAGGTGAAAAACCATGAAAACATTGATAATTAAAAACGATATTCACGGCACGAGAGCAGAAGTGCATGCCAAAACCACATACGAAACAGACTTCGGCCAGTGGGTAGCCGAGGTGGACGGAGCAGAAATTCGCGACGCATGCCTCGCGTTGTGCCCCATGGAAGATTGTGCCTGCGAAGGTCTGCTCGGAGAGGCTGATCAGGATGACGACGGGAAAGAATACCGCATATTGAGCAACTAAGCCGTTGTCAATAAATTACTGTAACACACCATGCGTGGCAACGGCATAAGGGGCCGTATAGGTGATATCAAATCTGTACTGGTTATTTTATAACGGCCCCTAAGTATTTCTCGGGCCTGAAGGGAAAATGAAAAAAACCGGTCAGAAAGCGTCCGCAAAGGGCGGGATCTGCCCGGTTGACGCGCCGCTTTCCGGAGGATGGTATTTTTTGTTTTTGGGAACATTTCATGCTATGATATTTTCTCATATACTAAAGCGGAACATTTCCATCTACATTTTCCGGCCGGCCCCCAACAGCGGTTTCCCTGCCGCCACCGAAACAGGCGCGCATCGCCGGCGTATGAGGAGGCACCATGAAGGCAGCCACTATTTTCCGTCCGTTCCTCGGCTTGCTCATCATTTCTTTCCTTGTCTTTTGTCCTACCCTGCCGCTATCCCAGGCCCAGGCCCAGGACACCGATCCCCCCGAGCCGGACATAAAATACAGCCAACAGGAACTCGCCCAGATGCTGGCGCCCATCGCCCTCTATCCCGACGCGCTCCTGTCCCAGATCCTGATGGCCTCAACCTATCCCATTGAAGTGATCGAGGCCGACCGCTGGCGTAAGCAAAACCCGGCGCTCCAGAACGAAGCCCTGGATACGGCGCTGCTGGACCAGGACTGGGACCCCAGCGTCAAGGCCGTCTGCCATTTCCCGTCAATCCTGACCCTGATGAGTGAACGGATCTCCGAGACCACCAACATCGGCAACGCCTTTCTCGCCCAGGAGACCGAGGTCATGGCCATGGTCCAGGAATTGCGGGCCAGAGCCAGGCAACAGGGCAACCTCAACACCACCGCCGAGCAGAAGGTCATTGTCGAAAAAGAGACGATCATCATCGAACCGGCGAACCCCCGGGTTGTCTACGTGCCATATTATGATCCCTACATCATCTATGGCCCATGGTGGTATCCCGACTACCGGCCCTATTACTGGGGGCCTCCGGGGGTAAACCTCGGACTCGGCATCTCTTTCTGGCCCGGCTTTTACTTCGGCTTTTCCTTCGGCAACTGGGCCTATTTCGATTGGCATCACCGCTCTATTTACTACCATGTGCACAATCGGCCGCGCTTCGTCAGACATGAGCGGTGGGTAAAAAAGCCCGGCCGCTGGAATCATGTTCCCCACCACCGGCGCGGGGTCGCTTACCGCGACAAGCACACCGCCCAGAGATATGGCCAGCACCGCTACCGCTCCAGGGAGTACAGGCCCGACACCCGCGGTTTTCCCGAAGGAAGCAGGCCGGATCGGGACAGGGACCGCCGCGACGGCGACCGGTCCGGGATTGACCGGGAGAGACAAGGGGGTGACCGCACCGGGCTTGAACGCGACCGGAAGGAACGGCAACAGGTCAAACCCGAAAAGCAGAGGCGCAAACAGCCTGAGCGCGACCGGCAGGAGCGGCAGCAGGTCGAACGCGAAAAGCAGAGGCGTGAACAGCCTGAGCGCGAGCGCCGGGAACAACAACGGGTCGAACCGGAAAAGCAGGAGCGTGGACAGCCTGACCGTGACCGTCGGGAACAACAACGGGTCGAACCCGAAAAGCAGAGACGTGAACAGCCTGAACGCGAGCGCCGGGAACAACAGCGGGTCGAACCGGAAAAGCAGAGACGTGAACAGCCTGAGCGCGACCGGCAGCAGCGGCAACAGGTCGAGCAGGAAAGGCGGCCGCCGGCACGGGTTGACAGCGGCAAAGCCGAGCAGAGGCAGAGGGCGCCTGAGCAAAGCCGTGACAATATCTTCAACCGGGTCGACAACGGCAGGGGAGAACGCCAGTCCAGCGAGCGCGGCCAGTCCAGCCGGCAAGGCGGGAGCACCGACTCCCGTGGCAAGAGCCGTATGAGCGACGGCGGTTCGGGCGGCCGTTACGACCGGGGCGGCGGCGACGACCGAAGCCGCTTCAGACGCTGAACCGGAGAACTTGGCCATGATTCCATTCAGACAGAGAGGGACCCAAAAAATGGTGCGGAAAACATATGAACCCCGGATGTGGGGGATGTTCCCCGGTCCAATGGCAATACTCATCGCGCTGATGCTCCTGACCGTCTCGGCCGCCATGGCCGAGGAACCGGCGGGCCAGAAGAGTTTCGCCTCGCCGCAACAGGCGGTCGACGCCCTGGTCGCCGCGGTGCGGGACAATAACGATGCCGCGCTGCTTGCCATCCTGGGGTCAGGCTCGGAGGACCTCATCTCCTCCGGCGACGAGGTCGCGGACCAGAACGGCAGGGCGCGCTTCCTCAAGTCTTATGAGGAGAAAAACAGCATCACGCAGGAGAGGAAAGACCGCGCCGTGCTCCTGGTCGGAGGCAAGGATTATCCATTCCCAATCCCCCTTGTCCGGCAAGGCACGGCCTGGCTCTTCGACACCCAAGCGGGCAAGGAGGAAATCCTCAACCGGCGGATCGGCAGAAACGAGCTGCATACCATCGAAGTGATGCACGCCTATACCGAGGCCCAGCGTGAGTATGCCTGCACGAAGCGCAATGGCGAAGGCGCTGAGTTCGCCCAGAAGTTTACCAGCAGCGAGGGCAAGAAAGACGGCCTCTATTGGCCGACGGCGGAGGGCGAGGAGGAAAGTCCTTTCGGCCCGCTGATCGCCAAGGCCACGGAGGAAGGGTACACGAGCGGCCTGGCTGAGGTTCCGACGGAACCCTTTCACGGCTATTATTTCAAAATCCTCAAGGCCCAGGGCGGCCATGCCACCGGCGGCCCCTTTGACTATGTGGCCAATGGCAAAATGGTCCTCGGCTTCGCCCTGGTCGCCTATCCCGCCAAGTACGGGGTCTCGGGCATCATGACCTTCATCGTCAACCAGGAAGGGGTGATCTATGAAAAAGACCTGGGCGAGAAGACGGCGGAGGCGGCGGCAATGACCGATTTTGACCCGGACAGCACCTGGCGCAGACACCGGGAACCCGCCAAGTAAGGGGAGAGACTATGCAACCACAAGAACTATTTGACAAGATACAAAAACTGCCACCGGAGAAAATCGCGGTGGTCGAAGATTTTGTCGAGTTTCTGCGGCACCGTGACGACAACATGCATTTGACTGCGGCAGCCACCAAGCTTTCGGAAAAATCCTTCCAAAAAGTATGGGATAATCCGGACGATGCCGAATATGACAACCTATAATTTCGGCGACATTATCCTTGTCCCGTTTCCCTTCACGGACCAGGCAACCAGTAAGAAACGTCCGGCAGTCGTTGTCAGTTCCGATGTCTACAACAGTGACCGGCCCGATATAATTCTCATGGCTGTTACGAGCCAGATGCGCCATCTCGGCAAAACGGGAGAAACCGTGGTGGAAGACTGGCAGGAGGCCGGGTTGCTCAAGCCCTCGCTGATCAAGCCCATCCTCACCACGATTGAAAAAAGTCTTGTTTTAAAAAAGCTGGGCCGCTTGTCAGTGTAGGACTGTCACTCATTGCAAGAAGTTCTGTGGACGATCATTGGCAAGCTATAGGATGCGCAGGGCCTGACGTGCCCGGTCTTCAGCCGCGGGACCCAACCAGCCCGGCGGCCTGCAGCAAAGCCCAGCCCGGCTCATCCCCACCCCCGTGACTTTTGCCCTTGCGCAGACCGGCGAAATGGTGCAGCAGCTGAGTGGCCAGTTTCTTGCCGAGCTGCACCCCCTCCTGATCAAATGAGTTGATATTCCACAGAAAGCCTTGAAAGGCGATTTTGTTTTCATAGATGGCGAGCAGAGCGCCCATGCTGCGGGGGGTGAGTCTGTCCCCCATGAGCACGGAATTGGGACGGTTGCCGGCAAACCGTTTGTTCGGGTTGTCATCATGCTGGCCGGTGGCCAGGGCCAGGGACTGGGCCAGCAGATTGGCCAGCAGTTTTTCCTGGCAGGAGGTCTCCTTGACCACGATATCCCGGCCGTACTGAGAGTGGCGGAAACCCGCGAATTCCACGGGAATGATCGTGGTGCCTTGGTGGATCAGCTGATAAAAGGCGTGCTGGCCGTTGGTGCCCGGTTCGCCCCAGATGATCGGGCCGGTCTGATAGCTGAGACTCTCGCCCCGCCGGTTAATCGATTTGCCGTTGCTTTCCATGTCGCACTGCTGCAAATGGGCGGCGAAGCGGACCAGCCCCTGGCTGTAGGGAAGAACCGCCAGGGTCTCGCAGTGTAAAAAATTATGGTTCCAGATACCCAGCAGGGCCATGAGCAGCGAGATATTGTTGCGGATATCCCTTTCTTCGGCGGCCAGATCGGCCTCATGGGCCCCGCCCAGTATCTCCACAAATCCCTTGCGGCCCAAGGCGAAACCGAGCATGACACCCCCCACCATGGAGGTTGCGCTGTAGCGGCCGCCGATATAGTCAAACATGTAAAACGACTGGAGATACCGGGCCGGGTTATCCATCGGCCCCCCTTGGCCGGTTACCGCCACAAAATGGAGGCGGGGATCAAGTCCGGCATCGCTGTAGGCCTGGCGGACCAGCTCCTCGTTGGTCAAGGTTTCCAGGGTGGCGCCGCTTTTGGACACCACGTTCACCAGGGTGCGGGAAAGATCCAGCCCATTCAGCACCGCGGCCGCATCATCCGGATCAACATTGGAGATGAAATCCACCCGCCGGCCCGGCACTCTATAAGCGGCAAGGGCGTGATAGAGGGCACGCGGCCCGAGATCCGAGCCGCCGATGCCGACCTGTACCATACCGGTGAAGGGTTCTCCCTTGCCGTTGACAATATTGCCGTTATCAAGATCCTCCAGAAACTTCTTCAGTTTTTCCAGTTCCCGGCGGGCCTGGCCCGAGGCGCGCGGCTCCCGTGGGGCATCGCTGAACACATCGCGGGTTGCCGTGTGCAGCACCTGCCGGTTTTCGCATTCGTACCCTTCTATGCGGTTCATCACCGCTCCGCTTTTCATCGCCTGAAATTGCTTGACCGCATCGCCCTCATCCGCCAGTTTCTGCAGGGCGGCCAGCACCTGCTCATCAATCCGCTGGGTCCCGTAAAGCAGGTCAAAGCCAGCAGAGGAACAGACATAGCTTTGCAGCCGGTGGGCGGTTAAGGCCCAGGGCGCGGCCAGGTCAAACGGATGGCTCGCCAGGTTTTTCAAGGTGGTATACGAGGGAAGTTGATCAAGATTTTTATACATCATCGGCATATCCATGCTGTTTTAAGGGTAAGTGAATTCGTGCCGTCGATAACCTGCACGTGTTATACATGAAGGTATTTCACCACAAATAGAGGAAGGGCGTCAATTTTTTTTCCGCTCCCGCCCCAAGGCATTGAGGCCTTCCAGCTGATAAATCCGCGCCTTTCTGCCGCGGGGGAACTCCCGGCCGGCTATAATGATATTTGCAATCCCCATCGGTATATGCTAATTTTTTCCGCACACAGCCACCTGTGACGGCTGGTACCCTGTAGCATTTGCTGGTTTAGGGGCCGTTATAAAATAACCATTACAGATTTGATATCACCTATACGGCCCCTTATGCCGTTGCCACGCATGGTGTGTTACAGTAATTTATTGACAACGGCTTAGCAGGGTGGGCAGGTCTTATTGCCCACCAATCCGCGTGCGCAAACGATGAAACCGTTTGCACACCCTTGTATGAAAAAAATAGGCGTTACCGCGCACTAGCCCAAAAATGCGTCTGATTTCAAACCGCTCCCGATACAAGCATGTAACCCAAGGAAAAAATATGGCAACACAAAAGATTATCTACACCGAGGTTGACGAGGCGCCCGCCCTGGCCACCTATTCCCTGCTTCCCATCCTAACGGCCTATACCAAGGGATCCGGTATCGTCTTTGAAAAAAAGGATATCTCCCTGGCCGGCCGCATTATCGCAAACTTCCCGGAAAACCTGAGTGAAGGCCAGAAAATAGCGGATCATCTGAGCGAATTGGGCCGGCTGGCTAAACTGCCGGAGACCAATATCATCAAGCTGCCCAACATCAGCGCCTCCATCCCGCAGCTGAAAGCCGCCATCAAGGAGCTGCAGGAGAAAGGCTATAAGATTCCCGACTATCCCGAGACGCCGAAAAACGACGCCGAAAAAGAGCTGCAGGCCCGGTTCGCCAAGGTCCTGGGCAGCGCCGTCAACCCGGTGCTGCGGGAAGGGAACTCCGACCGGCGGGCCGCGGCCTCGGTCAAACGGTTCGGCCGTAAGAACCCCCACCGGCTGATGAAACCCTGGCCGCAGGATTCCCGGTCCAGGGTCGCCCATATGAACGGCGGAGATTTCTACGGCAGCGAAAAATCGCTGACCATCGACCAGGCCTCCGATTTCCGCATTGAATTTGCCGGCGAGGATGGCAAGATCACGGTTCTCAAGGACAAGACGCCGCTGCTGGCCGGCGAGATCATCGACGCCTCGGTCATGAATGTTGCCGCCCTGCGCAAATTCTATGGTGCGCACATTGAAGAGGCGAAAAAGAAAGGTTTGCTGCTGTCGCTGCACCTCAAGGCGACCATGATGAAGGTGTCTGACCCCGTCATGTTCGGCCACTGCGTGTCGGTCTTTTACCAGGACGTCTTGGCCAAACATGGCGCGCTGCTTGCGGAACTGGGGGTCAATGTCAACAACGGCCTGGGTGACCTCTACGCCAAAATCCAGGGACTGCCGGCGGAAAAACGAACGGAAATCGAGGCGGACATCGCCGCTGTTTACCAGACAAAGGGTGAACTGGCCATGGTGGACTCAAGCAAGGGCATCACCAACCTGCACGTCCCCAACAATGTGATCGTCGATGCCTCCATGCCCGTCTTTATCCGGGACGGCGGCAGGATGTGGGGAGCGGACGACAAGCTGCACGACACCATCGCCATGGTGCCCGACCGCTGTTATGCCACCATCTATCAGGAGGTGGTGGACGACTGCAACAAACATGGGGCCTTTGATCCGGCCACCATGGGCAGTGTCGCCAATGTGGGGTTGATGGCGCAGAAGGCGGAGGAGTATGGCTCCCACGACAAAACATTTATTGCCCCGGCCAGCGGCTCAATCCGCATTGTCGACGGTGCTACCAATGCTACCCTGCTTGAGCAGCGGGTGGAAACCGGTGATATCTTCAGAGGCTGCCAGACCAAGGATGCGCCGATCCGGGACTGGGTCAAACTCGCCGTAAGCAGGGCCAGAACATCGCAAACTCCGGCCATCTTCTGGCTCGACGAAAACCGGGGACACGATGCCCAGATCATCGCCAAGGTGAAAAAATATCTGCCGGAGCACGATACGGCAGGTCTCGACATCCGCATCATGCAGCCGGATGAGGCGATGCGCTTTTCCCTCACGAGAATCCGCCAAGGGCAAGACACCATCTCGGTCACCGGCAATGTCCTGCGTGATTATCTCACCGATCTTTTCCCCATTTTGGAACTCGGCACCAGCGCCAAGATGCTGTCCATCGTGCCGCTGATGAACGGCGGCGGCATGTTTGAAACCGGAGCGGGCGGGTCGGCGCCCAAGCATGTGGAGCAGTTCTTAAAGGAAGGGCATCTGCGCTGGGACTCCCTGGGTGAATTCTGCGCCCTTGTCCCTTCGTTTGAGCACGTCTTCAGCACCTTTAAAAATGACAAGGCCGCGCTTTTGGCCGAGACCCTTGATCAGGCCATCGGCACATTTCTGGAAAACGAGAAGTCCCCTTCGCGTAAGGTCGGACAGCTTGACACCCGGGGCAGCCATTTTTATCTGGCCCTTTACTGGGCGCAAAGCCTGGCGGCCCAAGGCAAGGACCAGGAGGTGCAGTTACGTTTCGCCAAGGTGGCGCAAGAGCTTGGCGACAAGGAGGCGGCAATCATTGCCGAACTAAACAGCGCCCAGGGCAGCCCGGCGGATATCGGCGGCTATTACCGGCCGGATCAGGACAAGACTTTTCGCGCCATGCGGCCCAGCGCGACCTTTAATGCCATTGTCGACGGCATGTAACTCCGACGGTTGATTTTTATAAATAACTTCAACTTTCCGAGTTGGCGGAACGGATTGAAACCGTTAATTATATACCATTACTGCCGCTCGTCATTCCGGCATGTTTTAAGCCGGAATCCAGTGTGTAAGCAAAGCAACCCGCCGAATTTACGGGAGCCATCAGGTTCCCGTAAATTCTCCAATAAGACCAAGCAGTTCTTCCGTCTTTTTCTCCAGCAGCTCCCGGTCACCCCTGGTTTCCACATTGAGCCGCAACAGGGGTTCGGTATTTGATTTGCGGATATTGAAGCGAAAGGTGTCGCAGCTCATGCTAAGGCCATCGGTATAATCCCTGTCCGGGCATTCCTTGCTGAAGTCCTCTTCTATCCGGGCGATCACCGCGTCCGGATCAGCCACCCGGCGGTTGATTTCGCCACTCACGGGGAAGGCCGCCTGCCGGTCGGCCATCAGCGCCGAAAGTTTCCGGCCCGACCTGCTGACAAGCTCGGCCACCAGCAGCCAGGGGATCATGCCGGAGTCACAGTAGGCAAAATCGCGGAAATAATGGTGGGCGCTCATCTCGCCGCCGTAGAGAGCGTCTTCCGCCCGCATCCTCTCCTTGATGAAGGCGTGGCCGGTCTTGCTCATGACCGGTTCGCCGCCCGCCTGAGCCACCAGTTCCCGGGTATTCCAGACCAGGCGGGGATCGTGGATGATCCTTGCCCCCGGACTCTTTTTCAGCATGGCCTGGGCCAAAAGTCCGACGATATAATAGCCCTCGACAAAATCGCCCTTTTCATCGAAAAAAAAGCAGCGGTCAAAGTCTCCGTCCCAGGCTATGCCCATATCCGCGCCATGTTCAAGCACAGCCCTGGAGGTTATCCGCCGGTTTTCCGGCAGCAGGGGATTGGGCACGCCGTTTGGGAAGGCGCCGTCAGGCCCATGGAAGATTTTGATAAAGGAAAAGGGCAGCTTCTCTTCCAGGAGGTCGATGATAGGGCCGGCACAGCCATTCCCCGCGTTGACCACCAGCCTCAGAGGTTTCAGCGCCAGCGGATCCACATAGGACAGCAGATGGCTGACATAACCGCTCCGGTTGTTGAGCTTGTCAATCCTGCCAGGCGCTCCCGCCGTAAATTTACGGCCCGCGGCGGCAAGGTGCTCGATATCCCGCAGCCCGCTGTCGCCGCTCACCGGCACCGCCCCCTTTCTGACCAGTTTCATGCCGTTGTAATCAGCCGGGTTATGGCTGGCCGTGACGATAATGCCGCCATCCACATCGAGAGAAAAGGCGGCGAAATAGATCTCCTCCGTGCCGCACAGCCCCAGATCAACCACATCCACCCCGGCCGCGAGAAAACCATCGGCCAGGGCCTTTGCCAATGAAGGCCCCGAAAGGCGGATATCGTGGCCGATGGCCATCTTCCGCGGCTTAAACTGTAAGGCATAGGCCTGACCGATGTGAAAAGCCAGCTCCTCATGAAGTTCATCCGGCACCCTGCCGCGGATGTCATAGGCCTTGAAACAGGCAAGATGATCTGACGTCATATGCATACTCACATAAAAAATTAGAGGCAAAAAAGGAATAAATTGACACGGAAAGCTTAATTGACCATTATCAGCGGGTCTTTGTCAATTTTTTAAAAAGGAACCGCAATGAATCCGGAAATTCTGCCAGCCGATATCTCCAACAGAATCGCGGCGCTGTACCATGAAATGCAGGACGCCTACGATGCCCTGGCCCATAACCTGGCCTTTTCCTGCACGGGGTGCCCCGACAACTGCTGCGACAGCTATTTCCAGCACCACACCTACACGGAATGGGCCTATCTGTGGGAAGGGCTTTCCGCCCTACCGCGGGAAAAAAAAGAATATTTCATCGCCAGGGCGACGGACTATGAGCGGGAAAGCGAAACGATGCTGGCCAGGGAGCAGAGGCCGCAAATCATGTGCCCCATCAACGAGGGAGGGCTCTGTGCCCTCTACCCGCACAGGATGATGATCTGCCGCCTGCATGGCGTGCCGGCGGCCATGACCCGGCCGGACAGCAAACACCTGGAGTTCCCCGGCTGCTTTCGCTGCCAGGAGCTTGTTGCGGGGCGGAAAACGATAGCGCGGCTCGACAGGACAGAGATGTACCAGGAACTGGTACGGATAGAAATGGACTGGCTGGGGCCAAAAAGAAGGATACTCCCCAGGGTGAGGATGACCCTGGCCGAGATGATCGTCAAAGGCCCCCCCGGTTTGAATTACCGCGGGTAAGCCGTTGTCATGAAATAATATCGTTGTCCGGATAGCAGCGATGGAGAAGGAACCGGAACAAAATGCTCAATAATGAAGAGGTTCTAGCCTAGCGGCTCCGAAGCATCACAGCAGCGAGGTGAGCACCTCGCATTCCTTGCACACCTCGATCTTTTCCTTGCAGCTTTTATCGGAGGTGCAGTCACAGAGAGTGCCACAGATAAACCAGCAGAGATGGCCGGCCTGGAATTCCCACGCCGGGCATTGATCCCTGCGCTGGCAGTTCTTTCTTTCCCAGCAGGGTTTCATATTGGCGTCCTGTCTGCGCTGACTGGAAAGCAGGAAAAATATCTGCCTCTGAATATGGGACGGGATCGTCCGCCACCCCTGCTCATAGCTGTGGATGGCCTTTAATGAAACGCCAAGAAGACTCGCGAGCTCCTTCTGCGTTTTTGCCAGCTTCTTTCTCGCCTTGGCAAATTCCAGTTTATTCATAATGTTTATATTCTGTTTTGATATTTTTGAATAATTTCATATCAGCGCGTATAGTTACAAAGTAACATACATCATCGCCGCATTTCCAGTAAAAATTATTCTTAAAAAAGAAAACGGCCGGGGCACGTTGTGCCATGGCCGTTGGGACGTACGGAAAATGAAGAAAAAATCAGCTGCGGATCATTTCGGCAAGCTGAAAGGCAAGCTCCAGGCTCTGCTCGGCATTAAGCCGGGGATCGCAGGTTGTCTGATAATTCTGTTGCAGGTGCTGATCGAGGATGTTGCGTCCGCCGCCGGTACACTCGGTGACATTGTCGCCGGTCAGTTCGAAATGGACCCCGCCGGGTATTGACCCTTCAGCCCAATGAATTTCAAAGAAACATTGAAGTTCCTGGAGAATTTCATTGAAGTTTCTTGTCTTATGCCCGGTTTCGGCCGTGTAGGTATTGCCGTGCATGGGATCGCAACTCCAGACCACCTTATGTCCTTCTTTTTTTATCTCCCGGATAAGCGAGGGCAGGTATTTTTCCACATCCCTGGCCCCAAAGCGGGTGATAAGGGTCAACCGTCCCGCTTCATTTTCCGGATTGAGCCGGGCGATCAGCTTCTTGATCTCTCCGATATCATGCTTGGGGCCGATCTTCATGCCGATGGGGTTTAAAACCCCGCTCAGAAATTCAACATGGGCGCCGTTAAGCTGCCTTGTCCGGTCGCCGATCCAAACCATATGGGCGCTGCAGTCGTACCACCCGCCGGTGATGGAATCCTGGCGGGTCAGGGCCTCCTCATAGCCAAGCAGCAACGCCTCATGGGAGACATAGAAGGAAGCCTGGTTGAGCTGAGGGATATCAGTGTCCAGGCCGATCACCTCCATGAAATGCAGGGCCTGATCTATGTTGCGGGCCAGCCGCTCATAGGAACGGCCCATGGGCGAGGCCTTGACAAACTCATTGTTCCAGGCGTGCACCCGGTGCAGGGCGGCATAACCACCCTTGGTAAAGGCGCGGGTGATATTCATGGTTGCCGCGGCAAGATAATAGCCCTTGACCATGCGCTGAGGATCGGGCCGGCGGGCTTCCTCCGTCGGTTCGGGACTGTTCACCATGTCCCCCCGGTAGCTTGCAATCTCCTTGCCGCCAACCATTTCGGTGTCAGCGGAGCGTGGTTTGGCATACTGGCCGGCCATGCGGCCAATCTTGATTACTGGTTTACCGCCTGCATAAGTGAGAATAACCGCCATCTGCAGAATGACCTTCAAGGTCTCCCTGATGCCGGGGGCGGTGCATTTGGTGAAATCCTCGGCACAGTCGCCGCCCTGCAGCAGAAAGGCCTTACCTTCAACCGCATCGGCCAGTTGTTTTTTCAACTCGCGAATTTCTCCGGCAAAAACCAGGGGCGGCAACTTGGAAATGGTATCAACGGCCTCTTGATACGCCTTCTGGTCCGGCCATTTAGGTTGTTGCAGCGCGGTAAATTTCTGCCAGCTTGATTTGGTCCACTCAGACATCTGTTTTCTCCGTTATTTAGGGGCTGTTATGACAACGGCTCGGTTCCGCCTCTTCCTTCCGGGGCGGACGGCAGGGCACAAGGGCCACCCGCGCAGCAAACCTCGATATCAAAGGCATTCAGGATCCGCAATTCCCGTTCATTTTTCTTGCTATCATTAAAGGGAACAAATCGCAGTTTGTCAAATATTTTGTCCGCCTCGGCCCTGCCGGGGATTGCCCCAAGGCCCACGCCGAGAACCTCTCCGGTTTCCGTATCGATCAGCTCCGCATCCTGGCCGTTTGTCACCACTGCCAGTGGAATCCGGTACTCTTGCTCAAGCACCCTGGCCGCGGCTATGGCGGACCGTTCCCGGGTGACAAGCGAACCGGGGGCATAGCGGACAATCATCAATCTTTTGCCGCGATGGTGCACCGTTATATCAATTTTCGACACCACAAACTGCCCGGCAAAAAGCGTTTCGATCTTCCGTCTCATCTCCAGGGCGCTCTTGGCGTAACCCTTTTCCTCAACCAGCACGCGGGCGATATGCTGGCGGATACGTTCATCATCCGTGTCGCTCAGCGTCTCGCCCGTGACATAATCCGTGCAGGTCCCATAAACAATATGATGCTGGGGAATGTCGATCATGGCTGATTCTCCGGAAAAATAAAACAGGAAAGGGGCCGCAAAGGCCCCTTTTCACGCGATCCTTCTCTTGGTGGCCGGCCGCCTTACAGTTCCAGCCAGGATTCGGAAAAGACGGTCTGGCCGGAGAGAACCTTATAGGTTTTATAGTGTTCAAGGGCGGTGCCCTTCAAGGTGGCGGGATCAGGATCATTGCCATCCATCATGCCGTGCACCATGCTGACCAGTTCCGGCCGCTCACCCTTGCAGATGGCCATCAGCTCGGCATCGTAGGAGTTGACAATGGCCGTGGTGATGCCATGTTTCATCAGCATGATAAGATAGGTTCTGTCGAGATATTTACGCAGATGCTCGGCCACGCCGTTGGAGACGTTGGAAAGACCGACGGTGGAGCCGGCTCCGGGGGCGATGTCCTGCAGCATGCTCATGAATTCAAGGCCGGAGGCAATCTGGTCGGCCCCAAGGGTAATGGGGGTGCCGATGGGATCAAACAGCATCTTCTCGTTGGGAATGCCCGCCTCGGCAAGGGCCATCATCAGATCAACCGCCATGGCCGCGCGCTCGTTTGAATCACGGGGCATGCCCTCCGGTCCCCAGAGCAGGGCAATGACATTGCAGCCTGCCTCGGCGGCGACGGGAATAAGCTTTTGCATCCTCTCAGGCTGGGCCGAGATGGAGTTCATGATGGCATTGACCTTGTTTTTTACCGCCTTGAAACCAGCGGCCATGGCGTCGGTATTTGTCGTATCAAGGCAGAGAGGGGTATCGGTCACCGCCTCCACGGTCTGCACCACCCAGGGCAACAGCTCCGTGCCGTCCTTGCGGGCCGGTCCGATATTAAGATCAAGATAGCCGGCTCCCGCTTTGCTTTCCTCTCTGGCCATCTCCTGGATGGGCGCGGGATTTCTCTCTTTCATGGCCCCGCCGCTTCTCTTGCCCATGATATTGATGCTTTCAGCTATTGCTAATACCTTCTGAGACATGGAATCTCTCCTTAATATGTAGTTTGAAAGGTCACTTTCGCGCCGGAAAAAACTGGCAATTCAAATTAATAACTTGACAAAATAGCGGCTGACGCCTGCCTTGTCAACACGCAAAACTACCTAAACAGTCAGCGGATCAAGAAATTATAGCTTTCATCCTCTCCCATTCCTGATTCCCCCTTCCATGTAATCGTAAAATCCGATATCACTCATTGACACATTTTATGCAATTTGTTAAAAAAAATACACAATGTGTCATTTTCCTACCATAAGGATATTGACAAGTTTTATATCATTTGCTAGATGAAGATAGCACAATGTGGCATGTTTAGGAGCATGCCGAATGTTGTACCGCCTTGATGGGACAAGATGAGAGCTGCCAAAGGAGATATGCATGATGCATAGGCGCCGCTGTCACCTTGCCGGTTATTCAGCCTTCGCGGTTCGTGATTCGAACAACGAAGACAATATTGAACCGCCAGCAACACGATACAGCAAGAAACCATAACCTGAGGACGAGGAGGAAAAGTCAATGAAGTCGAATGAAAAGGTGGAAAACAATGGGGTCTCACGCCGGCAGATGATGATCGGCACCGGCGCTCTGGCGGCAGGTGCGGCCATGGCTCACTTCGGTGGTCTGCTGAAATCCGCCGAGGCAAAGGACGGCTCGACGGAGAAATGGCCATGGCCCTATGAAAAACTTGATCCCGCCAAGACCGCGGAGCTCGCCTACGAAGAGTGGTACCGGGTTTTCTGCGGCGCGGCGGTCATTAACAGCGTTTTCAGCCAGTTGCGGGAAAAAATCGGCGAACCGTACAAATCATTCCCGGTGGATTCCTTTGTCTTTCTTGAAGGCGGCATGGTGGGCTGGGGCACGATGTGCGGCTCCAACACCGGGGCGGCCATGGTCGCCAATCTCATCATCGGCCCCAGAATCGCCGGGGCTCATGAAGGACATCAGATCAGCGAGGACATGTTCCAGTGGTATTCCGAGGCATCCATGCCGGTTTTTGTCCCGAAAACACCCAAGGTCACCACCGAGCTGGTCAAGACCGTAAGCGACTCTCCCCTGTGTCATGTCTCCGTTGGTAAATGGATGAAGGCCTCGGGTTTCCCCATCGGCAGCCCGGAGCGAAAAGACAGGTGCGCGCGGGTTGCAGCCAGCAACGCCTACCACCTGGTTGAGCTGCTCAACGACTGGAAAGACGGCAAGTACAAACCAGCAAGCACCCATGCGCCGGTCAAGGAGTTCGGTATCACCGCTCAGATGAACTGCATGGAATGCCATGGCAACAATGTTCCCACCCCGCCCATGGCCAAGAAATAACAGCTCTTGAGACGGCGCGCCGGACAGCGGGGCCGTCTCATGTCTTTAGTGCATCATGCGCTTTTTGCGCCAAGCCGCTCCGGGCACTTCTTGCCGTCTGGAGCGGCTTTTCGTTTTCATGCCGGCAGAAGTCCTACGTCAAGATGTTGCGCGCCGTTTCCTCGACAAGCCGCACGATGTCCCTGCGCTCCAGCATATCCGCCTCATGGCCTGCCCCGCATACCCGGACCAGATGACAATCCGTGTAACCGTACCATTTGAAAAATCTTTCATAACGGGGAAAGACATCCGCGAATAATTTTTCGTCGGGCTGGGCCTGGGTGATAATGAAAACCAGCTTCTTGCCGGGAGTCAACCTGCTTGGCCGCGGGCTGCTCAGAAAATCCGGGACCAGATAGGAGAAGGTCCGGTCGATGAAAGCCTTGAGCTGGCTGGACACTTCGCCGTAGTAGGTTGGGGTGGCCATTACCAGCACCTCCGCCTCGCTGACCGCGGCCAGAACCTCCGTCAGATCATCCTGGATCACACAGGTCTCACTGTTTTTCTTGCAGCTGTAACAGGCCTGGCAGCCTTTAACCCGCAATCCATTCAACAGAAATGATTGACTCTCGGCCCCCAGAGCGTTCGCGGTTTGTAAAAAATGACCGGCCAGGGTGGCGCTGTTCCCGGTTTTTCTGGGGCTTCCCAATACACAGACTATCTTCATGGTCTTTTTCCCTCCGGTGTAAAAGACAACATACAAAAACCGCCCAGGCGGATAGACGGCCAGGGTGCGGGCCGGTCAGCATCCCGGCCTAGACCCAGCCTTCGGCTTAAACACCCGACCTGAAGCGCCAGGTCACCTTGAGCAGGCACGCTTCCCACAGGCGACGAAGAAATGACTCCTGCCCCGCGGACAGGGCCTGGCGCCAGGCCCCCAATGACCCGGCGGCCTGGGCCTCATGCAGATAATGGACATGCCAGCCGGCCCGTCTGGCGCGCAGACAGAACTCGACCGGCCAGTAAAGGGTCAAGCCCGGATGAAAGCCGCCGATGTCATCCAGCAAATGGCGGCTGACAGTCAGACCCGGGCCGGCAAACCAATCCGTTTCGCCGCCGCCATATTCGTTCCAGCCGGCGGCAGGCCGACCGGGCGCCATTCCGGAGGGCAAGAGCAGCGAAAAAATGGAAGGGGAGGTTCTGGCCACCTGCTGAATCTCCCCGCTTTCGTTTCTGATTTTCGGCCCGGCAATCCCAGCCTCCGGCGCCTCGTCCAGAAACTCGACCAGACTTGTCAGGCAACCGCTCGTCACCACTGACCCGGCATCCCAGACGGAAACATAACGCCCCCCGGACTCGTGCACGGCCCGGTTGATCGTCTTGGTCATATTTTCGCCGGGATGGCCACCCAGCATGGCAATAGCGGGGAACTCGGCCGCCAGCGCGGCTGCTTCCGCCTGCCTGCCAAGACCAAGAACGAACACCTCCAGACCGGCATGACCCGCCGTTGCATAAACCGCGCGCAGAAAACGGCGCGTTGACTCCAACACGCCGCAAGCGGCCACACAGATCGTCAGGTCAGGCTGCACCTCCGCCACTTTTGTTCATAGCTCCGCAAGTTTACTTCTTACCGAGGGGAAAAGGTTCAAATCGGTGTGGGGCAGAAATAGGGCCGCCATGTAATGGTTCATGAAGTGCGGATTCTCGCTGAGTTCCATATTGGTAATCAGCCGGCTCACCTCGCCGCGCTCCCTGAAGCGCTTATGATCATCCAGACTGATCTGGGCGCCCAGCAGCGAGCCGTTGCCGAGATAATAAAATCTGTCCCGGTCCAGATCCGGCAGCAGACCAATGCTGATGGCCCGCTCAAGATCGATATACGCGCCGAAATTGCCGGCCAGGATGATCCGGTCCAGATCCGTGAACGTCATGCCGACGGATTCGAGCAGGGTCTGATACCCCGCATACATGGCCCCCTTGGCCCGGATCAGGTTGTCAATGTCCACCTCGGTAATGACAATGTCCTCGCCGATGAGGGAGTCCTTTGACCAGGCGAGCACGTACTCAAAGCCGTCGCGCCCCTCCCTGATGCGGGGATGTTTGATAGCGCGGTTGAATTTGCCCTGCTGATCCACCACCCCCGCCTCCAGCAGCTCGGAGACAATGCTGATAAGGCCCGAGCCGCAGATGCCTCGGGGTTTGGTGCGGTCAATGGTGACAATCATCGGATCATAGGTTTCCGGGTGGATGTGAAAATTCTCGATGGCGCCGCTGCTGGCCCGCATGCCATGCCGGATGCCGCCGCCCTCAAAGGCCGGGCCGGCCGAACAGGCCGTGCACATCATCCAGTCCTGGTTGCCCACCACAATCTCGCCATTGGTGCCGATATCAATGAACAGGGTAAGCTCCGGACTTTTGTGCATCTGGCAGGCATGCACCCCGGAGACGATATCCCCGCCCACATAGCTGGCAATGGATGGGTAGAGGAAAAGACGCACCGAGGGATGGGCCATGACCCCCAGGGAGGCGGCGCGGGTCAACGGGAACTGGCTGCAGGCCGGAACATAGGGGGCCTCCCGCACGAATTTCGGGTCGATGCCAAGCAGCAGATGGCTCATGACGGTGTTGCCGGCCGCCATGATATAACTGATGTCACTGGGGCTGATCATGACCGTCCTACAGACCGACTCGATAATCTCATTGATGGTGCACACGACTTTTTCCTGCAGGGTGCGCAGCCCCCCCGGACGCTGGGAATAAATGATACGGGATATAACGTCCTCTCCGTAACGCACCTGTCCGTTATAGGCGGAGGCCTCGGCCAGAACCTTGCCGGAATTCAGATCCATGAGGATGCCGTTCACCGTGGTGGTGCCGATATCAACCGCCAGGCCATACAACCTGTCCGTGGTGTTGCCGGACTCAACGGCAATGATCCTGTCCGGCTCCTCTTCCCGCTTGCCTCGCAGCATGATGACCGTCACCTCCCAGTTGGCCTCCCTCAGGATAAAGGGAAGTCCCCGCAACATCTCCGGATGGTCGTAGGTCGGCTCCTTGCATTCATGGCAGCCCTTGCGGATGGCCCGCAGCAGACGCTGCAGGTCCGGCACATTGTCATCCAGGCTGGGAGGCTCGAGCTTGAGAAAACGCTTTTCCACCGGGGGGTCGACATCCCATTTGCCGATGAGCTTCTCAAGGGAACGGGCCGAAATCGCCCTGGTTGTTTTCGGCTTGAGCTTCAGAGCCCGGCCATCCTTGCCCATCCGTTCCGGAATCTCAACCACCAGATCGGAAGTGACGGCGGTCTGGCAGGCCAGCCTGACCCCCTGCTCATGCTCTTCCGCTTTAAGATGCTGGGCCCGGCCGGAGACCACCGCGCCTTCCAGGATTTTCACCTTGCACTTGCCGCATACACCCTCACCGCCGCAGAAAGCATGGATATAGACACCGGCCTGGGCTGCCGCTGTCAGCAGGTTTTCGCCATCATCCACCATGATGTCGGCTTTATCCGGCAGAAATGTAATTTTTTTACTCATTTTTCCATCCCGTCGTTAAGGGGCGCCAAGCAATTCGTCTACCATTTGCTGACACAATATCAGGAAGAACGTACTTGTCAAGAACCAAGAACGGACGGGCTGGGCGCCCCCCACAATGTCTCGGCCCGCACAGAAATTTCTTGTCATCCCCGGGAAGTCCCGTTACAATGGATTTGATATTTTGTCAGTATCCCAACATATTCAATGATTTTTACTATCCGTTTCTGCTATATCAATCCGAGGGGGAGGAAAAAAAAATGGCTGATGAAAAAGTTGCCCATGTAACTGACAAGAATTTTGAGGAAGAAATCCTGAAATCCGCGATTCCGGCCTTGGTTGATTTCTGGGCCCCCTGGTGCGGGCCATGCAAGGCAATCGGGCCCATGATCAACGAACTGGCTGGCGAGTATGCAGGCAAGGTTAAAGTCGCCAAAATGAATGTGGATGAAAACCCTGAAACCCCTGGAAAATATGGCATCAGGGCCATCCCGACCCTTATCTTTTTCAAAGGCGGTAAAGTTGCCGACCAGATCACCGGCGCAGTTGGTAAAACCCAGCTGGCGGCCATGCTTGACAAATAATGCCCGCGGCTGACTTTCAATTGCTTATCGTGGGCGGCGGCCCGGCGGGGCTTACCGCCGGCCTTTACGCCGCCCGGGCCAGGCTCAATGTCGTGCTGCTGGAAAAAGGGGTGCCGGGCGGCCAGGTCATGAACACGGACTGGGTGGACAACTATCCCGGTTTCCCCGAAGGAATTTCCGGTTTTGACCTGGCCGAAAAAATGGCTGCCCAGGCCCAACGTTTTGATTTGACCACCAGACACTGTGAAGTTAAGTCCATGGATCTGAGCGGGCCTGTCAAAAAAATTTTTCTGGAAGGCGGGGAAACCTTGACCGGCCTTGCTGTCATCCTGGCAACAGGGGCGCGGCCGAATCAGCTTGGCGTCCCGGGGGAAAAAGAACTGACGGGCAAGGGCGTCTCCTACTGCGCCACCTGCGACGGTCCATTTTACCGGGGACTGGAGATCGCCGTTGTAGGGGGAGGAGATACCGCCATCCAGGAGGCTGTTCACCTGACCAAGTTCGCCAGCAAAGTGACCGTCATCCATCGCCGCGATGAACTCCGGGCCGCCAAAATCATCCAGGAACAGGCCTTTGCCAGTGAAAAAATAGAATTTATCTGGAACTCGACTGTTACCGAAATAACCGGCAACAACGAAGTCGAAGGCCTCGGGTTACGGAACACCTTGACCGGCGAGAGGACTGCCCTGGCCGTCAAAGGTGTTTTTGTTTTGATTGGCATCCGCCCGAACAATGAAATGCTGCCCCTGGATCAGCTCGACAATGATGGCGGCTTTATCAGGACCGACAAGGAAATGCGCACCTCGCTGCCGGGCGTATGGGCCGCGGGAGACATTTGCAGCAAGAATCTGCGCCAGATAGCCAATGCCGTGGGCGAAGGCGCGGTCGCCAGCATTGCCGCGGAAAACTATCTCGGCGCGCTCAAATAGAACAAGCAGTCTTAAGGAAACAACACATCCGGAAATGAAACATTTCGCAACCAACCTCCCCATGCAAAAGCTCAGACAACCGCTGGTTATCGCCCTGCTGGGCGCGGCGCTCTTTTTTCTCTCCGGGTGCTCCGTTTACCACGATATCAAATCGATTTTCACCGGCGATTCCGATCCGGTGCAGGCGAGCCCCGAAACCCTGGCCATGGACGCCCTGGAAGAATTCAACCACGGCCAATACAGCGATGCACTCAAGCTTTTCAATGAGATAGAGGAACGTTTCCCGTTCAGCCGTTTCAGTCTGATGGCTGAGTTGAAATCAGCCGACTGCCACTACTATCTCGGCCATTACACCGAAGCGATCAGCGCCTACGAGGATTTTGCCAAGAATCACCCCACCAACGAGGCCATGCCCTATGTTCTCTTCCAGGTCGGCATGTGCCACTTCAATCAGATGGATACCATTGACCGGGACCCCGGCAGCGCCATCGAGGCGGAGATAGCCTTTAATAAACTGGTCCGGCTCTACCCCGCTTCGCCTTACACGGAAGAGGCCAAGGGGAAAATCAGCGCCACGCGGAATTTTCTGGCTGAACATGAACTATACGTGGCCAGGTTTTACATCAAGATGGACAAGCTGGAGCAAAGCATGGCCCGGCTCCAATACCTTCTGGACAACTACCCGGACACCTCGGTGGCGCCCGAGGCCGCCATGCTGCTCACCGGGCTTCAGGCCGGTGAAAAGCCAAAAGGCAAGTGGCGCGATTGGATACCCGAAATCGGTCTGCCGGACTGGACCATGTTCAAGGATTTCGGCAAGGTAACACCGCAAGCCCCGGCCAAGGAGTGATGGCGTCGTAAAAAATGAGGCCCCCGCCAGCACAACGGGCCGCTCAGCCGGGCTGCCCTTGCCGCCACTTCTTGTCAAATCTCTCCTGCTCGCTGTAGATGCAGCCGCAATAGGGTTGCCGGTACAGCCCCATGGCTATTGATTTGTCGATTCCTTCCTGCCAGCCGCGGCGGAAATCCTGATAATAAAAGGGTACCCCGTACCGTTTACCCAGGGCCTCCCCCTGCTGCCTGATCAGCTCATGATTCTGGTAACGGCTGTACAGCAGGGTGGTGGTGAAGGCGTCAGCCTTGCCGCCGGCGGCATGCGCGGCTGTTGCGGCAAGCCGCATCTCATAACAGAGTCCGCACCGCTGCTCCTCATGAAAGACGACCTTCCGCAAAAAGTCGCGCAGCCCGTAGTCGCGGTCAATTGCCACAGGGAATTGCTCCTGCCGAGCCAGCTCTTCAAGGGTCTGCAGCCTCTGGCTGAATTCCCGGAACGGGTGGATGTTCGGATTATAAAAAAAGCCTGTCACCTCCATCCCCTCCCGCCTCAGAATCTCCAGGGGATACACCGTGCAGGGCCCGCAACAGACATGCAGGAGAATCTTCATCAATCCCGCACCTTAAAATCCTGGGGCTGAATTTGATATTTGTGGATTTTGTAATTGACGATCCGCAGGCTGGCATCAAGCAGAGTAGCCGTCTTGGTCTGGTTGCCATTGGCCTTTTTCAAGGCGTCAATGATAAGCTCCTTTTCATAATTTTCCACCGCGGCGGTCAGCGAGAGGGGATTTTTCCTCTCGCTGGTGCTTTCCGAGCTCTGCAGCGTGGGAGGCAGATGATAACTTTTAATGGCATCCTCGTCGCAGATCAGCACCGCTCTTTCCATGCAGTTCTGCAGCTCCCTGACGTTTCCCGGCCAATGATACTGCATGAGAAGATCAATGGCCGGGGTCGAAATGCGGGAAATATTCTTGCCGTTTTCCACGCAGAACTTCTGCAGAAAATATTCGGCCAGCAGCAGCACATCGGTGCGTCTTTCCCGCAGAGGCGGCAGATAAACGGGAAAAACATTTAAACGGTAGTAAAAATCTTCACGGAACTGACCGCTTGCCACGGCTTTCTCCAGATCCTTATGGGTTGCGGCAATGAGACGGACGTTACATTTGATGGGACTTGCCCCCCCCAACCGTTGAAACTCACGGTCCTGGACGACATTCAGCAATTTTACCTGCACGGCATGACTGAGATCCCCGATTTCATCAAGGAATATGGTCCCCCCTTCCGCCTGCTCGAAACGGCCTTTTTTCAGACTGCTGGCCCCGGTGAAAGCGCCCTTTTCATGACCGAACAGCTCGCTCTCCAGCAAGGTTTCAGGCAAGGCGGAACAGTTAACCACGACAAAGGGTTTTTTCTCCCGCTTGCTGTTATAGTGGATGGCCTTGGCCACCAAGGTCTTGCCCGTCCCGGATTCCCCCCGCAGGAGCACGGTGGCGTTGGAATCCGCCACCCGGTACATCATCTCAAAAACCTCCTGCATCCGGCTGCTGTTGCTGATGATGTTGCCGATCTGGTATTTGCCCCGCAGTTCCTTTTTGAGCAGCGTATTTTCCCGTTCAAGCCTTTTTCTTTCCTCGTTGACCACGAGAATACGGGTAACGGATTGGGCAATAAGCCCGCTTAAAATGGTAAGAAAACGCAGATCTTTTTCAAAATCAAGGCCCTGCCGGTATTCCCTGTCTATACTCAAGGCCCCGATTGTCTGCTGCCCCTGCTTAACAGGAACACAGAGGAAAGAGACCATCTTCTCCTTGATATCACCCCGGGACCGGGTACGGTTTAAAAAAAGAGGCTCCTCGCTGATCTGTGGGACCACTATCGGGGTCCCGCTGGCAACCACGCGTCCGGTTATCCCCTCTCCCACCTGATACTTGCCCCGCTTCCGGGCCTCGGCGGTCATGCCGTGGGCCACCTCGATTTCAAGGATGCCGGTAGCAGGATTGACAATGCTGACCGTGCCGTTGCGCATGCCTTTTTTCTCGGCAAGTATTTCCATGACCTGGCGCAGGCAATCACGAAGATCCATTGATGAGGCAAGTACTTTCGTTATCTCATAAAGGGCCGTGATTTCGGCTAATTCATATTCCGCGGTTTGCTGGACCATTTCTCGCTTACTGGGCAATCATGCTGTCGGACATTACAGGAAGGCAAACGACAGGGAAGGAAAAACAATTTGCTGTGGTTGATAATCCGTGACTCTTTTTCACGATACGAAGCCCTTATTCACTATCAACACAAAAAACCATCAGGAGGGGAAAGCAACTGGCGCGGCTGCGTTATTTAATCATTTCCGACACGGGGAAAATGAGGGTCACATCCTTTCTGCTCATGCTGAAAAATTTCGTTTTGGCGATTACGGCGTCATCGGACAAATGATAAATAGTGGCGTTGGTGACCGGCAGGTAGTCCGTGGTCGACTCGGCCATGAAATCGGTTAAGCGCTCCTGGGGAAGGGTATGGATTGTGCCAATAATTTTCAGATTTGCTGTAAGAATGACGACCTCAAAAGATTCCTTGTCGATCTTAACGTACATAAGCGCCCCAAAACGTCCCGATTAAAAACAGAAAACACCCGCGATCTTTAACTTCATCTGCCTATAAATTAACTATTATCATCGTCTTGCAGAAATAGCAAGAAATCTCTCCCCGCAAATAGCGCCAGGGATTTTTGCCTCGCCGCCGCCAATTTTGCGGGGAAAATTGACAATCCTTCCCCTTTGACAGCTACACAGATAATAATTACTATTTACTCAATCCGCAGGGTGCGGTATTGTATGAATAAAAGGCGTTTCCGCTTTCCGGCAATAGCCGAAACAGCAAGGCGGGTATGGTAGCAGTTTACGATTCCCGGAACTCACATCGCAAAACAGGAGGGGATTATGGGCTTATTTCAGAAAATCGGCTTTACGTCAGACGTCATACCCGCCATTGACTGGCAGCTTATTCCAGCGGAAACCTTCGGCATCTTTGAAAGCTGGGGGGGACGCGAGCGGGTTAAGAGCGCTAAAGAGCGCTTTTATTATTTCTTCATTGACACCTGGGAGGAACCGGCAACTCTCTGCCTGATGGAACGAGGCATCAAATTCGCGAGGGTTCTGGCCCGTATCGCCGCTCCCCAGGAGCTGATCGACAATGCCGTAAAGAACCAGGGCAAGACCATGGGTCTGGATAAAAGTTACGCCATTGATGACACCCTGAAAACATGGCTGATAAAAAATGTTGTCGATACCGATGATGACTCCCTGGTCATCCCGATTGAAACTGTCCTGGAAAAGGAATCCATGGAAACAGGACTGCCCGGGCATGACAGCGAACTGCCCGAATCGCTGACAAGAATCGCCTTAAACAGCAACCCGCTGCCCCTGCAGGAAAAGGAGATGCCGGAGCTGATCAGAAAAGGAAATTTTTTTGACACGCAGCATAATCCGGCCGGGCGCTTCACCAACTATCTGGTGGATAACCAGGATGGTCTGACCGTAACGGACAAGGTTACCGGCATCATGTGGCAACGCAGAGGTTGCGACATCACCAGCATCCGCAAGATACAAAACTATATCCAGCTGATGAACAGCGGCAGACTTGCCGGCTACAACGACTGGCGGTTGCCCACCATTGAAGAGGCCCTTTCTCTCATGGAACCGGCGCTCAACACTAAAGGGCTGTATCTGCACCAATGTTTTTCAGCGGAGCAACCCTTTATCTTTCTGGCGGGAAGGCGGGAGCCTGGCGGGTACTGGTTCTGCGATTTCAAACAGGGAACTGTCTACTGGGCCTCCGGGACGATTCCCGGAGGATTTGGCAGACTCTGCCGCAAGGTGTAGAGACTGACGCCGATAACAATCACAATGCAAAGCACAAAAATACCATGCGGCCTTGCATTGTGATGACTGGCTGCTTAAGACAGCAACCCACTGACAATGCTGACGATAACCTCCTTAGTGAACGGTTTATTCAGACAGACATCGGCGCCCAGCGGTTTTGCCATGGGCAGGTAGTCGCACCCCTTGCTCCCCCCCCCGGACATGGCCACAATCTTGACCAGGGGGTAATCACGTTTAATTTCAATGATTGTTTCCATGCCTTCCTTCTCCGGCATGAAAATATCCGTAATGACAAGATCAAATGGCTCCTGAGCGAGCATTTTCAGCCCCACCGCCCCATTTTCGGCAACAAAAACAAAATGATCCAGACTTTCAAAAATCCGTTTAAGCAGGGCGCGAATCTGCTCTTCATCATCTATGACAAGAATTTTAGCCATGCGGGAACCCCAAAAGAAACAGAAAGTCGGTAATAGTTATCAGAAAATCTTTGCACCCAGGTACTATCGTATTTTTTCACCCGTCAGAATATCTATAATGTCATCTTCTTTTCCCTCTGCGTCTACCTTTTTTTGCTCCGGCCCGGGCATTGTTTTCCGGGGGGGAGAAAGATTGACGGTTAGATCATAAAGATCTCTCGCAGGCTCTGCAACCGCGGTTTCCCCGGCCGGCGCGAAGCTTTCCCCTCCGGCGGCCTCTCCCAGTCCGCCTTCCAGAACCAGTTGCGAAAAAACGCCCAGGGCGTCACTCACCTTTTCCATGCGCCGGGCAAGGTCGGGATCAACGCCAAAAAGCATGCCGCGGGCAACACTTATAATCTCCAGGCAGGCAAAAACATCTTCAATGCGTCGTAAATCGTAAACCTGCTTATTGTTGCTTTCTGCTCCCATTCAACCTCCACAAGATGAAACGTATACTGAAATATATCTATTATGGCCTGCGGTTTTCAATAGTATAATGAATAATGGCTGATTTCCTCTCTTTTTTCCCTTACTGTTACGCAGACGTTGCAACAATTGCGGGCTTGACAAAAAACAATCTCATTTGCTAAAAAACCCGCAACTTTTCAGAGTGGAAGATGTCTATCCGAAAAACAGAACGGACAAGGAGATACAATGACCATGGATATCCAGCACCTGACAAAAGAGGTGGAGGCCGAAGCCCTGCTCCTCGAGCAGTTACGAAGGGAAATCAGCAAGGTCATCGTGGGGCAGACCACCCTGGTTGACCGTCTGCTGGCGGCCCTGCTCTGCAACAGCCACGTCCTGATCGAAGGGGTGCCGGGACTGGCTAAAACCCTGACCGTAACCACCCTGGCCCAGGTCATCAAGGCCTCTTTCCAGAGGATCCAGTTTACCCCGGATCTGCTGCCGGGCGATCTCATCGGCACGCTTATCTACAACCCGAAAACAGGTGATTTCACCACCAGAAAGGGCCCGATTTTCACCAACATCATCCTGGCCGACGAGATCAACCGTGCTCCGGCCAAGGTGCAGAGCGCGCTCCTTGAGGCCATGCAGGAACGCCAGGTCACCATTGGGGAAGAGACTTTTCCCCTAGGCGATCCCTTCATGGTGCTGGCCACCCAGAACCCGATAGAACAGGAAGGCACCTACCCCCTGCCCGAAGCCCAGGTGGACCGTTTCATGCTCAAACTCAACATCACCTACCCGTCAAAAAGCGAGGAGCAGCGGATTCTTCGCCTTATGGCCTCCGCCGCGCAGCCGCCGGAGGTATCTCCGGTGATCGATCATGAGGATATCAGGCGTCTGCGCCGGAAAACAGACAGCATCTACCTGGACAGCAAGATTGAGGAATATATCGTCAATCTGGTGGATGCCAGCCGCAATCCCCAGGCTTACAAAATGAACATCCGCCATCTTATCCAGTACGGGGCCTCCCCCAGGGCCACCATCTTTCTGGCCAGAGCGGCCAAAGCCCATGCTCTGCTGGCCGGCCGGGGTTTTGTCACCCCCCAGGACATCAAAAGCATCGCCATGGATGTGCTCCGGCACCGGGTCATTATCACCTATGAGGCGGAAGCGGAAGAAAAATCAAGCGAAGACGTGATCCGCATGATCCTTGACACGGTTGAAGTACCATGATCAGCAGTGAACTGGCCCGGAAAATCCGCGCCATCCGTATTTACACCAGCAAAGCGGTCAACGATATCCTGGCCGGTGAGTATGAAAGCGTCTTCAAGGGCCGGGGCATGGCCTTTGATGAGGTCCGGGAATATCAGCCGGGCGACGACATCCGCGCCATTGACTGGAATGTCACGGCCCGCACCGGGCATCCCTATGTGAAACAGTACGTGGAGGAACGGGAACTCACGGTCTTCCTGCTGGTTGATCTTTCCGCCTCCGGCATCTTCGGCACCGTGCACCACCTGAAAAATGAAGTGGCGGCCGAGCTGTGCGCCCTGCTGGCCTTTTCAGCCATCAAAAACAATGACAAGGTTGGTCTTATCGCCTTTACCGACACGGTGGAGATGTTTATCCCTCCCAAGAAAGGCGCCACCCATGTCTTGCGGCTCATCCGGGAAATACTTAATTTTTCACCCGAGCGGGGCGGAACCGATATCGCGGCCAGCCTGAATTTCCTGGGCCGCATCAGCCATAAGCGTTCGGTCGCCTTTCTTGTCTCGGACTTCATTGACCGGGATTTCGTAAAGCCCATGCGCATTATTGCCCGGCGTCATGACCTCATCGCCGTTTCCATCACCGACCCCAGGGAACAGCAACTGCCCGATGCGGGCCTCATTGCCCTGGAAGATGCGGAAACCAGGCAGCGGATCATGATTGACAGCGGCAGCCCGCTAGTGCGCCGGGCCTTTGCCGCCTCCTCGGCCAAAAGGGCGCGGGAACTGGCCGGTCAGTTTGCCGCCATGGGCGTTGACCATATCCCCTTGCAGACCACCCACGATTATGTCCTTGACCTGGTCCGTTTTTTTCGGATGCGGGAACGGCGGCGACGGTAGCAGGACATGGTACGAAAAACACCCTCTCCGGCCTGGTCTTTCCTCTGGTTCTTCTGCCTCCTGCTGCTTTACGGCTGCCAACCGCCGGAGGCGGGCAGCGATACGCCGGGGCCTGCAACCGTTACGGAGGAAATGCACAGCGGAGTGCTTACCGTGCAGCGCACCCTCTCCGCCCAGCAGATCTCCGTGGCGCAAAGTCTGGAACTCACCCTGACGGCGACCGCGCCCGAGGATTTTGTTGTCACCTTCCCGGAATTTACCGGACACCTAGGGGATTTCACCCTGGAGACCACGAATACGACAGCGAAAGAATTAAGCGGGTCTACCGTCAGACAGAGCCGGACCTGGACCCTTGCCCCCTTTCTGCCCGGCCAGTACGTCATCCCTGCAATGCGGGTCACGGCCCGGCGGAACGACGAAGAAAACACCCCGCCGCTCATCACCATCCCGGCCCGGACCATCCCCGTCACCTCCTTTCTGGCCGCGGACGAAAAAGAGCCGGAGATTGCCGATATCTTCCCGCCGGTTTCCCAGCCACGTCCCGTTCGTGAGCTGCTTATCGCCAGCGGGGCAATCCTTGTCCTGCTCACGCTTATCTGCTATGCAATCCAGGCCCGCAGGCGGAAAAAAGCAAGCGCCACGCCGCCGCCCGCCCCCCACCTCGCGGCCCTGGAGAAAATCGACAGACTGCTGCAAAACAACAAAGAAATCAGGGACCATGCTTATTTCTTTGGGGAACTCTCTCTTATTCTCCGCTATTACATCGAAACCGGTTTCGGGCTCAAGGCCCCGGAGCAGACCACCGAGGAATTTCTCGACGCGCTGCGCACCACCCCCGCTTTTGCCCCGACAGACAAGGAGCTGCTCACCACCTTTCTCTCCCGCAGTGATTTGATAAAATTCGCCCGGGTCATGCCGGCCGAAACGGAGGTTTCCGAGAGTATCGAGCTGTGCCGCCACTTTATCCGGGTCACGGGTGAGAAAAACCAGGAGCCGCGGGCAGCCGGGCCAAGGGAGGGGAACAGATGAGATTTGCCTCGCCTTTCGCCTTTCTCGCCCTGCTGCTCATCCCGGTTCTTCTTTTTTTCCGGCTGCGCAAAGGACACCCCAGGACCCTCAAATTTTCAGCAATCGAGCTGTTGCGCCCGGCCGGCATCTCCTGGCGGCAGCACCTCCTCTCATTGCCCCTCATCCTGCGCATCCTTGCCCTGATCCTGCTGGTCACGGCCTTTGCCCGTCCGCAGCAGGGGATTGAAAAAGTCCATGACATCAGTCACGGCATTGCCATTGAAATGGTCATTGACCGCTCAAGCAGCATGGGGCAAGAGATGGTCATGGGCAACCTGCGGGCAAACCGGCTTGAGGTTGTCAAAAAGGTCTTTGCCGAATTTGTCAGCGGCAACGGCAACCAGCTTGCCGGCCGCCCCAACGACCTCATCGGGCTCGTCAGTTTTGCCCGCTACCCGGAAACAGTATGCCCCCTGACCCTGGCCCACGAGGCGGTGAGCGGCTTCATGGCAAACATCCAGCTGGTCAGCAACCGCGATGAAGACGGAACCAGCATCGGTGACGGTATCGCCCTGGCCGCGGCCAGACTGCAAAAGGCGGACGAGGCGGTGGCCCGGGAAAACAGAGACGACGACGAAGCCAACGGCGACGGCACGGCCAAACAGTATGAAATCAAAAGCAAGATCATCATTGTCCTCACCGACGGGGTTCATAACGCCGGCGACCTCACCCCGCTCGAGGCCGCCCAGCTTGCCGCGCAGTGGGGGATCAAAATCTACACCATAGGCATTGGCGAGGATACCGAAGCGGAAGGCGCGCGCGGCTTTTTCGCCCTCCTGACCCAGGCCGGCCGCGGGGTGGACAAAAAAACCCTGCAGGAAATCGCCCAGACCTCGGGCGGCATCTTTCGCATGGCCTCTGACGCCGACAGTTTGCGCAGCATCTATGAGGAGATAGACCGGCTGGAGAAAAGCGAGATCGAAAGTGTCCGCCATATTGATTACGCTGAGCATTTTCCGCTCTTTGTCATGACGGCCCTGGCATTGCTCATGGCGGAAATGCTCCTGGGCACGACCCTGCTGCGTAAGATCCCATGAACGGTATTCATTTCACCGACATAAAGATGTTTCTGCTGCTGTGGCTGTTGCCGCTGCTGGCCTTGCTCTTTTTTTATGCCGCAACCAAACGCAAAAAAGCGCTGGCTGCCTTCATGGAGCCCGCCCTGGCCGCCAAATGCCAGCACGGGGCGGGTTCCGCCAGGCGGGGCAGCCGCTTTATTCTTTTCTGCGCGGCGACAGCGTGCCTGGTTATCGCCCTGGCCCGCCCGGCCTGGAATCTCAAGGAGACGACCGTGCAACGCTCCGGCCGCGATCTGGTCTTCATGCTGGACGTGTCAAAAAGCATGCTGGCCACGGATCTCCTGCCAAACCGTCTCGAACGGGCCAAGATCGCCATCAGGGACTGCGTGGAGAAACTCCGGGGAGACCGCATTGCCCTGGTGGCCTTTGCCGGCGTCACCGCGGTCAAATGCCCCCTTACCCAGGATTACGGTTTTTTTCTTATGCTGCTTGATGCCATCGACAGCGACAGCATCGGCCGCGGCGGCACCCTGCTCGGCGACGCCTTGCGCACCACCCTGCAACAGGTTTTTGATGACCAGGATAAACAGTTTAAAGATATTATCCTGATCACGGACGGCGAGGATCATGAGAGCTTCCCGGTCCAGGCCGCCCAGAAAGCGGGCGAGGCGGGCATCAGGCTGTTGATCATCGGCCTCGGCGATGAGGGGGAGGGAGAGCGCATCCCCGTCACCAGCGAAGCGGGGGAGAGAGGTTTTCTAAAATACGACGGCCGGGAGGTCTGGTCCAGGCTTGACGGAACAACCCTGCGCCAGATGGCGGACGCCACTCCGGGAGGACGCTATCTGCCCGTGGCCACGGGCACGGTTGACCTGGGTGAAGTCTATCTTGACCTGGTGGCCTCGGCTGACCGGAAAGAGCTTGAATCAAAAACCATCAAGCGCTATGAGGAGAAATTCCAGATCTTTGTGGCCGCGGCCCTTGTTTTGCTCGCCGCGGAAGCACTGCTCGGCCGCCTGCTTGTCCTTGGCGCCCTGTGTTTACTGCCCCTGCTCCATCCGGATTATTGCCTGGCCGCCTCCCCGCGCTCCTTGATCAACTCCGGCAACCAGGCTTACAGCAGCGGCAGCTTCAGCGAGGCGGACAAATTCTACGACCAGGCGCTGGCTAGCCAAGCCGATGATCCCGCCGCGCCATTCAACAAAGGAGACAGCCTCTATCGCCAGGGAAAATTTGCCGAGGCGGAGAAGGTTTTTACCCAGGCCGCGGCCAATGCCAAGGACAAAAATTTTCTGGCCAGAAGCTGGTTCAACCAAGGCAACGCCCGTTTCCGCCTAGCCGCAGAGAAAAAGGATCTCAAGGAGAAACTGGCGGATCTCAAGGAAAGCGCGGGCTTCTACCAGCAAGCCCTGCGGCATGATGCAACCCTGGCCGGGGCAGGCCGCAATCTTGAAATATGCCGCCGTAACATAAAAGAGATTGAACAGCAGCTTGCCGGGCAGCGGAAAAACCCGCAGGAGCAGGACCAGCAGGACCAAAGGCAGAAGCAGGACACGGAGCAAAACCAGGGGCAACAGGAGGAGCGGCAACGGTCGGAGAATCCGCCGAACAAGCGCGACGGAGGGGAGCAGCCCGAGCAGCGGGAAGAGGCCGGACAGCCCGGCGACGACCAGAAGCAGGAGCAGAACCAACAAAGGGAGCAAAACGAGCAGGGCTCATCCTCCCAGCCCGAGCAGGGTCGGCAGAGCGACAGCGCAAGGAACCAGCAAGGGGAGGCAAATCAGAGCGCGGAACAAGCGCGGACCGGCCAAGAAAAGGAGATAGCGGAACAAACTGTTGAGGCCATCCTTGAGGCCGAGAAGAAACTGCAGGCCAAACGCATGCAACGGTTGCGTTTGCAGTCCGATCCCGTGGAAAAAGACTGGTAAGAACATATGAACAATTTCAAAAAGATAAACAGGTTGCCCTGTTTCCTGCTTTTCATTTTTTGCACCATGCGGCTTTTTTTCATCCCGCCGCTCTCCGCCGCAGCCGACATCTCGGTTGACCTCCTGCTGGACCGGCAGGAGGTTACGGTGGGAGAATCCCTGGCCATGCAGCTGCGGATCAACGGGGCAAACAGCGCGGCAGCGCCCGATCTGTCGCAGCTTGCCGACTTTCACGTCCAAGAGCGGGGCGGACAGAGCACCAGCAGCACCTCCGTTACCAACATGAACGGCAAGTGGCAACGGGTCACCCAGCTCGGCTATATCTTCAGCTATACCCTGACACCCAAGCGAGCCGGCGCCCTGACCATACCCCCCGTTGACGTGAAGGTTGACGGCAAAAGCCACCAGACCAAACCCGTGACCCTTATCGCCCGGCAGCCCGAGGAAACGGAGGACCTGAAACTGCGGCTTTTTCTCTCCTCAAACAACTGCTACGTGGGCGAACCCGTCACCATGACGGTTACCTGGTTTGTGGGCAAGGATGTCAATGGTTTTGAATTTCAACTGCCCATTCTGGACGATCCCCGTTTTGCTCTGGCGCCGCTTCCCGCGCAATCAGGAGGTTCATCCCAGGAGGAGATCAAGATCCCGCTCGGCAAAGAGTCGGTCCTTGGCGTGAAAGGCAAGGGGGAAATACAGGGCAGGGAATTTCTCACCGTCACCTTTCACTTCCTGCTATTGGCCAAAGAGGCGGGCGCCTTCACCCTGCCCCAGGCCACCGTTGCCTGCCAAACCCTCTCTTCGCTTCGCTCCCCGGCGCGGCGTTCTCCCTTCGGCGGGTTTGACGATTTTTTCAGCAGCGGACGGGAAGCCGTCTACCGTACCCAGATAGTCCCCTCCAATGAACCAGCGCTGACTGTCGCCGCCCTGCCGGAAAAAGACAAACCCGCTGATTTCTCCGGCCTGGTGGGTCATTATTCCATAGCGGCCAGCGCCTCGCCCCAGGAGATGAACCTGGGCGACCCCATCACCCTGACCCTGACAATTAGCGGCCCGTTTGCCCAGGGCGCCAAGCTGCCCGATCTCAGCGGATTTCTGCCGCCCGCGGCCTTTAAGGTCCCTGAGGATATCGCCCCGGGGGAGCTGGGGGAAAACCGGAAAATCTTCACCCAAACCATCAGGGTGAAGGATACCGCGATCACGGAAATCCCAACCATTGTCATGAGCTATTTCGACCCGGAGCAAAACAGTTACCAGACCGCCCAAACCGCCCCCATTCCCCTCACCGTCCGGGCGACGCGCATCGTCACGGCCACGGATGCCGAAGGCAGGGACGCGGGGGTTAGCCAACAGGAACTCAAGGCAGCGGAAAAAGGGCTGGCCTGTAATTATGAAGGGGAGGATGTCCTTATCGACCAGCGGGAACAGCTCTCTTCCGGGACAGGATGGAGGATTCTGCTTATTGCCGGGCCGCCAGCCCTTTTTCTGCTGACCGCCCTTCTCTCCCTGGCGCGGAAGAGAAGAACAAATGATTCCGTTTCCAGACAGGCCAGAGTCGCCCTGGGCAGACTTGAACGACGGCTGGCCTCTCCGTCACTTTCCCCTGACGACCTTGCCGCCTCCTTGAAAGAATACCTGGAAACCAGACTGCATAAAAGTGTTGGCGCCCTCACCTTCCTCGACGTGGAACCCGGCCTCCTTGTCCTTGGTGTTGATGAGGCGACCCGTGCGGAACTCAAGGACTTGCTGGCTCTCCATGAGGCATGGCGTTATGCGGGCCAGGGCAGCTCCATTCAGGATATCGGTCAGGTAACGGAAAAGACCCTGCTTCTGGCCAGGAAACTGGAACCCTGGTTCCGCCAAAAATCGTGATTGCCCAGGAGACAAAAGGGTGCCTTGAAAAATGAGGCATCTGGTTCGAGGACAAGAAGCGGCGAAAATAAAAAGCACCCCATAGGGGTATAAACTCCGCATATTGGGCATATGTGAGCATTTTTCTTTTCGCCGCGACGCAGTAATCGGGCCAGAGGTCAATTTTTCAAGATTCCCAAAAGTCAGGATAGTAAACGCAATGCACTATCCGGAAAACAGGGGTTGTTTCCGGTTTCCTCCTGCCTGCTGACTCCCCTCCTTTTTTCGCACCAGGGGAAATATCTTTTGCCTTTCTCAAGGTTCATCAATACAATGCAAGAATATATGGGCCACGTCTTCACACGGAACACCCCCTGAAAATCCGGACCGGGAAATAATCCATGACAGCGCATTCCGCCATGCGGAACCTCGACATACCCCTCGAACGCGACCTGTTTCTGCGCACCCTCATCCGTGAGCTGGCCACCATCCTGGAAGAGGTGGTGGGCTACGAGGAAGCGGCGGGTTATATCAGCCTGGTTGGGCAAAAAATCGGCCTGTGGATCAACGACATTTACCGGGGCGCCCTGAATGCGGACACCCTTTCCCGCGCCCAGGTGGCGGAAGTGCTTGTCGATCTGAAGCAAAGGATACAGGGGAATTTCCACATTGTTGAAGTAAATGATGAAAAAATCGTGCTGGGCAGCAGCTCCTGCCCCTTTGTCGACAAGATGCTCGACAGGCCTTCCATGTGCATGATGACCTCCAATGTTTTCGGCGTCATCACCGCCATGAACCTCGGCTACGCCAAGGTAACCCTGGAAGAAACCATCGCCCAGGGCGATCCCCGCTGCCTGGTTACCGTCTTCCTGAAAGCCACCCGCCAATCCGCCCTGGTGCCGGGCAGGGAATATTTCGGGGCATAGAGGAGCACACCTTGCCTGACCAGCCCACTCTCAGGGAATTTTTTTACGCCTTCACCGAAGCGCAGGGGGACGCCTTTTTTCTGCTCGACAGCGGCGGTTGCATACTTGCCGTAAACTCCGCGGCCCGGCAAATGCTCGGCTCACCCCCCGGAGAGCTTACCGGGACAGACCTCGCCGCTCTAACCGCCGAAGACCCGGAGGCGCTCGCGCATTACCTGCAAAACTGCCGCCGCACCACCAGTCCGGTGGTGGGCGCCATCACCTGGCGCACCGCGGCCGGCGCGCGGAGCAAAACCCCCTGCCGCGGTTTCCGCCTGCATCTTTCTTCTGCGCCCCGGGACGGGCTCATCATCCTGCAACTCTCGCCCCCGGCGCAATCCGCCAGCAAATTCATCGCCTTGAACAGAACCCTCGATGAATTGCAGGCCTCCCGCTATGCCTTACTTAACAAATCGCAACGACTGGAGAAGGAAATCGCCGAACGCATCAAGGCCGAGGAGGAATGGGAGCGGACCTTTGATTCCATCGAGGAGGTGATCACCATTCACGACCAGGAAATGACCATCATCCGGGCCAACCGGGCCGCCGGCCTGCTTTTCGGCCTTGAACCCCATGCACTTCTCGGCCGAAAATGTCATGAGATATTCCGGGGCGAACAGCAACCGTGCCCAGGTTGCCCCGAGCTCCTGACAAAATCGGACTTAAAGCCCCACTGTGTGGAAATCCGCCATGACACGATCAAAAAGACCTTTAGCGTGTCCTCCTTCCCTGTTCTTAATGAGCACGGCGGGCTGCACAGCTTTGTCCACATCGCCAAGGACATAACCGAGCAGAGTCTGTTGCAGGAACAGCTTCGCCAGGCCCAGAAAATGGAGGCGATCGGCACCCTGGCCGGCGGCATTGCCCATGATTTCAACAACATCCTGACCCCCATCATCGGCTACACCGAGCTTTCCCTGGCCAAAATCGGGGTCAGCCATCCCGTGGCCCACGACCTTGCCCAGATACTCCAGGCCTCCCAGCGGGCCAAGGAACTGGTCAAACAGATTCTCACCTTCAGCCGGCAGAGCAGCCAGGAACGCAAACCTTTGCAGATCCATCACCTTGTCAAAGAGGTCATCAAACTGCTCCGCGCCTCCCTGCCGAGTTCCATTGAAATCCGCCAGAACATCGCCGAGGACGGCGGCTCCATCCTTGCCGACCCCACCCAGATCCACCAGATCCTCATGAACCTGTGCACCAACGCTTACCAGGCCATGAGACAAAACAGCTCCGGCCTGCTGGGCATCAGGCTCTCCGGGGTGACGTTCACGGAGGCGGACGCCAGGGCCACCGTGCTGCATCTTGCCCCCGGCCCCTATGTGCTGCTTGAGGTGAGCGATACGGGCTGCGGCATGGACCCGGCGACCAGGGACAAGATCTTCGAACCATACTTCACCACCAAGCCCAAGGGCGAGGGGACCGGCATGGGGCTGGCCGTGGTGCATGGCATCGTCACCTCCTGCGGCGGCCACGTTTCCGCCTACAGCGAGCCAGGCAGGGGAACGGCCTTCCATGTCTACCTGCCGGCGATCAGGGGGGGAAGACAATCACCCCGGCCCCCATCGGAAGAGACGCTGCCCCGGGGGAACGGAGAGCGGATTCTTGTCGTGGATGACGAAGAAACCATCGTCAAGCTCGAACAACGCATTCTTGAAGAACTGGGCTATCAGGTGACAGCTTTCACCAGCTGCGAAGAGGCCTTAAAGGTCATCCGCACAACACCTGACGATATTGATCTCATTGTTACCGACATGACCATGCCAAAAATAAACGGCCTGAACCTGGCCAGGGAAGCCAAAGGGTTGCGGCCTGATCTGCCCGTAATCCTCTGCACCGGGTTTAGTGAATTACTGAGTGAAGAAGACGCCGGGCAATACGGGATCTGCAGATATCTGATGAAGCCGGTGTTGACCCGGGATTTTGCCGTGGCGGTCAGGGAGGCGCTTACGGGGGAAAAGGAGAGCGGCCCGCCACCTGGCGAACCGCAGGCTGGATGAAGTTGAGGTTGTATTTCCGGGCAAAATATGCCATAATTATTTTTCTTAATCCAGCATGATGCAGGGCAGACGCCAAACCCTATCAGGCGTATTGCATATCCGGAAGATGAGGCCATGGCAGGGAAAAAGATTCTGGTCATAGAGGACAACGAACTCAACTTGAAGCTTGTCCGTACCCTGCTTGAGCTTGCCGATTTCACCGTTCTTGAGGCAAGCGATGCCGAGCAGGGGATCGCCCTGGCCAGAAATGAGCTGCCGGACATCATCCTCATGGATATACAGCTTCCGAGGCTTGACGGCTTAACCGCCACCACCATTATCAAAAAAGATCCGCTCATCGGCGGCATTCCTGTCATCGCCGTTACCTCCTTTGCCATGGAAAGCGATGAAAAAAAGGCCCTGGAAGCCGGATGCGCGGGCTATATCAGCAAACCCATCGACACGCGCAGCTTTGTCAACGATGTCCTTTTTTTCCTGAAAGAGAGCCGCTGATGCATCGCCCACATGCCTTTTCCAGAAAACCCCCTGCCGCATTTTGCCCATGGCTTCTTCCCCGCTTAGTCGCCTATCTGCTGCCCCTGTTTTTTTCTGCCAACGCTTATGGCCAGACGCTGCAATATATAACCGCTCCGGAAGTGAAAAACATGATGGAAAACGATCCCAGGACAGTGGTGATCGACACCTTAAGCAAGATCGAGTATGACGGCCTGCACATCACCGGCTCAATCAACATCCCGGTCCTCGGCTTCCGCTCCACAACCCTGTTGCCGGCTGACAGGACCGTTCCTCTCATCACATACTGCATGGGGCATGACTGACCATACAGTGCAAGGGCTGCAAGGATTGCGGTCGAGATGGGATACACAAATGTTTACTGCTTCAAGGGAGGGATCCCCGAGTGGCGGTCATTCAACTATCCCCTGACCGCAAATGAAGGGTATGCAGCCATCAAGGTCATGAAGATCAGTCCAAAGAAACTCTATGCGCTGCTGGAGCAGGACAGCAGTATCTATGTTCTTGATGTCCGTCCCATTGACTGCGGCCGGGAAAACATCTTCATCAAGGGCTCAATAATCTGCCCCATGGACTATCTGGCCGACTGGCACCACAACATCCCCAAGGACGCCAAAATCGTGGTGAGCGACTGGACCAACAAAAAATCCATCCTGGCCGCCAAGTTTTTAATCAGTAAAGGTTATAATGTTCTCTGCGTGCTGAAAGGAGGCATCGTCCGCTGGCGTGATGAAAAGCTGCCGTTTACTCATGTTGAGGATTCTCCCACTCACGACCCGGCACTCTGCGCGGATTGACAGGTCAACAGAAATGAAAAGCAGGGCATTTTCATACCGGGTCTGCCTCGGCCTGTTGCTGATGAGCCTGCTGGCCCTCCCCTGGCCCGTGTCCGCCGGGGAGAAAACCATGGATGGCTACCAGGAGATTACCGCCTTTGAACTGAAACAGATGCTCGACAGCGGCCAGAGGGTGGTTGTCGTCAACGTCCTCAGTGAAATTGAATTTAACTGCCAGCACATCAGCGGCTCAATCAATATCCCCATTGTTAAAATGCGGGACCCCAATGCCCTGCCGCAGGACAGGAATACCCCCCTCGTCTTTCACTGCCTGAGCGAGAGGTGAGCGTACGGCAAGCATGCCGCAAGGATTGCGGTGGCCAGAGGTTACGACAACGTGCACTACTTCCGGGGCGGCATGCCGGAGTGGCGCTATTTCAACTACCCCATGGCCGTTGAAGAAGAATGCCAGCAAACCAAGGCCGCCAAGATCCCCCCCCTGGAATTCAAAAAACTCCTGGATAAAAATGACGACATCTTCCTGCTTGATGTCAGGGGGCTGGACAGGCAGACCTTGAACACCCCGGATCTGGTTTTTGCCATGGACAACTCCATCCTGGCCGGCGATTATATCAAAGGGGCGGTGCACTGCCCCCTGGTTTTTCTCGAGGAAAACTATCGGCACATTCCGAAAAACCGCAGGATCCTGGTGACGGACTGGATTATGAAGGAGTCAACCATCGCCGCAAAATTTCTCGCCTTGAAAGGCTATGATGTGATCGGTATTCTCAAGGGGGGAACCGCGCGCTGGCAAACGGAAGGACTGCCATTGATTCTGGGGCAGGACAGTCTGCACCGAGAACTGTCCTGCGATTAAAATCCATGCGCGCCATCCTTTCCCGCCTCAAAAACAACGCGATTTTGGCTCTATATTAATCATGCGCCCCAGCCCGCCTCATAACGACCCGAAATTGCTGATAAAAGGTCCTCACCGCACTATTTTTCGCAGGATTATTCTGCTCTTCATCCTGCTCATTGCCATGATCATCGGCAATGCCATCTACTCTTCCATCCAGGAGACCAGAAAGGTCAATCTGCAACTCGGCCAGCAATTACACGCGAAAATGGTTATTGCCGAGTCAATTTTAAATTATGAACTTGACAAAATCAGCCTGGTTTCCGGAATTATCAAGGAGCAGAATCGCAAGTTTGTTGATTTTCTGGACTATGACAAGATTAACCCGATAACCGTCATGCTGCAGACCATTGCCGCGAAACAGAACATTGACCTGATCTTTCTCTTTGACGGCGAAGACAATCTCCTGACATGCAACAGACTTGGCGCCAATATCGAGGCGCCGGAAATCTATGAAATTTTCATGAAAACCCATGGGCAGCAGGTAGGTCTGGCCGAGATTCCCTCGAAAATTCTCACTCTGCAGCACATGGGTGACAAGATAGAACACGGCATGGACAGAATTCTCTGCATCCAAGCAGTCGTTCATCTCCTGCACGACTCAGGCGACACCTATGGCCACATCATCATGGTCAAGCTGATAAACGGCAACCAGGAGCTGGCCGGGCATATGAAGGAAATTGCCGGAGCGGAAATCGTCATGTTCAACAAAGACCGGCAAACGGTACTGACCAGCTTTCCCGGCAACTCCGTCAGCTTTCCCAGCAAGGATATCTTCACGCTTGATACCGTATCCTATGCCAGTAAAACCAAGGAACTCGTTACCCAGCAGAACGTCAGGGTAGGCTATCTTGCCGTGGCGGTCAACCAGCAAAGCTACATCCAACAGAAAAGAAGGCTGATCGGCGCCAGTCTCATTCCCTTCTTTGCCTCCGTCAGCGTCTCCGTCGCCCTTTTTCTCCTGTTGAAACTCCGGGTTTTTAACAAGATCAACCAGCTGATTACCGCGCTGCATCAGGTAACGGAGAAGGAGGGCAATCTGAGCATCAGGCTGCCGATGCCCCGGGGCGAAAAAAAAGCCATTGATGAAGTGGAGAATATGGCCATTGACTTCAACAACATGATGAACACCCTGGAAGAGGCATATAATCAGTTGAGCAGGGCCAGAAAGGAGGCCGAGGTGGCCAATATCGCCAAAAGCGAATTTCTGGCCAACATGAGCCATGAACTGCGCACCCCGCTGAACGCCATCATCGGCTTTACCGAGGTGGTGCTTGACAAACATTTCGGCGACATCAATGACATTCAGGAGGAATATCTGGCCAACGTCCTGCAATCAAGCCGCCATCTGCTTTCCCTCATCAATGACATTCTGGATCTTTCCAAGGTGGAGGCAGGCAAACTGGAACTGCACCTGGAGGACTTTGACCTTGCCAACATGCTCGCCAACAGCTTCCTCATGATCAAGGGCAAAGCGCAGAAGACAGACATCACCCTGGCCCTTGATATAGAAAAAACAGTGCCGCGCACAATCCGGGCGGATGAGCGCAAGGTCAAGCAAATTCTCTTCAACCTGCTGGCCAATGCCCTCAAATTCACCCAGCCCGGCGGGCATATCGCCATAAAGGCGACGAGGACAGACAGAGCGGAATGGCTGCATCACTGGGCGGATGAGGATGGGGAACATCTGGGGCCTGACGACAATCTGGTGAAAATTTCCGTTAGCGACACGGGCATCGGCATTGCCGCAAAGGATCTGAAGCGGATTTTCATCCCGTTTGAGCAGGTGGAAAGCTCGGCCAGCAGGAAATACCAGGGGACCGGACTGGGACTGTCATTGACCAGACGGCTGGTTGAGCTGCACCACGGCAGAATATGGGCGGAAAGTGCGGGGACAGGCCAGGGGAGCACCTTTTCCTTCATTCTGCCTCTTTAGTATTTATCCTCCTTCCACATTTCCGGAGTGAAGCTGACCACTCTGTTTCTGCCCTCTTCCTTGGCCCGGTAAAGCGCCACATCGGCATATTTGATTGCCTCCCAGAAGCCGTTGGTATCTCCCGGGAATTCACTGGCGCCGATACTCAGGGTCTTTTTCAGGGTGCCGTCCGGCACATTGATCACGGTCGCTTCCATGGTCTTACGGATTCTTTCGGCCAGCTCCAGAACATCCTCCTTGTTTTTTACATCAATGAGCAGCACGATAAACTCCTCGCCGCCATAGCGGATGACCATATCCGATGCCCTGACACAATTTTTAAGCACTTCAGCCGTTTTGATCAGCACCACATCTCCGGTCTCATGGCCATAGGTGTCATTGACCTCCTTGAAAAAATCCATATCGCACATGAGAATGCCGACCTTTGTTTTCCGGCGCAAGGTGCTGGCAACCAGGGTGTCGGTATAGGATTCGAGAAAACGCCTGTTGTAGAGATCGGTCATCGGATCGCGCATGGTGGTCTCATGCAGGGCCGAGGCGAAACGTTTCGCCTCAATGACCGGGGTCGCTTCCTTGATGTAGCGGGAGGCCCTCTTCACCGTCTTTTCAAACCTAGAACGTTCTTCAGGGTCGCTTTCCATGGGGCAGAGAAACTGGACAACGCCCACCACCCTGCCGTTGGCAATCATCGGGATACAGTGATGCTCCATCCTGCCCTTGTGGGGAAACTGCTTGCAGATATCAGGAAATTCAAGTGAGGAAATAGGGTGACCTGTGCGCTTTGCCCGGCAGAAATTCGAATCCTCCAGGATCTGGGGACTGCACACCTCGCCAAGATCAGAGGCAAAGGCCACTGACATCTTATTTTTGTTGCCGGTCAATTCATAAATAAAAATGCTGGCCAGGTGATAGCGTTCGTTCAATAATGCAGCCAAACGCTGATTGACCTCGGTGGTGGACTCCTCCTCTTCGATAATCGCCTTGAAGGAGTTCAGGCTGAAGATATTATCCACCATGGTATTGAGCTGATGGGCAAGCTGCCCCACCTCGTCGTTGCTGCGCACATCAATGTGCTGCGCCCGCTCGCCTTCTCCCTTGGCGATAAATCTGATCTTTTCCAGGATGCTGCGCAGAGGGACAACTATCACCAGGATATAGAGCAGGGTAGCCACGGTCAGGACCGCGGCAATGGCCACGCCGATCCAGATGGAACGGGACATGGAGTTGCCGATGATGTTTTCCAGCTGCTTAAATTGTTCGCCCTGCTGTTTGTTTATTTCGGCCGTCATGACGATGACCAGCTCATACATCTCATCAAGGCTGGACAAGAGATCATCAAGACGTTCATTTTTCTCCTGCGGTGTCCCTTTCCCGACCAGGGAAGTGATCAGACTTTCATAGGTCTCATCAACCAGCTGATATTCCCTGGAGATATCGGCAATAAGGTCTTTCACGCGGGGATCAACCGCCGGAGCCACGGTGATAACATCAAGAGTCCGGCCGGCCACCTTGGCCACATCCTGAACGGTTCCGCCGTCCCGCAGCGCCCGGATCATCCTACCCATATCGGCCAGCCGCTGCCTGTTGGCCGCCACATTGAGATCATTGTCCTTTATCTGCGGGGAATCGAGGACATGGAGAAGGGAAATTTTAAAACCGTTAATGCTCCGCAAAATGTACTGGGTGATTTTATACCTGGGTATGGCGATATCCCTGATCACATGGTCGCTTCCAGCTATCTTCTGCAATGACACGGTATTTAAAATGATCAGAACAGCAAAGCCGGCCAGGGAAACAACCAGCATTCCTATCAGTTTCCCGGCAATGCTCGTATCAAGACATCTCTGCAGGAATCTGCCCAATAAACTTTCAGACGAACAGCCGCACAGTCCGAAAAATGAAAAACTGTTCTGCGCCTCAGGGGTTTTTTCTGATGAATACATAGCACATTCCGGTTATTATTATCATGTTATAAAGCTGATGAACTCGTAAAAAGTCGGCGACAAAGCCCAGATGGCTAAGTAACAAATCTGGGTCGCACAATTTGTGTCGCGCAATTAATGAATTATTATTCAATATCACTATTTTTTTTCACCTGTCAAGCCAAGACAGGACAGATTGCTCATTCCTTCTTTAAAAAATAGGGAGATCGGTCATGAAAATATTTTCTTTACCCCTCATTTTCCTGCTGGCGCCGTTTTTTTTCCCGGCCTCACCGGCCAATTCCGCCAGCCAGGGAAACGGTATCATTTTTTCCGAAGCCAACCGCTTCTTCTCCCAGGCAAACGAGGCAACCTCCTCCGCTGAGGCGAGAAAACTTTATGAAAAAGCCCTGCTCCGCTATGAAAAGCTCAGCCGGGAGGTGCAAAACGGTAAACTCTACTACAATATCGGCAACACCTACCATGAACTGGACGATATCGGCCGGGCCATTGTCAATTTCCGGCGGGCCGAAAAACTCATCCCTGCCGACGGCAATCTCCGGCAGAATCTTGCCTATGTTTTAAGCACGCGACAGGACAGCATCCCGGAAAAACAGGAGGAAAAGCTCTTGCGCACCCTTTTCTTCTGGCATTTCGATCTGGCCCGCGACACAAGAATGAGGCTTTTTTCCGTTTGTTATATCGGTTTCTGGCTGGCTGCCGGCTTCATGTTTTTCTCGGGCCGGCCGGGATCCAGATGGCTGGCCGGTTCACTTTTGACGCCCACCCTGCTGCTTTCCGCCTCCCTCGCCATTGAACATCTTACGAAAAGTCCCAGGACAGGGGTTATCGTTGCCCCTGAGATTGTAGCACGCCAGGGAGATGGCCAGAATTATCAGCCGAGCTTTACCGCCCCCCTGCATGCCGGCACGGAGTTTACCCTCCTGGAAGACCGGAAAAACTGGCTGCGGGTGGAATTACCTGACGGCAGACAGTGCTGGCTGCCGTCGCAGAGCAGTGAATTAATCTGAAAAGGAGAAGAGCCATGAAAGTTGTCGCTTTTAACGGAAGTGCCCGCAAGGGAGGAAATACCGCCAGTCTGCTCAATCTCGTGCTCGAGGAAATCGCCAAGGAAGGCATCGGGACGGAACTGATCGAACTGGCGGGCAAACCCGTGCCGGGATGCATTGCCTGCTTCAAATGCTTTGAGAGAAAAAACCGGCTGTGCGCGGTTGACAACGATATCATCAACGAGGCCATCGAGAAGATGTCAGAGGCGGATGGCATACTGCTCGGCTCGCCCACTTATTTTGCCGATGTCTCCGCCTCCATGAAAGCGCTGATTGAACGATGCGGCATGGTGTCCCGCGCCAACAATGACATGTTGCAGCGGAAAGCCGGAGCCGGCGTTGTCGCGGTCAGGCGGGCCGGGGCCTCCCACGTCTTTAATTCCCTCAATCATTTCTTTACCATCGGCCAGATGATCATCGTTGGTTCTTCCTACTGGAATATCGGCATAGGCCGCAATCCGGGCGAGGTATTGAATGACAATGAAGGCATCAGGACCATGCAGGATCTTGGCAGGAACATGGCCTGGCTGATAAAAAAAATCAGGGCGTAGCTTCACACCCGCACCCAGTCCCCGATGCGGGCCGTACGCAGGCACGCATCGCAGACGGACAGCGCGGCCCCTCATAATGCAACGGATGTCCGCCGCCCTTTTCTTTCTCGTAACCTGGCGGCAACATTGTTTTTTCTGCCCCTGGCTGTACTGCCACACCGTAATATTTCCCTTGACGGCAGCAAATGATGATCCATAATGTAATGAGGGCCTGTCGGAAAAGACGTGAACCTCACCTGATGGCGTCATAAAAAATCCGATCTACTGCGTTGTAGCGTATTTTTGTTCGTTCGGCATACCACATGTATAGCCTCACTCTCAAAAATACACTACGCCTTGTATATCGAATTTTGTTACTTAGCCATCCGGGCTTTGTCGCCGACTTTTTA
>JACRCD010000004.1 GCA_016219175.1 Deltaproteobacteria bacterium | reverse complement strand
CGCTGTTTCGGCGATGGCCACGCTGCTGGTGGAGAGCTTGCTGATCTCGCCCGCGGCGGACTGGCTCCGTTCGGCGAGTTTCCTGACCTCCGAGGCGACCACGGCGAACCCCTTGCCGTGTTCGCCGGCCCTGGCCGCCTCGATGGCGGCGTTTAAGGCCAGCAGGTTGGTCTGGCGGGCGATTTCCTCGATGATGGAAATCTTGGTGGCGATCTGTTTCATGGCGCTCACGGTTTCGGAAACGGCCTTGCCTCCCTCCTTGGCGTCCGAGGCGCTCTTGACCGCGATCTTTTCGGTCTGCATGGCGTTGTCGGTATTCTGGCGGATGTTGGAGGCCATCTGCTCCATGCTGGAGGAGATCTCTTCGGCGCTGGCCGCCTGCTCCGTCGCCCCTTGCGACATCTGCTGGGCCGTGGCCGACAGTTCCTGGCCGCCGCCGGCCACATTGTCCGCTGCCGCCTGCACCTCCATAACGACCTCCCTCAGCTTGGCCACCATGGCGGACAAGGATTCCATGAGCTCGTCGTTGTCGCTGCGTTTTTTGAGTTCCACCATCAGGTTGCCCTGGGCCACCTGCTTGGCGTTGACGGTGATGCTGTTGGTGGCCTCGATCAGGACGTTCAAATTCTTCTTGATCTGGTTATACTGCCCCTTGTAGGTGTCGGTGATGATTGGCGGCATATCGCCCTTGGAAACCTTGTCAACGTAGTCCGCGGTGACCAGCAAGGGACCTACGATATTGGTCACGGTATCGTTGACCCCTTGGACCAATTGGTTCCAGCCGCCGACAAAGAGGGCGGCGTCGGCCCGTTTGTCGAGTTCGCCGTCCGCCGCGGCCCGGATAATAATATCGGTCTGGGCCAGCAGGTCATTCATCATCTTGACCATGTTGTTGAGGTTGCCCTTGATGACATTGTATCTCCCTTTATAGGTATCGGTGATGATCGGCGGGATGACGCCCCTGGCGACTTTGTCGACATAGTCGGCGGTAACCAGCAGGGGACCTACGATATTGGTCACCGTATCGTTGATGCCGCTTACCAATTCTTTCCAGCCGCCGACAAAGAGGGAGGCGTCGGCCCGTTTGTCGAGTTCGCCGTCGGCCGCGGCCTTGATGAGGATATCGGTCTGAACCAGCAGATCGCTCATCATCTTGACCATGTTGTTCAGATTGTTCTTGATTTCGTTGAAATCGCCATTATAGCTGTCGGTAATGGTGGGCGGGATATCACCCTTGGAGATCCGGTCCACATACTCAGCTGCCACGTTCAAGGGACCGATGACGGCGTCCAGGGTGTCGTTGACTCCGGCCACGATCTTCTGGAATTCGCCCTGGTGCCTGGAGGCGTCGGCCCGGCTGGCCAGCTTGCCGGCCACCGCGGCCTCGGAAAGGGAGGCGGCATCCTTGACCAAGGCGCGGATGGCATCGACCATCTTCTTCATGGAGGCCATGACGCTGGTGGTGTCCCCCGAGGCCAGGGTTATCTCCCGGCTGAGATCGCCAACACCCACCAGATTGGCGATCTCGCCCACCTCTTTCGGATCGGCGCCAAGCTGTTTCAAAACAATGCGGGCGATGAACAGCCCCAGGCCGATGGCGAGAAAAACGCCCATGATGAGCAAGCCGGTCATGATGGTGTTTGCCTTATTGGCGTCAAGGGAATTCTGCACCGCGGTCTGTCCGGCCTGCTCGGTCTTCAGCTTCATCAGATCTTCAATCTCATCCTGCTCGGCCCTGGAAGCCTTGGCCGCCTCGCCATGAAGCAGGGCCGTGGCCTCGGCATCCTTGTCCGCCATGGCCAGGTCCACCACTTTGTCTAGTAACGGACCATAAATCTTACGCGCCTCCAGGAAACCCTCGAAATGCTTGCGGCCTTCATCGGTAAGAATGGTCTTTTCGTAAAGGCCGGATTCGCTGGTGATGATTTCGCGCAGCTCCTTAATGCGGCCGGCGTACCTCTCCCGTTCCTCCACCGTGCTGGCGGCAATAATATCCCGGGCATTCACCCGGACGCGCTGGAAGGCGATGGAGATATGGGCCAACTGCACAAGAGGAACGGTCATTTTTTCATACAGCTTGGTGTCAGCGCCAGCAATCTTGCGGATGTTGTAGACGCCGACCCCGCCAATGGTGGCGGCCACAAACGCCACCATGACAAATCCTGCCAGTAACTTCCCCTTTAAAGTCATGCTATTAAACCAGCTCATATTTTCTCTCCTTGATGTCGCGTTCGGGTTATGCCGCCAAATCCATATTGCCTGACGGAATTTCAACTTTTGTCATTGCGATAAGGGCTTTCATTGTCGTGCGTGGTTGCATTTTCAACTATTGCCGCACGCACTCCCTCCTTTTGCTGCTCATCCCTGAACCTTTTTATACAGCCGCGCGTCCGGCGCCACCTGCTCAAAAAGGTGGGCAATCTCGCCTGGCATCTTTTGGGTGTGCTCCAGGGCCAGGTAGCCACCGGGGCTCAAAGCCTGGTGGTACATCCTGATCACCTCGATGCGTTCCTCGTACTGAAAATGCAGCAGAACATTCTTGCAGACCACCAGGGCGTAGTCGGAGCCGATCGGTTTCAGGGACAAGAGGTTATGATACTGGAAAAAAACCCGTGCCCTTACCTTGCCGCAGACCTGGTGCAGGTTATTACCCAGGGGTTCAAAATACTTCCTGAAGATGTCGGCCGGAATGCGCTGCAGCTCTTCGTACTTGTAAGTCGCTTGCCTGACGATATCGCCGAAATTGTTCTCGCTGTCGTAATCCGTGGCATCCAGGTAAAGATTGTTAAAGGCCGAGCCCAGCCGTTCGGCGAACAGGGTCGCCAGGGTGTACGGTTCCTGGCCCAAGGCGCAGCCGGCGTCCCAGACCTTGATCCGCATGCGGCCCAGGGCCAGGCGGATGGTCTGCTCCACCGCATATTCCAGCACCGGCAGATCACGAAAAAAGAAGGTAAAGGCCATGTTTGATCACCTCTAGTTAGAGCGATTCCAGTTCGCTGCTTTCGCCATGCCGGGCCACGGAACCCTTGGCGGATGCCGGCCGAATCACACCTGCCGTCATGCTTGATAAATTCGTAAAAAGTCGGCGGCAAAGCCCCCGATGGCTTCGTTTCCCCACTATTTCCTCTCTCCGAACCAGTTACAGGCCCTGTCGGTATTGCTTTTGCAAACCCCATCAAAACCCGCCCCACAGGCCTCTATCAGATCGGCCATGGCCTTGGGCTGTTCGCCGAAGCAGAAGAAGGTCTTGCCTTCTGCCGCGGCTGTCTTGCAGGCGGAGCAAAGAATCTGCAGGGCGATGATGTCCAGCTCGACCTCGGCATCGAATTGGACGGCCACCCGTTTTGAGGCGGTCAGGGCCGCGCGGATGGACGTGACAAAGTCAGAGGCGTCCTCGATCGTCAGCCGTTTACCGCTGCTGATGATGACGCTGCCGTCATCCAGGCATGAACTTGAAAGGATTTGTTTTTCCATCGGATATACTCCTGCTTCGGTTGTTGACGGTTTTATGCCCGGCTCACGATTTTGATGCCGGCTTGCCCCTGCCATTGCTCATTGGCTTTACCGATATTTTTTTCAATAAACACGCTTAGCCTTTCAATGGACGCCGTACCCATGAGTCGTCCCCTTTCAAAGCCGTTCGCGAAAAAAATAAAGACGGGGGTGCCCAGGAACTGGAATTTCCCAAAAAAAAATCCCAGTGCTTCTTCCTCGGCGGTATAAAACCGGACGAATTCGAATTGCCGGCTGAGTTCGTCAATGGCGATAACTGTTTCACCATGGGAAATACAGTTTTGAAAAAAACAAAGCAGGGCAAGCCCACCTGACTTGATCACCTCTTTTTCGTAGACGCCGCGGTCAAGCTTCTTTAATAGCATCACCACCCTCCTCTTGAAATTGCTGGCTCTTGAGTGCTATTACCTACTCAAAAGGCGTACCAGCGGCTCTATTGACTCCGATGTATTTGCATTAAGACAATGAGAACAAAGAGATACAGGTGGGTGTTTGCAGAAGGGAGGGGCGCGGCTGCTTCGCCAAAGTGTCTATTTAATACACTTCGGCTTAAACACAAGTGTACAAAATAGACACTTGCCATACCAGACATGGGAAGAATTACGGATCATTTTGAAAACCCAGGGAAAAGCCGGGAGGAATGGGTCTGTTCGGCAGTCAGTAAAAAAAAGGAAAAGGCGAGGCCGGGCCAGAGTCCATGCCCGGCGGGGTCACGGCAAATCAGAACCATCCTCGTGCTGGAGGTTGAACTCCTTGATCTTGTTGTAGAGGGTGGCGCGGCTCAATTTCAGCATCCTGGCGGTTTTTGCCTTATTGCCGTCGGTTTGCCGCAGGGCGCTGAGCAGTGACTCGCGGGTCAGGGCCCGGGCCGGTTGCCTGTCCTGAGCCTCTGCCCTGCCGGTGGCGAACAGGTCCTTGGGCAGGTGTTCAGGCTGCAACTCGGGGCCGGAAGAGAGCAGAACGGCATGCTCCACCACATGCTTGAGCTCCCTGACATTGCCGGGCCAGTCATAACTCAGCAGCACGCCCTGAACCTCTTTGGCTATCGCGGAGATTGACTTATGAAATTTTTTATTGAAAAAGGCGAGAAAATGATCGATCAGGGCCGGGATGTCTTCCCTGCGCTCCCTGAGCGGGGGCAGATGGATCACCATGACCTTCAACCGGTAGTATAGATCCTCCCTGAACAATCCTTCTTGAACTTTCCGGGCCAGGTCGGCGTTGGTGGCTGCAAAAACCCTGACATCAGCCCGCCTGGTCTGCGATTCACCAACCCTCTCGTACTCCTTGACCTCAAGAAAGCGCAGCAACTTCAGCTGGATACGCGGTGATATATCGCCTATTTCATCAAGCAGAAGAATGCCGCCCTCGGCTGCCTGGATTCTGCCGGTCCGATCCTTCACCGCCCCGGTAAAGGCCCCGCGGACATGGCCGAACAGTTCGCTCTCCAATAGGTTCTCGGGCAAGGCGGCGCAGTTCACCTTGATCAGGGGCTTGACGGAACGGTTGCCGCTGGCATGCAGGGTCTCGACCAGAAGTTCCTTGCCGGTGCCGGACTCCCCGGTAATGAGTACCGTCGTGTCGACGGAGGCCAGCTTGCGGACATTGCTGAATATCTCCTGCAACTGAGGGCAGTTGCCGATCAACTGCCGGAACCGTCTTCTTTCCTGCAGTTGATTTTCCAGATCCGCCAGCCGGGTAATGTCGTGGATAATTAGCAAGGCCCCGGCGGTTCGGTTCGCTTCATCATTCAGCAGGGAAGTGCTGACCAGAACGACCTGACGTATCTGCTCGCCGTTACGAATCTCGATTCGGTAGTCAATGACCGCTTCATGGGCGTTCAGGGTATTTTTCAGGACCCTGTAACACTCATCCTGAAATTTGCTGCCCCTGGCGGGAAAGACCTTGCCGATCGCGACATCCAAATTCCGCATGCATCTTTCATTAAAGTGGGTGACAACCATTTCCTCATTGACCGACAAAACGCCATCAGGGATGTTTTGGAAGACGGATTCCAGCGCGGTCTGCGCCTCGTGCAGTTCCTGGGTGCGAAGGCGAACCGTCTCTTCCAGATTGGCAAAAGAATGCAACAGTTCCTCCTCGGCGCGCCGGCTGTCAATCGCCCGCCCCATTTTCTCGGCAATCTCATTTAGCAGGGCATGCTCCTCTTCCTGAAACACCATCCCGGGGTATCCAGCCGCCTGCCTGGTGTAACAAACCTCAATCGAACCGACTTCCCGCCCTCTGGATTTTATGGGGGTAACCAGGGACCAGGAAGTCTGTTGAAAATCAGGGGTGCAATATGTCCGGCCGCCGTGGCGGAGCCTGGCCACGGCAATTTCCGGAAACTGCAAGGCCGGCGGTATGGTCTTTAACGTCTCTTGAAAGATATCATCCAGCCGGTCTTTTTTTTGCTCGATAATGTCGGAGACATGATACAGGCAGTTCAGTTCGCGGACCCTTTTTTCCAGCTCCCTGGATTTCTCCCGGAGATTTTTTTCGACTTCCCGCCGCTGGGCGAACTCCCGGCTGAACTCGGCCAGCAGGGCCCTTTCCTTCAGGATCCGAAAGATCTTGGCCCGCACGGCATCTCCGGTGAAAGGTTTTTCCAGATAGTCGGTGGCCCCTTCCCGAATGACGTCCGTGAAGGTATAAGCCTGGCTGTATCCTGTCATCAGGATAACATCGATCCCCGCGTGCTCCTTTTTGATGTGCCGCAGAAGTTGGATTCCGTCAGGGCGCGGCATCTGAATATCCGAGATGACAATATCGAAGTGCTCCGAGTTAAGAAGTTCAATGGCTTTTTGCCCCTCCGTGACGGAAACAAAGGGATAGCCCATGCTTGCCAGGTAACGCTCAAGTGTAGCAAGAACCATCTTGTCGTCATCCACCAGCAGGATGCTGCCGGTAAAAAAATCAGCAGTGATATCGCTTTGACTATTTTTTTGCATTGGCGTTGTTTGCGGGTGGGCCCCCCGCCGGGGCAATAACAACAACTTCAGATAACCTGATCTCGGCAGATTTTACTCTGATACCAGGATTGCGATTCGAGAAGAGTGCCTAAAGTACTTAAAATGCCTAAAATACTTGAAGTTGCGGTACTTTCTGACAAGATAACTCCTTTAACTTTAGGCACTT
>JACRCD010000016.1 GCA_016219175.1 Deltaproteobacteria bacterium | reverse complement strand
CTACCCCAGACGGTGGATGCTCATTAAAGCGGGGTTTTCGCGTTATGTTCCTCAAGGGGAACGCCGGAGCGCCAGCCGGGCGAGCAAAGGAGAACGCGGCATCTGGCAACGCCGGTATTGGGAACACCTCATCCGCGACGAGGGAGATTTTACGAGACATGTGGATTACATCCATTTCAATCCGGTGAAACACGGCTATGTGACCCGTGCGGCGGATTGGCCGTATTCGAGCATTCACCGGTATATCGAGGCGGGGATGATGGCCCGCGACTGGGGCGCTGGAATCCACGGCATCGATAAAAGCGGCTATGGCGAGAGGGAATGATGTTGTTGGGGTTCATTCTTCACCCCAACCTACCGAGCTGGGTGGCGTTGGTGCTTTGGTCGGCCTCTCCGTTTCGGGCATTAATCGCCTTATGCTTGGGTGGCGTACTCTTAAACGAAATTAAAATCCGCTAACAATAAAATTCCAGCCGACCGCGTTGAGCTAAAAAAAATTAGAAGCCGTGACTATAATCATTTATTTATCAATTTTTATATTTGCGTGCACCAGTGCCTTTATTTCGTATGAATTAGCTGCGGCATTACTTGTATTAGGAATGTTGTCATTAACAATCGCAGGTCACGCAGCAGGAATTAGGGAAAAAGGGGCAAAAGAATATCTGTTTGGAATGAATCCCTGGAAAGTTTTTGGTGTAAACCTCAACAAGGTAGAGAAGTATGTCGCAAAGGTTGGGATCGTTATTTGTTGCGGCGTGATTTGCTCATTTTTTATCAGCATTATAGTGTTGAAATATTTATAAAATATCAATATTACATATAAAAACAATAGGTAACTAAATATTAAAACAATCGGTTAACCATATGGTGGAGAGGAACCGAAATAAGCGTGGCGTCGTTTTCTGCACTGTTTTTTGGCGGCCCTTCACCACTGTCGTTCGACATCAATAGAGGACATAAATGCTTGAAAATAAGAAACGTCACGGATGCCTTACTGTGTATCTTGCAGTTATTGTAATCGCTAATTTGGCAACATTACTCATTTACGGATTGAGCAGCGAAACAGTAAAAGAATTAATGCCGAATTTGCCTGGCTGGGTAAATATAGCGTCAATGGTGTTTAGTTTGACTAATCTGATTTGTGCAATTGCCTTATTTAAATGGAGAAAATGGGGGTTCTGGGGTCTTCTAATTCCGACGATAATCATGACTGGTGTTAATTTTTCTATTGGTATTGACACAGGGACTGCAATATTTGGTTTAGTCGGAGTAGCAATATTGTATGGAGTATTGCACCTTGGAAAGGATAATAACGGCTGGAAGCAATTGGATTAAAAAATCGAACAAAACGCTTCAAGTTGATGCCGGTGAGAAGCTTTCAACGAGTCATGCTCTCAGTATGCGCAACTTAAGCTGGGCTAATCTCCGCAAAAACGCCACAAGAAGGATAACTAATGCAGCTGAAATCGAAGGATGATGCGCAACGAAGGGTTGACCAGATTGGCTGTTTCCGGGCTGAATTAGCAATAATTGAGCGGGAAAATATCCTGTCCCTTAACGATAGCCAACGTTCCGCCCTGGCCGGCTACCATGAAAACCTCATTCTTACCCTGGCCGCTACCTTTGATATCGATGCCAGTAAACATGAAAAGCAACTCAGTCTGGGGATGAAAATCGCTTCATTCCTTGGCGCGCTTGGCCTGGCAGCCAGCGTGTTCTTCCTTTTCTATCAATTCTGGGGAGGGTTCTCGACAAACACCCAGGTCTTCATATTGATTATGGCGCCACTGCTTGGCTTGGCTGCCACCGTGTATGCATCCCGCAGAGAAAAAACCGGTTATTTCTCAAAACTTCTGGGGCTGGTCAGTTTTGCCTGTTTTGTCCTGAACCTTTCCATGTTCGGCCAGATCTTCAACATTACCCCCTCGCCAAACGCCTTTCTGGTCTGGGCGGTTTTTGCTTTCCTGCTGGCGTACGCTTCCGACGCCCGCCTCCTCCTGGCCATGGGCATACTATGTTTTGCAGCTTTTTTATCGGCCAAGGCAGGAACATGGAGCGGATGCTATTGGCTCAACTTTGGAGAACGGCCTGAGAATTTTTTCCCGGCCGCCTTCCTGTTATTCATGGTTTCCTTGTTCCCTCATAATAAATTCTCTGGATTTTCCGTAATTTATCGCGTTTTCGCCATGCTCTTGTTTTTTATTCCGGTTTTGATCCTCGCCAATTGGGGGATGATCAGCTACCTGCGTATCTCGCAAGAAACCATTGAGATTATCTACCAGATTACAGGCTTTATTGTCAGCGCCTCCGCCATCTGGGCCGGGATCAAAAAAAGCTGGCCCGAGGTTGTGAACACCGGCAATGTTTTCTTTACGATTTTTCTGTATACGAAATTTTATGACTGGTGGTGGGATTGGATGCCGAAATATCTTTTTTTTCTGGTCATCGGCTTAACCGCCATATTGATGCTGCTTATCTTTAAACGGCTCAGGCATTCAGCAATCAGGAACGCGCGGGAGGTCTCCGCATGAAAATACTTGTAACGTCTCGCGCTCTTTTTGCCCTGGTTTTTGTAATTCTCGCGGCTACCAATATTGTCGTGCTCTCCGGGGTGGCTGCCAATAGATCAGGCGAGCCCGAGGCGCAAATAATTCTTACCGAGCGGGAGCTGCGGCTGCCATACCAGGTTCATGAAGAGAATAGCGGCCTGGCCCTGCAGCTTGCTTGGCGGGTTTTGGGTAAGGATGAGGATGATAACGGCTACCCCGGCTGGATGTCGCCTGTCTGGTTCAGTGCTGAAAAATTAGCAGAGTTGGGGTTCACCATAAACGAATATCCCAGCGCAAATGATGATACGATTTTTTCCAAGCAGCCGGTGCCGAAGGAAGTTTTTATCGTGCTGGAATATGACGGGGAGTCTTACCGTGCAGCTGTAATGAGGGCAGAGGCGGCGCGCGCCAGAGAGGAAGGTTTATACAAATCAAACCCCGGAGAGCAAAGGTTGCGTGATGATTTTGACAGCGCGGAAAAACGATTAGAGCGTGAATGTATAGCCGAAACCCGTCTTTTTGCGATTGATGCCGGACTCGATCTCGGTGTATTAAGAGAGAAATATGGAGACCAGACCCATTATGTCATTACAAAGGGGTTGGTTGAACTAAGATATGATCGCGGCACGGACAAGAAAGAAGTGCATGGGTATATATCAGGACTGAGCGTGGCAAGTATTCATGTTCCGCTCGAACATCGGGAGATATTTGACGCCATGCAAGCCAAGGGCGGTTTGGCATTGGATGAATCCGGATCTCCTCGTTACGAAGTAAAGCTGGCTTATGGTAATCGTTTGGAACCATGGATTATATCGGCAAAGCTATTGGATGACGGAGGAAGTCAATGAAGAGATACGAAATCGGGATTTTGCACCAGGCGGTGACAACACTGCTCATCATCGGCCTGGTGTTGTAGGGAAATCAGAGCCTTGCCAAGCTAACAGCTTGATATTTATAATAAAAAACCATAAAAACAGCAGGCGTTACGGCTATAAGGCATTTTTTTAACACGACAACTGAAATGGAAAGAAAAATGTAACTATCCAGGTTGATTAGGCTGTAGCCTGAAGGCTGTTAGTAAAAGATAGCAGCGAATGACTGAAAAACATTTTCTTATACAGTCAGTACCGCCAGGCCTTCAGCCTAAAAGCCTTCAGTCTATTCACCTGGGTAGTTACAGAAAAATTAAACCAAGGCTACCTGGATGTGCCGTCCAACCGCTTTGGCAAATTTTTCAAGTGTAGATAAACGAATATCAACGGCATGGTTTTCCATTCTGGAGATTACCGATTTGGTGGTGTGAAGTTTATTGGCGATTTGTTCTTGGGTCATCCCAGCTTCAACGCGCGCCTGTTTTAATAATAATCCAAGTTTAAATGTTTCAAATCGCTCATTGTAATTTTGCCAAAATTCAGGGTCTGCTTTCATGCGTTTGTTTTTATATTTTTGCAAGTCGCTCATAATTATCTCCTTCTTGTGAAATATTCTTTCTTTCTGCGTTCGGCTATTTTAATTTCCTGGGCTGGTGTTTTCTGAGATTTTTTGGTGAAAGCATGGTTAAAAATTATCAATTCATTGCCATCCAAGAATCCAAGCAAGCGAAAAATGTTATTCCCGTATTGTATTCGCGCCTCCCAAATATCGTCGGTTGCTTCCAGTTTTTTGAAAAATTTACTGGGAACAATGGCGAAATTTTCAATCAGGTCAAGCACAAAGAAGGCTTTCTCTACCTGCTTGTTGGAAAGGGTGTCAAGATAGTCCTGGACCGGGCATTCACCATTTTCGAGGTGGTAGAAATTGATTTTTCACATTGATTAAAGTTAGCGCATTTGCGAACAAAAAGCAAGGCCATGCTTTTAATGCATTGAACGAAGAGGCTCGTGCACAAGCAATTATGGGGACAGCTTATATAATCCTTGGTCTCAATGCCAATTCTCGTGCGCGGGCGGTGAAACCGTTTGCGCATCTGATAAAAAATGCAACTTCCGGAGCAAGGCGAAAAACGGGCTTGCTACGATTTCCCACCAGGAACAGGGGCTCGTTTTCGCCTGGATATTTACGGGAAAATAGCCGCTACAGCGCACCAGCTTCCAGCGGTTTCCGGTTATGTTCCGGCCGCGAGCAGTTGACGGAGATGGCCGCCGATGTTTACGCCTATGGCGCGCAAATCCGTGTCGCGCCGTTTTATTGGCGCATTTATTGACATAATGCGCCAATAAGGGTATCTTTGCCTTAGCCAAGAGGAGCAATTCAGGTTAATGCCTTGAGGGATGGTGGCCATGCCGAAGAAAATACCCGCTGAAACGGATGTTCGCATTCTTGAGGAGGTGGGCCGCCATGCAGAGGGGATCGGCATGGACTCCCTTCACGCCCGGGTTGAGGACGCCATCAGCCGGCGCAGCCTGCAGCGCCGTCTGATGGGCTTCGTAGCCGAGGGGAGACTCGTCAGGGAAGGAAAGCAGCGGGGCGTGCGGTACCGGGCTGTGACAAGCAGCGGTGAAGGTGCGCCTGTTCCTTTGGGAGGAGTTGCTGAAGAAGGGTATATTCCCATTTCCGCCGCGGGAAAGGAGATCAGGGACCACGTCCGCAGGGAACGCCGGATTCGGACACCTGTGAGCTACAACCAGAGCTTTCTGGAAGCATACTATCCCAACGAGACATTCTATCTGCCGGCCGAATTGCGCAGCCAGCTCCACACCATTGGCACGCCTCCGGATACCGCGCGTCCTGCCGGCACCTTTGCCCGCGACATCTTGAGCCGGCTGTTGATCGATCTGTCGTGGGCCTCTTCCCGGCTCGAAGGAAATACTTACAGCAGGCTCGACACCGAGCGGTTGATCGAGTTCGGGCAGGCCGCTGAAGGGAAGGACTCCCTGGAAACCCAGATGATCCTCAACCACAAGGGCGCCATAGAGCTGCTGGTGAATGAGGTGGATCTTGTTGACTTTACTCCCTACACCATTTTCAGCTTACATGCGCTGCTCTCCGATGGGCTTCTGGCTGATCGGAGTGCCGGTGGCCGCATCCGCAAGCGGCCGGTGGAAATCGGCGGGAGCGTTTACCTGCCGATCGCCCTGCCGCAACGGCTTGATGAACTGTTCAGAATTATCCTCTCGATGGCGCAAGAGATCCGCGACCCTTTTGAACAGTCTTTTTTTGTGATGGTTCATCTCCCCTACCTGCAACCGTTCGAGGATGTAAACAAGCGCGTCTCCCGCCTCGCCGCCAACATCCCCTTTATTCGGCGCAACCTCTGTCCGCTCTCTTTTGTCGATGTGCCGGAACGTGCTTATATTGATGGTATGCTGGGGGTGTATGAGCTGAACCGGATCGAGCTGCTGCGCGACGTTTTCGTCTGGGCCTATGAACGCTCCTGTCAGCACTATCTGGCGGTACGCCGGGAACTGGCGCCGCCGGATACCTTCCGGTTACGGTACCGGCGGACGCTCAGCGAGACGATCAAGGCGATTATTTTGCAGCGGCAGGCTCCCACGCAAAAAGCGGTGATGGCCGCTATTACAGCGAAAGTTCCCGAAGAGGATTGTGACAAGTTCGTTAAGCTTGTCCTGGAAGAGTTTGAAAATCTGCACGAGGGGAATGCCATACGCTTTGGCATTCGCCCTCCAGAGTTTACGGCGTGGCAAAAAAAGGTCAGGTAGCGGGCAGACCCAAAGCCTTCGGAGATATGGCGCGATAAAGGCGGCTGTGACCCCGCTGGAGCATGGATAAATCTTTAAAATGAAGGAGGAAAGCAATGAAGAGACACACCATAGGGATATTGGGGCAGGCGGCAATGGCGCTGCTCATCATCGGCCTGGGGTTGAGCGGTAATGTGCTGGCCGCGGAGAAGCTGACGGAGATAGCGGCCAATGTGTACGCCTACGTGGATACCCGAAACATGACCGCCCAGAACAGTTTTGGCGCCAATGCGGGGATCATTATCGGCCGGGACGGTATCCTGGTGGTGGACACCCTGGTCTCCTCCAGGGAGGCGCAGCGTTTTATCAAGGATATCCGGGCGATTTCCGACAAGCCCATCCGCTATGTGGTCAATACCCATCACCACCTGGACCACGCCTTCGGCAACGCGGATTTCGCCAGGCAGGGGGCGGTTATCATCTCTCAGCTCAAGGACGCCGCCAACCTGAAAATGCACGGGCAGGCCGTGCTCGGCAATGCCGCTGAATATGGACTGACTCCCCAGGATATGGAGGGCACGGAGATCGTCCTGCCCTCCTTGGCCTTCGGCGACCGGTTGGATATCGACCTGGGCGACCGGACGGTGCAGCTGCTTTATGCCGGGGTCTCCCACACCGAAGGCAGCATCCTGGTTTATCTGCCGGAGAGCAGGGTGCTGTTTGCCGGCGACATCCTGTTCACCGGCTACCACCCCTTTCTGGGCGAGGGCGACATCCAGGAGTGGGTGAAGGTGCTTGACCGGATCGCGGCCATGGATGCGGACAAAATCATCCCCGGCCACGGGCCTCTTTCCACCAAAAAGGATGTGCGGGATATGAAGGAGTATCTGCTCGTTTTTGATAAAAAGGCGCGGGAACTGGCGTCAACCGCCCAGGACGCAGGCCTGATGGCCGCGGAGATGGGCAAAATCCTGCCGCCGAAAGCGGAAGGGGAAGGTCTGATCAAGATGAGCATCGAGCAGAAATATCTGCGCAAGGAAGCGGCCCCGGCCAAATAGCAGGGGGCGCGGCGCGAGACGGGCCATGCCAATTAATTGTGGTCCCGCGGGAAAGGTTATTGGCGCACCAAACAGATCCCCGCAATAAATTGCCCAACCAGGCACTTTGGCGGACGCAGAGGAGCTTCGCGGCAGGCTTTGGCTGTGGTTGGTTTTGTTTTGCTGTTAGGTGATACTTTGGAGGCTCCTGTAAAATGAACTTGTGTCATTCCGAACGCAGTGAGCAATCTTTAATTGCCTTGATTTTATTAGATTTCTCCCTTCAGTCGAAATGACAGGAGGCACTCTTTTGCTTATTTTGCAAGGGCCTCAACTATTATCAATAACGTCTTTGGATGACGAAGGCAGATAATGAAGCGATACGGGCGGCCTTTCCGCCGGAAGCAGCATGGTAATTTTGTCAGGCTTGGCGGAAGATACGGAACGACGCCTCGGTTTTTTGCCTGTTCTCCATCCTTGTTACGTCTAACCCGCCGTCTCTCTTTTCTATAATTTTTTTGAAGGAAATATAGCAATGACGGTAAAAAAAGCCGAAAAAGCCCTTGCGAATATCATTAATGAGCTGCGGACCTTTATTGAATTATCCCTCAATGAAAACGAACAGTCTTGGGATGAGTGGATTCTGGCAACGACCAAAAGGGTTGAAACAAGATGCTGGGAAAGAAAAAAATGCGGCCACATCCACTGTCCGGCCTATAAACATAAATGCGGCCGGTGCTGGTTGATTGCCGGGACAATGTGCGGTGGCGAAATACATGGCACCTTCGCCAAAAAATACCGGTCATGTCTTGAATGCGAAGTGTTTCAGGAAGCGGTGTTCCGCAACCCTGTCACGGAACTTCAAGAGCATATCCTTATTTTGATCCACAGTCTGCGGACTAAACACCAGGAATTGCAACTGGCTAAGGAACAAACAGAGGCGGAACGGTCAAAAACCGAAACAGTCATCGCGTCGATAGGTGCCGGCCTCACCATTCAAGGCCGAGATTTCAGGATACTGTATCAGAACGCGATATGTCAGAAGATGGCCGGCTCTCATCTTGGCGAGGAATGTTTTAAGGCGTATGAAGGCAGGGATAGGGTATGCGATGGCTGTCCGCTGGTGCAGGCCTTTGATGACGGCTTGATCCATACCGTGGAGCGCTTTGTATCCACCGATTCGTTTCATGGCTGGGTTGAGGTCACTGCCTCACCCTTGAAAAATGCCGGCGGAGAAATCGTGTCGGTTCTTGAAATAGTTCGGGATGTCTCCGAGCGCAAACGAATTGAAACAGAACTGGTTGAGGAAAGAGACAAACTGCGCGAGGCGCTTGCCGAGATAAAAACTCTGCGCGGTTTTATCCCGATCTGCGCCTCCTGTAAAAAGATTCGAGACGACAAGGGGTACTGGAATCAGATCGAAGCCTATATCAGTGACCATACTCACGCGCAGTTCAGTCATGGCATCTGCCCGGACTGCGCTGCCAAGCTTTATCCCGGGCTTTTTGGTGGTAAGGAAAAATGAAGCCGCCAGTCGTCCGTATCCAGTGTGCCACGTATTCGAGGTGATTTTTTTCCGAGATCATCAAGCATTATCCCCTCATGTCTCCCGCTTCCTTGCTGTCCCTGCCGCGGCCGGCCTCCGTATCCCATGGTTTTTCCTGACTTTTTTGTTGTGTGCGTTGGCTAGCTTTACTCAAATTCAGGTTGACAAGTTTTTACCTGGTGGCGCATACTTGAAATTGAAACATGATGCTACAATGTAGCGTGTTGTTCCGGTGAGGGATTTATTAATCTAATCAGGGAGGGAATCGGATGAAGCTGTTGCAAACATTAAGTCTTGCCGTCGTGCTCACCTTTGTTTTTGCGGGGATATCCGCAGCTGAAATAAAAATAGGGGTGCTGGCCCTGCGTGGTCCGGAAAAGGCCGTGCAGCAATGGGGCTCCACCGGTGAATACCTGAGCGCCAAACTCGGCGAAAAGGTGAGCGTTGTTCCCCTTAAATTCGAGGCCGTGGACCCCATGATCAAGGATGGCCAGGTTGATTTCTTCCTGGTTAATTCCGCCATGTTTGTGGAAATGGAGAAAAAATACCAGGCCCGGGCCGTGGCGACCCTCATCAACTCCGTGGACGGCAAACCCATGGACAGATTCGGCGGGGTCATTTTTGTCAAGAACGACAGCCCGATCCAGAAGATGGAGGATATCCGGGGGAAAAAATTCATGGTGGTTGATTTTGCCTCGTTTGGCGGCGGCCAGATGGCCTGGCGGACTCTGCTCGAAGCCGGGATAGACCCGCAGAAGGATCTGGGGGCTTTTCTGGAGGGGAAAAAGCATGACAACGTGGTGCTGGCGGTATTAAACGGGTCGGCCGATGCGGGCTCCGTCCGTACCGACATCATGGAACGCATGCAGAACG
>JACRCD010000097.1 GCA_016219175.1 Deltaproteobacteria bacterium | reverse complement strand
TCTCCTTCAATTAAATGAATGTTTTTTGAAGGAGTATGCCATGGCAGATAGGACAAATAGCGTCCTACCAGTTAAAAAACTGAAACTTAGTGGTAATCACAAAAATTTTTAACGGTAGTTATGGGAAAAGGTGTTTTATGTTTATCCAGAGAATTATGAAGCATTGTTGCTTACTTGGGGTGCTCTGTATGCTCCTGCTGGTCCCTTACCCAAGTCAGGCCGGAGAAAAACGTTATGAGCGCTCCGTGGTCCAGTATACCATTCCAGATGTGACCTTGATCAATCAGGAAAGGAAAGAGGTGAAGCTGCGGCAACTCCTCAAGGCGGGCAAGCCCGTGCTGCTTGATTTTATCTATGGAACCTGCACCACCATCTGCCCGGTTTTGTCCGCCGGTTTTTCCAATATGCAGAATAAGCTTGGTCCTGATGCCGCAAAGGTGCAATTTGTCTCCGTATCCATTGATCCTGAATATGACACACCCGAGGTGATGCGCGACTATCTCGACAGGTACCGGGCCAAACCGGGTTGGGATTTCCTGACCGGCACCCGCAAGGACATAGAAACTGTCATGCGCGCCTTTGACGCCTTTGTGCCGAACAAGATGAATCATTTTCCCGTGACGTTTCTCTGTATGCCAGGCAGTGATAAGTGGGTGCGGATCTACGGCATGATCAGTACGGCGGATTTGATGGCGGAATACGGCAATCTCCAGAAAGAAATGAGTAAACCATAAGGGAGCTCCAGATGACAAGAATCATTTTTTGCCTATGGCTGATGTTATTTTTGCTTCCGGCGGACTCTTTTGCCGGCGATCCGCCCCAAACCATAGCGGGTTATCCTGTTGAAGAGGCCCTGCGCCTGGGCGAGCGGATGTATCGTCAGGGACTGCTGCCATCCGGTGAGGCGATGGAGGCCATCGTTCAGAAGGATATTCCGGTGGATGGCGCCATGTTTACCTGCGAATCCTGCCATTTGCGCAGCGGACTCGGTTCGGTGGAAGGAAGTGTTATCACCCTGCCGACCAACGGCGCCGATCTGTACCGGGACTATCCCATGGGATCGGAAGTGATCCGGCCGATGCGCAAGGAGTTTGCCGAGCAATTTCAAAAAGATTATCTGCGCCCGGCCTACAGCGATGAAACCCTTGCCGCGGCATTGCTTTGGGGGCTTGACCCGGCAGGGCGGGAACTTGATCAGGTGATGCCGCGCTATTCCCTGAATGAGAAGGACATGGAGGTCATGATCTATTATCTGAAACATCTTTCCGCCGATTTTTCCCCAGGGGTTGACGAGACAACCATAAAGTTTGCCACGGTAATCACCGATGAGGTGCCGGCAGAGACGCGGGAGGCTGTGATGAGTTTTCTGGATGCCTATATCCGTGATAAGAATGTCCAGTCAAGACACCAGGAAGAACGGGCCAAGGAAGGAGTTTTTTACAAACTTGAATTCTATACCGCCTATCGGCGGGTAGAGCTGAAAAAATGGGAATTGCACGGGGAACCCGCGACGTGGGGGGATCAGCTGGAGGAGTATTATAAAAAGGAACCGGTTTTCGGTTTTGTGGGGGGCATATCCACCAGGGAATGGAAACCCATCCATGATTTTTGCGAAAAACATAGAATTCCCTGCCTTTTTCCTCTCACGGATTTTCCGGTTATTTCAGATACGGACTGGTACACCCAGTATTTTTCCAAGGGACTCTATCAGGAAGGGGAGACAGCGGCCCGTTATCTGCGGGGAACAGCTGATTTCAAGCCGGTTAAAGTCCTGCAGGTTTTCCGGGATGATGTGGAAGGCCGCTATCTGGCAAACGGTTTTCAGGATACCTGGAAGCTGCTTGGGCAGGGAGAACCGGCAAACAAGATGCTGCAGCCCCAAGAGGCTCTAGGCAGCGACTTCTGGAAACAGCTGGTCGATGAGTTTCACGCGGATATTGTCCTGCTGTGGCTGAAACCGTCGGATCTGGCAGCCATCGACAAACTGGCCGATACCCCTGGCCGGCCGCGGATGGTGTTTGTTTCGTCGAGTCAGCAGGATAAAGCCTTGTCCGCTTTACCCGAGTCAATGCGGGATTTCATCTACATTACCTATCCTTATGACCTCCCCCAGGATGGAGCAAGAAAGAAGCTTGCCTTGCAATCCTGGTTGAAAATCAAAAAATTACCGTTAACCGATATAGTGCTCCAGGGGAAAGTATTCTTCCTGGGCAGAGCACTCACGGGGGTTCTGACATACATGCGCCGTGATTTTTATCGGGAACGTTTCATGGAGGGCGTTGATATGATGATTGATCAGAACTATACGATCCCCGTCTATCCCAATCTGAGCTTTGGCCCGGCCCAGCGCTATGCCTCGAAAGGCTGCTATGTCGTGCAACTCACCAAGGGATCCGATCCTCAGCTTGAGGCAAAAAGCAATTGGATTAACCACTGAGCAGGCGTGATGCCGAAGAAGACAGGGAAAGGATTTGTTTGCCCTGGAAAGCGAGGCATTCGTTTTTACTCCTCGCAGCACAGATCCTGCCAGCCGCGGACAAGATCTTCGCTGCAAAGACCCAGATCAGAGATAAATTCATGGAGTGTGTCGCGGCTGCAGTTGACGCAGGAAGGCTCGCCGGCCTGGGCCACGGAGCGGATTTCATTGGCTATGAAAGAAAGCAGGGCGGTGGAAACATGGTTGCGCACGTGGGTAATGTCGATGTTTTCCGCCGCGGCAAAAAGTTTCAGACGCCGCCAGTTGATAAAGCTTCTTTTCACCCCCCGGTACATGCTCTTCTTGCGGTTTTCCGGGCGCAGATCGCGGAGAATGATGGTCTGATAACGGTTGATCACCGCTGTTTTCAAGGGGAAGATCTCTTGCTTTTTCAGCACAAGGGCCGGGCCGTCCGGGTCTTTGCTCAGAAAGTAAAGGGAGCCGTGCAACGCGACTTCGGGCATTTCCCCTCCAGAATCCTCAATAATGAATATTTCCTCCTCCAGATATGCTTCCCTGCTGTTCATCGGTAATTCTTACCACGAGTAGTTTTAGTATTGAATGTAGCGCCCGCTTTGTTGCTTTGCATTTAACCATTTTTGCAATCCCGCGCTCAATCTTTTCTAAGCCGGCGTAAAACAATATTCGTGACATCGCACACCTGTAACCGGGATAAGGAGACGGGAATGAAATGGTTAGGGGCCGGTATAAAATAACCATTACAGATTTGATATCATCTATACGGCCCCTTATGCCGTTGCCACGCATGGGGTGTTACAGTAATTTATTGACAACGGCTTAGAAATAGAATGTTCATTTCTGAACACTCCCTAAATTAAACGATGGTGCTTTTTTTTTAAAGAATAAAGCGGGTTGTACCGATGGTTAAAATTACTAGAGAAGAAAACATGCGCACCATGATGTTTATCATGAGTTGCTCTCTCTTCCGGGACAGGGCTTACTTTTTTCATTACAGACATGGATTGCTAAAAGGATGAACAGATGGCTCTATTACGCAACATAATGATTTTTTTTGTTTTTTTTCTCCAGGCGTTGCCTGGGTATGGACTGGCGGGGCAGTTTGTGGGTGAGGGAAGGACCCCTTCCTATCTAGAGCCGTCCGCACGAACTCTCGATGGGGCGGCAGGCAAAAAAAGCGAAGCAGATGAGTTGCGGATAAAGGTTCAGTCCCTTGCGGAAGAGCTTTTGGCCAATCTTGGGGAACCTGATCCGCAGCTTGGTGATTTGGCTGACGGGGTAGTTGTTTGCATCCTTGTTGATATCAACAATCTTTACAGAACATCGTCATTTGGACGGTACGTGGCTGAACAGCTGCTGAATGAATTTCAGCGTTATGGCTACCCCGTTCTCGATATGCGGAAGAGTTTAAGTGTCATGGTGCAGGAGAAGAGAGGGGAATTCGGCCTGTCCCGGGATCCTGCCGAAATTCTTTCTTCCCAGGCGTCCGGGGCTATGCTCACGGGCACATATCTGGTGGGGGAAAAGGAAATTATAGTGAACGCCCGCATTCTCGACAATAAAAGGGGTGGGTTGTTATCCAGCGCCACAATGGTTTTTCCGCTCAACAACTTAGGCATCATGATGCTTAAAGATACGGCCACTGCCAGAAACAAGCCGGCAGGGGTGATTTACATGAAACGGCTTGAGATGTAGTCTGAAATTTGTGAATGCCGCAGCCAGCCAAGATTATTAACGCGGGCAGTAACTAAAGTACTCTGTGCATTTCAGGAAAGGGAGAATGTGATGAAGGAAACAATAATGAAAGTGGCGGTCTGCGGCCTATTGTTGTCACTTATTAATTTTACGGCAGCTTCTCCTGCGTCGGCGCGATGGAACGCTGAAGAGGCCTATGATGAGCCGCCCGGTCAGTCTGCTGAAAAAAAGAGGGCCTCGCCAAGCGCCTTTCTCAATGTTGAGCAGGTAGGAGATGGCAGGCAGGCAAAACAGGCCTCTGTCTCTACGCCGAGCCACCGGATATACCAGTATATGCCTGAAAGTTCCCGTTCCCAGGCAACGGAAGGTCAGCTGTCCGATATCTCGAAGGAGGTGGCGGGCAAGGTTTTTTATGAGCTGAAAGAAGACGGAGAAAAAAATTATACGGCGCGTGTTGCGGTCGTGGCCGCGGTTCCTTTGTCGGATTTAAAGCGAGATACAGAGTTTGGCCGGGTGATGGCGGAGTATCTGCTGACGGATCTGGCTGACCGCGGCATAAAGGTCAATGAGTTGCGCTTGGGCAAGGAAATCAATATTCTGGCCCAGACCGGCGAATTTATCCTGACGCGTAATATTGGCGAACTTGCCGACATCACCCCCGAGGTTGATTATGTCGTGGTAACCACCTTCAGCAACACCAGGAAAACCTTGATTATTCAGGGAAGACTGGTCAGTCTGCTGGATGGTGTGGTGAAATCATCCTGGCGTTATACCATGCCTTTGACCAAGGATCTGCTCGGGCTGTTCTATGATGCGGAACAGCCATTAACCATTTCTGTCAGGGGAATGAACAACTGATTTATCAGCTGCTCAACAGTTTGATACAGGTCCGGAAATTCTGGGACATGTTTTTTCAGCAGCCGTGAATAGGCGCTTGGGGGGAGTGATAAATGAAAAATTTGCAGAAAAACTTATTGGCCGGGGTGGGCGCAGCCTTTCTATCCTTTCATTTTCTGGCGGGTATGCTTGTTCCTGCGGCTTTTGCCCAGGAAGGATCTGGAAACGATGCGGTTGGTAACAGCAATTATGCGGAACGAATCAGTTATCAGCGCTATTCAAACCTGTCTGAGATTGTAACCCTGATCTGTGATGATGCCATCCAGGGTTTCCATGATTTCTACGGGCCGGCCACGGTTGCGGTAGCGCCTTTTGCCGTGATCAGTGACAGCAGGGTTCCTAAAATAACCATGCTCGGGATCACCCTGGCCGACCAGATGACCGCCATGATTAACAGTGAACCGGCGGCGCACTATTCCGCGGACAACAACTACCCCCAGGAAATGGAAGGAGTTATTGAAGAGATGGATGGATTCCTGCGCATCCACATCAGCGGCAGAAATGGTCTCGGTGCAAGGCGTGGGCATGTGGTCAATGTGGAGATGTCCGAACCTGTTTATCGGTTTTTACATTCCTATGTGGAAAGTTACAAAAATAACTGAAAAAAGGCCTGATCATGGCAGAAGAAAAACATTCGACCTCTGATCTCGATAACTGGCTTGAGGATCTGGATGACTCTGACGAGTTTTCCGGGGAACTTGACCAGGGGAGCATTGATGCCCTGCTGGGCGGCGAGGAGATACCGGATTCTCAGCCGGAAAAGCGTGAAGCTTCAGGTGGAGATGATGATTCAGCAGAGCTTGATCAGTCCAATATAGATGCCCTGCTGGGCGGCATGGCGGAGAGTGAAGCTCCGCGGGCAGTACCGGTTGAGGCTCGGGAAGAGGAGAGCCTGGAGCTTGATCAGTCCAATATAGATGCCCTGCTGGGTGGTATGGCGGAGAGTGAAGCTCCGCCGCGGGCGGCTGCGGTTGAGGCTCGGGAAGAGGAGAGCCTGGAGCTTGATCAATCCAATATTGATGCCCTGCTGGGCGGCATGGGAGAGAGCGCAAGCCCCGAGGCCGCACCTGAAGAACAGGCGGACTCGGAAAGTCTTGAACTGGATCAGGCAAACATTGACATCCTCTTGAGTGGAGGATCAGGGCAGAAACAGGACGTAAGCGGGGGAGAGGTTGACTTTAGTCAGGATAATATCGATGCCCTGCTGGCCGGAGGGACGGAGAAGCCGCCCGGACTCGGAGAGGGTCTGGATGTGGATCAGGATGAGATTGATCAGCTTTTTTCCGGGCTTGATGACGAAGATGATATTGAAGAACCTTTTGAGGTTGAGGACATCGATCTTGCCAATGTTCTGGAAAGCGGCGACGATTTCCTGGAAGTCGGGAAAGCGGCTGCTTCTTCAAGCAAAACATCCTCCAGGGAAGCAACAGTAGCCGGTTTTTCAGGGGCTGACCTAGCTGATGAGGTGGAGCAGGAAAAACCGAAAAGAACCTGGTTTCCCCCTGCCAATAAGGCTGTTACCGCGGGATTATCCCTTTGTCTCGTCCTCGTTATTGGCGCGGCGGTTTATTTTTTCAAACCAGGCAAGAAGGCAGAGCAGGCTATCCCCGTGCCGGTTGTCGAACAGGCGCCCCAAGTCGTGGAACAGGCGCGGAATGAGGTGGCGCAAAACAATGTTCCTGTTGCCAGCGACAGTATCTGGAAAATGTCCGAAGGTGGCGGAGAAGTGGCGCTAACCCTCGACGCCCAGGATGGGGACGGTGACAAAATGACCTATGAGGTGACTATTCCTCCCGGGCATGGGCGCCTTTCCGGTGAGGCGCCGGCCTACATTTACCTTCCGAATAAAGATTTCCCGGGCGAGGACAAGCTGGAGTTTCGGGTCAGTGACGGCAAGGATACCAGCAATGTGGCGAAAGTGCTCATTACCGGCCCGGATCTGGCGAAACTGGCGGCTGACAAAGAAAAGATAAAGGAAGATGAGCAGAAAAAGGCATTAGCCCAAAGCAAACCGGGGGTTCGGGCCAAGAATAAGACCTTTGAGACAAAAAGCACGGCTGATGTGACGATTGACTGGGGCCGTATCTGGCGCGAGGCTAATCATTCCCCTTTCAGTAGTAAGGTTCATGTTGACATCGATTCTTCTAAATTAAATGGAACCCTGAGCAAAATCGAGGCGGGCAAGTCCCGCTATCAGCCGGATCCCTCATTTGAGGGACGCGATGTCCTGTACTATCGCTTTGAGAGCGGGGGATTGAGATCCGGCAGAGGAAAGCTGACCATGCGGGTCAAGCTTGGCAATTTTGCCCCGCAAGTACACATCAAGGAACTGGCTAAGGCTTACCCTGTTGGTGAAACCGTATGCATTGACGCCAGCGCAACCTCCGACGAAAACAGGGAAAAACTGCATTTTACCTGGGAGCAAATCTCCGGCACCCCGGTGCAGATTAAAAAAATGAACGAGCAGGGGTCCATCATTTCCTTTGCCATGCCGGCATCCTTTTATACGGTTCCGGATTCCGGTCCCGCCCTGCGGGTCATAGCGGTGGATGAATACGGCAAAAGGGCTGCGAAAGAGGTGAGCGTGGGGACAATTTCCCGCCGGAAGACAGCTCTCTGGCGCGGGGAACGCGGTGGGGATGGTGCTGAGTCGCCACTGCGGGGGGTGCCGCGCTAGCCGGCCGGCACGTGCTTCGGGATTTTCTCCCTGACTTGCCGCTTACCAGCGGCTTTTCAGGGCCGCAACACTCTTTGTGTAATTGTTACCGCTGAAAACTGCCGATCCGGCCACGAAGATATTGGCTCCGGCCTCGGAAATGGCGCTGATGGTGTCGGGGCTGACCCCGCCGTCAATTTCGATACCTGCCTTGAGGCCAAGCTGGTCGATGCGCGCCTTCAACGCCCGGATTTTTTTCAGGCTTGAGGGGATGAACGATTGCCCGCCAAAACCCGGGTTGACACTCATGAGCATGACCAAGTCAAGATCTTCCAGAATATAATCAAGAGTTGTCAGCGAGGTGGCGGGATTCAGCACCACCCCGGCCTTTTTCCCCAGTTTTTTTATGTGCTGGATGGTTCGGTGCAGATGGGTGCATGCCTCGACATGAACGGTGATCCAGTCCGCCCCGGCAGCGGCAAAGTCGTCTATGTACCTGTCGGCATTTTCGATCATCAGGTGGACATCCAAGGGCTGGGCGCAGATCCTTCGCACCGCCGCCACGACCAGCGGACCGATGGTTATATTGGGCACAAAGTGCCCATCCATCACATCCACATGGATGATGTCAGCTCCTGCCTTGATTACCTCGGAAATTTCCTCGCCCAGCCGCGCAAAATCGGCGGAAAGAATAGAGGGCGCCAGCATTTTGTTCTGCATCAGTATCTAGTCCTCAGGTCTATGTAGCAGCTATCACTTTGCCCCGACCGTGACCATCACATAATGTTCGGGCAGGATATATTTGCGGGCAACAGCCAGCACCTTCTCGGCGTCAACCTTTTCAATCTCGCTGATATAGCGGTTGCCGTAATTCTGGCCCAAGCCGTATGTCTCGTTTAATCCCATTTCCATGGCCTGGGCTCCTCGGGTCTGCAGCCCCAGCTCATATTGGCTGATCAGCAGATTCTTAGCCTTGGCCAGCTCTTCATTGCTCGCCGGTTCTTCTTGGATCAAATAGAGTTCTTTCCACAGCGCCTTGAGAACAGCCTCTCTTTTATCCGGACTTGTGCCGATGTAGATGCCGAAAGAGCCGGTATCGAGGCCGAACAGAGTGAAGGCGGAAAGGCTGTATGCCAGGCTCTGCTTGTCTCGCAGCTCGGTAAAGAGCCTGCCGCTTTGGCCGCTTAAAATGGTCTCGATGACTTCCATGGCGTAGCGGTCTTCGCTGGTCAACGGTAGGCCGAGAAAACCAAGCACCAGGTGTACCTGCTCCTTGTCCCGCGCCACGGTATAAAAATCAGGCTTTGGCGGGGGGAACGGAGGCAGAAAGGCTGCTTCCACAACACCGGTTTCGGCTGATCGGCCCGGCCAGGACCCGAACAATTTGTCAGCCAGTTTTTTTGCCTCATCAGCTTTCACGTCGCCGGATATGGCCAATACCATTTTTTCCGGATAGGCATGTTCCCGGTAGATTTTTTTTAACTGGGTCGCGGAAAAATTTTTGATGGCGGTTTCGGAGCCAACGGTATTCAAGCCATAGGGATGACCCTGAAAGAGCAGGCGGTTAAACTCCTTGAAGGCCAGGGAAGGCAGGGAGTCTTCCTGCTGTTTCAGCTGGGCCAACAGTTCCGGCCGGATTTTTTCCGATTCTGCCTCATCAAAGGCCGGGGTGAGAAGAATGTCGCGAACCAGTTCAAGACCCTCATCAAAAAAGCGGGCCAGAAAGTCACCCTTCAGCCCGAAGGTGTTCTTGCCGTTAAATCCTGAGACGGAGCCGGCCATTTCCGCAATCTTCAGGGCGAGCTCCCGGGAGGACAATGTTTCGGTTGCGGTGGGCAGCAGCTCGGTGATGAAGGCAAAGGCGCCGTTGGTGGTTTCCGTCTCACTGCGCAAGCCGCCCGGGAAAATGGCCCGCATGGATACCGTGGGGATACTGTGATCCTCACGGACCAGCAGGGTGATACCGTTGGCAAGTTTGAAACGGTGCACATCATCCAGGTAGGAGTCGATGAGCAGGGATGGCGGCACACTGTTTCGGGCGGCATCCTCGGCCCGGTCGATGATTTCGGCAAACTGCTCACCGGTGACGCTGCTTTTCTCCTCCATCGGGAAAAGCCAGCCCGCGGAAATATTTTTAGCGGTGAAGTATTTCTGGGCAACCTGCATGATATCGTTGGCGCTGACCGAACGTACTTTAACCAGGTAATCATCCTCCCGCGGGTCGCCGGTCAGGAATTCAAAAGAACCCAAGGTGCGGGCCTGTCCTTCCGCTCTTTCCAGATTAAAGACAAAGTCGCTTTCCAGACTCCGTTTGACCCTGCTCAGCTCGTCTTCTTCAACCCGCAGGTATTTCAATTTGAAAAATTCCTCAAGTATCGCCTCCAGGGCCGCGGGAAGTGAAGCGGCATCCAGGGTGGCTGTCGCCTCCATGAGCCCTTTGTCTTTCGGGGTAAAGGCCGCGGCGCTGATACGATAGACAAGCCTTTTTTCGTTGCGCAGTTCATTGTAAAGCCGTGATGCCTCCCCCTGGCCGAGAACGCTGGCAATGACATCCAGCACCGCCGTGTCTGGATGAACAAAGGGAGTAATTGGAAAAGCCAGGGCCAGATGGGTCTGGTTGATGTCATCGTTTTGCTGAAAAAAACGGGGCGCGGCCGGCTCGGGTTCCTGGGGCAGGGCTGGCTGGGAGTACCCCCCTTTTACCAGTCCGCCCATGAGATTTTTCACCGAGGTCAATACATCGCTGTAGCGCACGTCGCCAACCACGACAACGGTGAAATTCCCGGGATGATAATGATTCCGCATGTAGTTTAGGATATCATCTCTGGTAAATCCCGTGACGCTCTCCACCGTGCCGATAACAGGCAGCCTGTAAGGATGAATGCTGTAGGCCGTGGTCATCAATTCCTGGAAGAGCTTGGTTTCCGGCCTGTCGTTGCGCATGCTGATCTCTTCCAGGATCACCTTTTTCTCCCTTTCGAGCTCTTCCGGATCAAAGGTGGAGTTGAGCACGGCATCCGTGAGAACGTCAAGACCTCTTTCCCAGAAGCGGGCGGCCAGGGTGGCGTGATACACCGTGTATTCATAGGAAGTATAGGCATTGATGCGGCCGCCGACCTCCTCTATGTCGCCCGCAACCCTGCCGGGTCCTCTGCTCGGGGTGCCCTTGAAGATCATATGTTCGATCAGATGGGTAATGCCGCCTTCTTTTTCGTTTTCATATATGCTGCCCGCCTTGACCCAGATCTGCACGGTGGCGACCTTGGTTCCTGGTGTTTCCTTGATGAGCACCGTCAGATCATTGGCAAGGGTTTCCTTGAAGAGATGGGGCGAAAGTTCTTTGGCATTGGAAGTCTGGCTGGTCATAATGGCGATGAGTGTTGATATCAGTAATAAAAGCTGCTTTGTTTTCATGGGAACGTTACGCTTTGGGCTGTTGATTCGTTTTTACGTTAAAATAGAGAATTAATCCAGCACAAATCATGATTGCGCTTAATAGTTGGCCGCGGGTGAGAAATCCTGCCAGAAAGCCGATATGAGCGTCAGGTTGCCGGAAAAACTCGACGACAATACGGAAAATGCCGTAAAGCATCAGAAAGGCGGCAAGCATGGTGCCGTGCCCCCAGCGACGGCGGTATTTTATAGTTTTCAGGCGCCAGAGAATGATAAACAGCATCACCCCCTCCAGCAGAGCCTCATAAAGTTGGGAAGGGTGGCGGGCAAGGGGGCCGCCACCGGGAAAAACCATGGCCCAGGGGACATTGCTGACACGGCCGTAGAGTTCGGCATTGATAAAATTGCCGAGGCGGCCAAGCCCTAATCCCACAGGGGTCGTTACAACATAGATGTCCGCCGCCTCTAAAAAGTTCAACCCTTTCTTCCTGCAGTAAAGATATCCGGCCAGGATGAGTCCCAGAACCGCGCCATGAAAGGACATGCCGCCATGCCAGGTGGCGAGAGTCTCCAGCGGGTGCTGCAAGTAGTAGGAAAAATTATAAAAAAGGACATAGCCCAGCCTGCCTCCCAGGACAAGGCTGATGATGAGCATAAAATTGAGGTTTTCAAATTCAGCGGCCAGTTTTTCCAGCCGGAATTTTTGCAGCTGGTGTCTGACAAGAAGGTAGGAGGCGCAAAAGCCGAGGACATACATCAGGCCGTACCAGCGGACCTGCAAAGGGCCGAGGCTGACTAGAACAGGGTCTATGTTTGGAAAAGAAAGCATAACGATCATTAAACCCGAGAAATGGCACTTGTCAAGGGATTGAGTGCGATAGCCCTAAAGAGGGAAGAAGCGTGGCAAGCCGAGTTGGTTGCGCGGATTTGGACTCTTGCATGAAAATATTTCTTATGATATGTCATCACCATAGTCGGTATCAGCAGCCCTTTGACCTTTTGTTTTATCCTTGAACAGTGGGAACTCCGCGCAAAAAGATGAAAAAAGCGACAAAGAGAGGACGCATTGATAAGCAGTCCTGGAAGCCGGGAAACGTGCTGTCCCCGCTGCCCGTGGTTCTGGTCACCTGCGGCGGGACGGCGGCTTGGAAGCCGAATATCATTACCATTGCCTGGACCGGAAGCGTATGCAGCGATCCGCCCATGCTGTCGATCTCGGTCCGTCCTGATCGCTATTCCTATGAAATTATTCGCACCACCGGCGAGTTTGTTGTCAATGTGCCTTCCCTGCAGCAGGCAAAAGTCACGGACTGGTGCGGCATGGTCTCCGGAAGGAAGGTGGACAAATTCGCCGAAACCGGACTGACCCCGGCCCAGGCCTTGAAGGTGCAATGCCCCATTATCCTGGAAAGCCCGGTTAATATTGAGTGCGTCGTTCGGGAAACATTGAATCTTGGCTCACACACGATGTTTGTGGCCGAGGTCATTGCCGTGCAGGTTTCATCAGCGCTGCTCGATGCCAAGGGGAAATTTCGTCTGGAGAAAGCAGGCTTGCTGTCATACTGCCTCGGGCAATATTTTGCCTTGGGACCCAGCATCGGCCGCTTCGGTTTCTCCGTGCAGAAGCGCGGGCCGGCAAACCGTGGCCGAGGGCCTAAGCGGTGAAATGCGCCTGGGGTACTTCTCCGAACTTGGCGGGAAAAGTGTCCGCCCATCATCATTTTTCAATAAATTTTTCAAAGGAAATAAAATGAAATACACCTCTCTGGTTGTTTTTATAGCAGCGGTAATGAGCATTTTCGCGCCAGGGGCCATATTGGCCGAAGAGATAAAAAATTTCAGTGACTGCGATACCTGTCAGGGGGGAATCCATTACGGGGCGAATGAGGCCAGGAAAATAGTTGGGGCGGAAGGGTACCAGGCGATCCAGGTATTACGGAAAAGCCAGAAAAGAGTAAAAATTGATCTGGATGGCGCAATGGCTCTAGGTTCAGAAAATGATGCCGATACGGGTTATGAAATAACTATTTGGGGATTTGATCCGGTTTTTATCAAATCGCTGCGGGATGATTCGTCCATTCAGCTTGTTACCGATGCCGTGCGGGCTCAAAACCCCGAACAAACGGTGAATTGGTCTCCCGAGGTCTATTTGTACGCCCAAGAGGCCGACGAAATCCACATGAAAGACTCAGTCAGCGTTGGCTGGGAAAAGATGCGGGCCAGCCATATCTACCAGTGGATTATCTCCGGTGAAGAGAAACCGGATGACATAAAGGCATGTTTGCACAGCAAAATTATCTATGCTCTCAAGGGCCTTTCATCGAAAAACAAATGATTCCGACGAATGAACGTGCTGTTACAACGGGAGAATTTTTTGGAAAGTGTGTCGCTGCGGGAATTGGAAAACCGCTGGAATAGATGCCGGGTTTTGCTGAAGGACAACGTGCCCGAGGCGCAAGGAATCATCGTCTTTTCACGGTTGAATATCTATTACTTATGCGGCGCCTTCGTCAACGGCATCTTCTGGCTGCCGCTTGAAGGGCAGCCTGTTCTGTTTTGCCGGCGCGGGCAGGAGCGGGCGGAGCTGGAGGCGCCGCTGGAAAATATTTTACCATTCAGGTCTTATAAGGACATTGAGGGGGCGTTGCGAGATGCGGGCTCACCCTTGCCGGCAAAGGTTGCCGCTGAGATGAACGGGCTGTCCTGGTCTCTTGCCGCCAGTTTAACGGCCGCTCTGTCAAGGCAAGAGTTTCTTGCCGGCGATAGAGTTCTTGCCATGGCCCGCGGCACAAAGTCCGTTTGGGAGCTGGCTAAGCTGCAAGAGGCCGGAGCACGGCACGCAAGGTGTCTGGTTGAGCTGTTGCCTGCCTTGCTCCGGGAAGAGATGAATGAGCTGGCAATAGCACACATTCTGTCCGCTCTTTTTTTCGAACAGGGGCATCATGGCATTTTACGGATGGGCGCTTACGGCGAAGAGGTCTTCATGGGACACATTGCCGCGGGAGACAGCGGCAATTATCCCAGTGTGTTTAATGGTCCCTTAGGGCTGCGAGGCGCCCATGCCGCCGTCCCTCATATGGGTTCGGGCCGTAAGTTCTGGAGAAGAGGAGAACCGCTGGCTATCGATGTCGGCTTCAACTTCGAAGGATATCAGACCGACAAGACCCAGGTATACTGGCTGGGGAGTCGCACCACCATCCCGGCCCGGGTTCAAGCCGCCCATGATTTCTGCATCGAAGTTCAGGATTGGCTTGCTGATCGCTTAAGGCCCGGAGCGCTGCCCAGCGAACTTTGGCGGCATGTGCTGGCCTGGGCTGACAAGGAAGGCTGGGCGGAAGGGTTCATGGGACTCGGCAGAAACAAGGTGAACTTTGTCGGCCATGGCATTGGGCTTGCTATTGATGAGTACCCCGTGCTGGCCAAAGGTTTTGATCTGCCGCTTGAACAGGGAATGGTGCTGGCCATCGAGCCCAAAATAGGCATCCCGCATGTGGGGATGGTGGGGGTTGAAAATACCTTTGCCGTGACCCAGGGAGGCGGGCAAAGCTTAACAGGGGATAAGTACGAAATGATTTGTATTCCCGGATAAAAAATTGTTCTCGTTTCTCTCGCAATGCGGGTTGGGCGAACTTTCTGTATGATGAGTATCCCACTTTGTTGATGATTTTGGAGCAACAATGCCATGAGCCGGCACTATGCGGGCGCCCTTATTTTTTGCCTTGGTTTTATCCTGTCCTGTTCCGGGGAAGATATGCCTGCCGTCGATTGCGGGGTGGTTCTGCAGTCCCGGTGTACAGGGTGCCATGATGTCGACAGGATCTGCCGGAAACTGGGCAGAAAAAGCAGGCAAAGATGGGTCGACACAATAGAGAGAATGGTTAAGCATGGAACGGAATTGCTCTACGAGGAAAAAATAACCCTTGTCGATTGCCTTGATCTGCGGGAAGAAGGCGTCCTCGACGTTTGCCGCCAGTAAAAATCTAAAAAGACGGCATCGGCATTGCCCCCCACTTATGTTTTCCCGTCGTGATAATAACCGAAACAATCCGGATGTCCTCAACATCTACATCCACGAGCAGTACCGATTTCCTTTTCATCCCCAGTTTAAAGATATCTTCAGGCGCGGCGAGACCTCCTTTGTCGTTGGTTATACGCATAAAAACAAACCGTTCAACATGGTAATCCGTTTCAACGTTTCCCAGGGTGCGGACAAAGTTGTAGAAAATTCTGAAAAACTTTCCCAGCCCGCCGCGAAATTTATGCTGGTGCCATTCCAGCACTTCCGGAAAGCGTTCGATGATATCGTCTGAAAAACGGCGGTCTTCCTCGGTAACAAGCGCATTCAGAAAAAAATCACCGGGAAAGATATAGACCAGGTTGGCTTCCGCATCCCCCTCAAGAAAGGGCTGAACCTTTGGGGAGGCGGCGATCTTTGCATACAACTCCCTGATCTCACCCGCCGGACGCGGGAAAACGGGGAGGACTGTCGTGGCGTTGATGGTGACGGCAGGCAGTTTTTTTATTGTATACTCTCTGAGGCCCATTGCCGTGGAAACCGACAGGATAATGGCCAGGCAATAGGCGGCAAGAATACCGAACCATTTCGGTTTGATCCAACCGAAGATGATGCGGTAGATTTTGCCTCCAGGTTCTCCGGGGATGAACATGGGGGTCTTTTTCATGTATGATTCATAGCTGCCGGGAGCTTCCTGCTTCATGCGCCATTCTTCATTGCGGGCCAGCAGGTAATAAACAAACAGCATGGTGACGTACATGATGAGAATGATGAAGCGGGGCCAATAGAGCAGAAGCCCGAAACCCGAGATGGCAAGAAACAGATATTGGGGATGTCTGACTTTTGCGTAAAAGTTCCCGCGTACCACACCCTTGCCGGTAAAACGGCCATAGTACAGAGGAATCGCCGCGGTGACAAAAAGGAATAAACCCACGACAAGCAGTACCTGCAGATAGGAGCAGGCCAGAATGAAAGGGTCGTCCGGGAAGGTCATGTGAGGCAGAAAGAATTCCGTTGTCCAGCTCAGATAGGGAGAGGCGGAAAAAAAATCCAGGATTGGTCCGTAAACCGAGTAGAAATAAAGGGCAAACGGGGAGATCATGATGATGATCTCGATGCCAATCAGGCAATACGCGGCAATGGTGGCAAGCAGAAACCATTTATGTTTTTTTTGATCGGTCATCGTTTTTCCCTTACTGAAGCATCATACCACAAAGCATATTAGATTTGACACTGGCGGGGTAAGATGGTTCAATTTTATTGACCTGCACACATATGATGAAAGCGAGCCAATGAATGACCTTATGATACCTGAATACCCGCGCAGGTGCGATCTGGACCTGATGACCCGGCATATCCTGCATCCACGGTTTCAGCAATTGCCGGGAGGCATTTCAGAATTTACCTTTGCCAATCTGTATCTCTTCAGAAAGGCCCATCGTTACCAGATTGCCATGCTCCCCAAGGAGGTGTTGCTGCTGGCCGGAGCTGACGGGGGAAAATCTTTTTTTATGCTGCCCTTCGGATTACCGGATGAAAAGCAGCTGCAGCAGCTGTTTGCGGAATTCACCGTGCTGAAATGTGTCTCCGAAGCCCAGGCCGGGATGTTGCCGGAAATGGGCTATCGGATCATTGAGGACAGGGACAATTATGACTATCTTTACCGACGCCAGGATCTTGCCGAACTTACCGGGGGGAAATTTCATAAAAAGCGCAATTTGATCAAGGCATTTGTCAGTAATTATTCGTATGAGGGAAGGCCGCTGCTGGAAGAGTATAAGGGGGATGCCTTCCAGGTGCTGGAGACATGGCGGCAGGGCAGGGATGATCCGGGTGATTATTTTGCAGCAAAAGAGGCCCTGGAAAAAACCGAGGAGCTGCAGCTGTGCGGGGGGATTTACTATGTTGACGGGCAGCCCGTGGCCTATTCGCTGGGAGAGGAACTCATGCTGGGCAGGAGTTTTGCCATCCATTTTGAAAAGGCCATTGGCGAATATAAGGGGTTGTGGCAATTTGTCAATCAGGCCTTTGCCTCGATTCTGCCGGAGAAGTATGACTTTATCAACCGGGAGCAGGATTTGGGCGACGAAGGGTTGCGTCACGCCAAGCTCAGCTATAAACCTGTCGGGTTTATCAAGAAATTCCGCGCTGTTGCCGGTAAGTCTTCCGGCTAACCAGCATGGCTGGACCAGGCTGGCCAGCCACAACGAACCATAAAAGTCCGGCGCTCCGGCATGGTCATTTTCGAGCACCGTCGACTTTCATATAAATAAATTACAGGGGCAGGCGGGGTTGACAAAGGCGATGTTTGCTAGAATATTACAGTCTATTTGGTGTTATTGATAAATATTTTTGGGGAGCGGCGGCTATGAAAAGAATAAGGTTGATTTTTCCGGTACTGATGTTGTTTTGTCTTAGCCTCAGCGGTTGCGGCTATAATACGATTCAGCAGAATGATGAAGCAGTGATTGCCGCCTGGGGCGATGTCGAGGCGTCCTATCAGCGAAGGGCGGATCTGATCCCCAATCTGGTTGAGGTGGTAAAAGGTTACGCGGCCCACGAAAAAGAAACACTCACGGCAGTAACCGAGGCCAGGGCCAAGGTGGGGCAATTGAAGCTCGGCGCCGATGTGGTCAACAATCCCGAGGCGCTGGCTCAATTCCAGTCGGCCCAGGGGGGGCTAAGTTCAGCGCTTTCCCGCCTCATGGTGGTTGTGGAGCAATATCCCGATCTGAAGGCCAATCAGAATTTCAGAGACCTTCAGCACCAGCTGGAAGGAACGGAAAACAGAATCAATGTCGCCCGGGTGCGCTACAACGAAACGGTCAAGGTATTCAATACCTCCATCCGTACCTTTCCGAACAATCTGACCAACAATTTTCTGCTGAAATTGCCGCGGCGGGAACCGTTTAAAGCCGAGGCAGGCGCGGAAGCAGCTCCGAAGGTCAAATTTTAGTTGAAAGCGTGGGCGCAACATAGGGGAGGATGGGGACTGGCTGTCGCCATCCTGGTGCTGGCGGTTTTTTCCTGTCGCCTGGGCTGTCGTCCGGCCTTAGCCCTGGATATCCCGCCGTATAAAGGCTACGTCAATGACTATGCCGATTTGATCTCCTCTCAGGCCGAAGTGAAGCTTGAGCGAGCCCTGCAGTCCTTTGACCTTACCGATTCCACCCAGGTGGCAATCCTTACCATTCCATCACTGGATGGAGAGCCTCTGGAGGATTTCAGCATCAAAGTGGTGGAACAGTGGAAGATCGGCCTGCAAGGCAAGGATAATGGCGTTCTTCTCCTGGTCGCCAAAAACGACAAAAAGATACGCATTGAAGTGGGCCGCGGGCTTGAGCCTGTTCTCACCGATCTGTTGAGCGGACGCATTGTCGATACGGTGATCAGGCCATTGTTCAAGAAAGACGGATTTGATGAGGGGTTTGAGGCTGGAATTGGTGCTATTTTGCAGGCTGTCCGGGGAGAATTCAAGGCAGAGGGCCGGAGGGAAAGAGCGGGACGGCACGGGGAGGAGTCATCGCCGTTTTTGCAGTTTCTTTTTTTCGGCATGTTCGTGGTCGCCATCATGGGTAAAATTTGGCGGCCCCTTGGTGTGGTTGCCGGAGGGATCCTGTTTCCGCTACTCTTTTTTTTCGGCCTGTTGCCCTTCAGTTTTCTCATGCTGCTGCTTCTGGTTCCTGTTGGCGCCTTCGGCGGTTTTCTCCTGCCCTTCATGCTGGGCAACATTTTGCTGGGCGGTGGCATGGGGTATTATGGCGGCGGCGGGCATGGCGGTGGTTTCGGCGGTTTTGGCGGAGGAGGGTTCGGAGGCGGCGGCGCTTCCGGCGATTGGTGATCATGAAGGCGGAAACTTTTTTTTCAACGGCTGAGCAGGAAAGTATCTCCCGTGCTATTGCCGAGGTGGAGTGCAAAACATCCGGCGAAGTGGCGGTGATGGTCGTTGATCAGAGCGACACCTATCCCGAGGGGCAGATACTGGCCGGTTGCTTCTGCGGCGCCCTGCTGGCCCTTGTTGCCACGGAGTTGTTGTGGAAGAATTCTTTGTGGTTTTTTGTGGTGATATCTTTTGTTCTGATGCCTCTTTGCGGGTGGCTGGTTCATTATCTGCCCCAGGTGAAAAGATTTTTTACCCCCGATGTCCGCTTGGAAGTGCAGGTGCGGCAGAGGGCGCTCACCGCGTTTTATGAAAAGGGTCTAGATAAAACCCGGGGCAGGAGCGGTGTTCTTTTTTTTATTTCCCTTTTTGAACGGAAGGTCATGGTTTTGGCGGACAAGGGAATTTACGAAAAAATCCAACAGGAGGCCCTGCAGGCCTACGCCCGCGATATCGCCTTGGGGGTTAAAGCCGGCAGAGCCGCTGAAATTCTCTGCCACCAGATCAAGGGTGTCGGGCAAGTTCTGGCCAGCCAATTTCCTGTCAAACCTGATGATATCAATGAGCTTTCTGATCAAATCATTATTGGCCAATAAAATTCCACCTCACCAGACTCTTGAAAATTTCAATGTAATTTGCTCCGCTATCTGTTAATTAGTCAAAATTCCGGAATCCCTTTCCCCTTATCGCCATACAAAAAATAAGCCGCTTCTCGTTAATGCCCATGGACGAAAAAAAATTGCAGGCAGAACTTCAGCTTCATGTTCGCAATAGATTATTACCGCTCTTTAACCGCTATGGTCTGGACTACGCTGATCTGGAGTCCATACTGAAGTGGAAGCCGATTGTGCTTGTCATCGGCAATTATTCCTCCGGCAAGTCGACCTTGATCAATGAACTTATAGGTCAGAAAATCCAACGCACCGGGCAGGCGCCCACCGATGATTCCTTCACGGTTCTCACCTCCCATGGACGTGAGGATGGTGAAATGGAAATCCCCGGCTCCACGCTGGTAAATGACGATTTTCTTCCTTTCGGGCGCTTTAAATCATTCGGCGAACAGTTTATCGGCCATTTCCGCTTAAAAAAAGTTGATGTTCCTTTTCTGGAAAATATGGCGCTGATAGATAGCCCCGGCATGCTAGATGCCGTGACGGAAAAGGATAGGGGCTATGATTATCTGGCCGTGCTCGGGGAGTTTGCCAAGCTTGCCGACCTGGTGGTTCTCATGTTTGATCCCCACAAGGCAGGGACAATCAGCGAGACCTACACCGCCATTCGCAGCACCCTGCCGGATACCTCCGGCGAGGATAGGATCGTTTTTGTCATGAGCCGCATCGATGAGTGCGATAACCTGAGCGATCTGGTTCGCTCCTACGGCACCCTGTGCTGGAATCTTTCCCAGATGACGGGCCGAAAGGATATTCCGACTATCTATGTGACCTATGCGCCGGGCGAGGCCAAACCCTCTGAAACCCTTTCTGTCTGGCGCGAGGAACGGGAGCAGTTGAAAAAGAAAATTTTTTCCGCCCCGGGATTCAGGGTTAATCATATACTGCAGGATATTGACCGCCAGGTTAATGAGCTGCTGCTGATCTGCGAGGCAATGTGCACTTTCAGCTCCATGGGTCGCGCAATTTTGGCAGGTGCCGGCAAGTTTGCCCTGGTTGCCGGGCTGGCTGCCTTTATTCTCACGGATCCGATTGTCAAAAGCTTTACCGGGGTGCCGGACGAAACGCTGATAAGCGCCTTGTTGAACGGAACCGCCGCCCCCCGCCACTTGTGGTTTCCTCTTACCGGGGTGGCCATGGTCTGGTTTTTATCCTGGCTCTGGTTTACGCGATGGAGCTTGCCCGGACTGATAAAAAAATGTCAGGCGCGCAAGGCGGGCCTGGTCAATCTTGACAGCAACTACAAGAAAACTCTGTGGGGCAAGGTTGAGGGCAAGGTCGGCGTGCTGCTGGCCCAGGCAACCCTGGTGGATCTCGGGGGAACTCATAGCGGAAACCTGGGGCGAATCAGAAAATTTCTTGCAAAGGATCTGCAGGATTACTATAACAAAATACGCTGAAAACCGCGCATGAAACATGTGCTCACCACCCCCTGCGGCTGGACGGTTTGCTCCCGTAATTTCTTGGTTTTATTGGGGGCAGCCAAAAATGAATGAATATTCATGCATAAAATTTAAAAAATCATTATTGCTTTCTTGACAAATAAGTTTTCTTAGATTAAGTAGGATCATTTAATAGTAAAGGAGAGTTAATCTTGCTTAGATAACACCTTGAAAAGCAAATTGAGTAAATCTTCAAAAGGAGGAATAAGATGGCAACTATCGAGCATGCAGGAAGTTCATATGATGTAGATGAGGATGGCTTCCTCACCAAGGGTATGGAAGAGTGGAATCAGGGCTGGGTTGAGTACGTAAAAGGCCTTGAGGGTATTACTGATCTGACCGATGAGCACTGGAAAGTAATCAATGCGCTGCAGGATTACTACAAGAAAAACGGTATTGCTCCCATGGTTCGTATTCTGTCCAAAACCACTGGTTACCCGCTGAAGAGAATCTACGAGTTGTTCCCGTCAGGACCTGGTAAAGGAGCCTGCAAGATGGCTGGTCTGCCGAAACCTACCGGTTGCGTATGATGCAGATTTAAGCAGTCACTTGACTGTTTGTTTATCCAAGGAGGTTGTGGATTCATTTCCGCTGCCTCCTTTTTTTTTGCTGTCAGCAAAGGGCAGAAAGAAAGTCCTGGTGGATCTTTTCTACCTTTATCCTATATTCCGCCGGGCTGATTTCCGCCCCCCTTATGCCGCCGCGCAAATTTATTTCCGCCAGATGAACTTCCCCCCCTTCCAGAATCATGAGATCAATATGGGCGTAAGGGAACTTGCCTCGCAGCATAACGTGCTGGCAGAGTAGCCATTGGGCTTGCGTCAACCCGCAGGGTTTGCTCAGTCCGCCACAGTGCAGGTTGTTTCTGAAGTTGGTGGGGTTGTGGCGCGTGTATGACTCGATATAATCCCCCAAGACAATGACGCGAATGTCCCGGCTGTTTTCGGCGAAAGGCTGAAGGACAAAAGGATAAGGCAGAGAGCCGAGAGTAGAGTGGTTAAATACCTCCTCAACACCACGCCAGAGAAGTATCCCCATCCCAGCGTTTTTTCTGTCATGCTTCGTCACAACCTTAATAACGCCTTTGCCGTGATAAAAATTGACGGCGGCAATCATGTCATGCTGGTCATGGACCGGCAGGGTAAGGGGCAACATTTCTTTGGCAAAAAGATGCGCCTGAAAGGTTTTTGAACGGCAGAGCTGCTGGCTGAGCGCAGAGGGAAAAAGAATAATGCCCCGCTCGACCAGGTCAAGGAGGAGATGCTCTTCCGTCGCCTTGAGTCGGAGTCGGCCAAGGCAAACATCGTCTTTTTGCAGGGAATGATAATCTTGGCGCAGGATGCGATTGTTTGTAATAATACGGCGGGAGGACGAAATAGGCATTAAAAAAGCATTTCCACAAATCGTTGGTGGAAGCGGGTGAGATCAGCGTTGCATTCCCCACAGAAAAAACGGATTTCCCCGAGAATCTGGGATTCGTCGCCATCCTGAGTAAAGCTGCAATCGTTGTTCTGCACATAATGGGTCGTGAGGATTACCCCATCGGCAACTTCAACAAAATCACGGTCATTCCCACAGTTGGGGCAAGCGAGCCGCATGCAGCTTTTGGGAGTTAGATTATTTCGAGTTTTAGGTTCTACCGGGACATCCACCATCTTTTCCTCCATTGAAAATCCTTTTAATACTAAGCGAGCAACCCTCATTTGTCAATCCGCTAAAGTTTTCAATTCGCGGAGGATGCATATCTTGGCCTGCGGGCAGCGCGATGCTCATTTTCACTCTAATGATTTTTGTCGCCAAGATTCATTGCAAAGGGTAGATTATTACCGAATGTTTGCCATGAATAATGATGGACTATTCATTGAACGCTGTGCACAATTTTAACATGCCTCATGGGAATAGAGCGTTTTTTTCCTCTTGAGTGCTTTGCAGAAAAAATTCCAGCGAAACGGATAATAATATGGCTGAGATACGAAGTACCCTTGAAATGGTGCTGGAAAGGGCCGCCCGCATGGAGGCTCAGGCGACTGGCGGTTTTAGTGGTCAGGAAAAAGAAAAAGAGGGCATGCGGCTTGCCGCCGGCTTTCTGCGCGGCGAGCAGGTGGATCTGCTGGCTGCCCTGCAAAAATGTTTGCCCGAGGCAAGGGGTGACGTGAAAAAGGGCATGGTGGCGGCGCTGTTGCGCAATATCGTCCTGCCGCGGAAGGTCGATGAGGCGCCTAACGCCGAAAAAGCCATGCAGGCATTGCGTGAAATCGGCCGGGACAGCGGAGATCTCGCCCAGGTTTTCACGGAAATGAAATCAATTCTTGATCGCTATCTGTCCCACAGGGATCAGCTCAAGAAACAGCTTGAAGAGCAGTTTGCCCAGCAGATGATGTTGATGGAGAAGAGCCTGGCGCAGCAGACGGGCATGAAGATGAAGCTGCAACCTTCACAGCACCCGAAATTTGCCGAGGAATGGCAGAGAATCCAACTAGAGCTCAATGACCAGTATGGTCGCGCGGTAGAACAGTATAAAGAGTTCATTGCCAAACATCTCGCTCCATAATTTTTTACCATGAGAATTCATCTCAACATCAATGCAGACTCGGAAGCGGCGGGATGCGGCAACTGGAGAGAGGTGGATAACGTGCTGCGGGTGTGGGCGGCGGTCTATGCAGGCGCCGTTCCCGAGGTTGTCAGATCCGCAGCAAAAGGGGGAGGGCAGGTAGTTTTCGACCTGCAGACCGCTGATATCGTTTCGGCAATCATGCAGCTGCACGCGAAATTGTATGACCTCCAGGTGAATTTTACGGCCTCAGTGGACTGAGCAGGAGATGCACGGATCATAGGCCCGCACCAGCATCTCGGCCAGCAACTGTATCTCACTATCTGATTTTCCCTGGCTAGCTGACTGGCGGGCCAGTTCAGCGATATCATAATGGATATTGGCATTATTCTGGCTGGTGGGAATAACGCAGTCGGCTCTGGTGATGCGTCCTGAATCATCAAATTCATAGGCATGGTAGAGAATGCCCCGAGGGACCTCCACAGCCCCCACTCCCAAACCCGCCTTTGGTCTGACCTGCTGCCTGGGTTCCTGCCAATCCATTGCTAGCAGCTTGTCAAGCAGGGAAATGCTGTCGAAGACAACATGCACGCATTCCACCAGCTGGGCGATATTGTTCATAAACGGGTTGTGGTTCACCGGCCGCAGAGAAAAACTTTCCGCGATCTCTCTTGCCCTGGGGTGAAGGAAGGCAAAATTATTGTTTACCCGGGCCAGTGCTCCCGCCGCAAAAGAGTGGCGTGACAGGCGGCTCCATTTAGAGGTGGAGTGACCCACCACAAACTCGTTGGTCATCCGCAGATACTCCTCTTCCGCCCTGAGCACTCCATCACTTGAAACCAGATCCCCGCCGATGAAAGGGTAATTGTCCTTACCTTGCAGTGAAACAAACTCGGTCTCCCTTACGAAATCAGGTAGTGAAAAACCGTGAAAGAGCTGGGCTGTCTTGACCAGATCCGGCACAGCCGCCTCGATCCTGGATTTCAGCAGGGCGAGCTGAGATTTTTCCGGCAGCATGGTAAAACCGCCCACCACGGGTCTGGTTGGATGCAGACGGCGGCCGCCGATGACATCACAGGCGTCATTGGCCAGCAGTTTCAAGCGTGTGGCTCTCTGTACGATATCCGGATGGGTTTCAATCAGGGGCAGCACGCTGCCGATGCGCAGAAAATCAGGGGCTGCCAGAAAATAAAGGTGCAGGATATGGCTCTGCAATGTCTCCATATGTTTGAGGAGAAGACGAAGCGCGCTCGTCTGCCCGGTCGGCACGATGCCGAAACCATTCTCAATGGCCCTGATGCTTGCCAGGGTATGCCCGATGGAGCAGATGCCGCAGATCCTGCCGCAGATATACGGGGCGTTTTCCCAGAGTTTGCCAACCAGCAAGGCTTCGAAAAAACGTGGAGTTTCAACCACATCCCAGCTGGCCTCTTCGACTTGGCCGTTTTTGATGACAATACGGATATTGCCATGCCCCTCAACCCGGGTAAGATGATGGACATTGATATTGCAAGTAACTTTCATGGGTTCTCTTTGTCTGACCAGGGTAAATGCGCCTTACTGATTTTTCAGCTCATTAATAAATTTGCTGAATCCGCCGAAACATTCCAGCCGGTCCAGCATTTGCTCATCGGAAAAACCGTGCTCCCGCATGATCTGTTTAAGCTGCCTGACATTGGCGGTCTCGGCCGGCCCCCTGCATCCCCAGCAGCCAAGCCGGTTACTGGGGCACCATGAATCGCAGCCGGCCCTGGTGATCGGCCCCAGGCAGGGTTCGCCAAGATCGAACAGGCAGACATTCTGATTGGCCTTGCACTCCATGCAGACGGGATATTGAGGGTAATCAATGGATTTTCCCAGCACCAGATTGGTAATAACCTTTTCAACCTCTTCTTTCTTAATGGGGCAGCCGTAAATATTGAGGTCGACCTTGACAATGGCGGACAATGGCAAAACATCCTGGGTTTCGATGGGATGATCGCCGTAGACCTGTTTTTTCACCCAGTCAAGATCCGAAAACCGGTTCTTGAGCTGATTTACTCCACCAAAACAGGCGCAGGAGCCCATGGCCACCAATGTCTGAGCCTGGGCGCGGATACTTTTCAGCCGGGGGATCTCATCAGCCCTGCTGATGCTTCCTTCCACAAAGGCAATTTCGTAATTTTCGCTGCGCTCGCTGACGGCCTCCCGGAAATTGACAATGGTGAGCAAGGAGAGGAAATCAAGCAGGGTTGCCTCATTGTTAAGCAGCTGAAGCTGGCACCCTTCGCAGGAGGTTAAGGAAAAAAAAGCGGCCCTGGGCTTTCTGACCGGAACCCCAAGATATGTCTTTTCACTTGCTGTCATGTTGCTTTCAGATGGCCTCTTTCATGTTCATCACGGACCAGTAATCAAAAACAGGTCCCTTCAGGCAGGTATAGGTGGAGCCGATATTGCACCGGCAGCATTTGCCCCGGCCGCAGTGCATTCTCCTCTCCAGGGACACGAAGATCTTCTGGGTGGGCAAATGGGCCTTAATCAGCATATCGCAGACAAATTTGAACATGACGGGCGGCCCGCAGACAATAGCATAGGTGTTTTTGCCAATGTTTTCCGCCGCCTGAATACGATCCTCCAAAATAGAGGTGATGCGCCCCACCGGACCATTCCACGATGCATCGCCCTGATCGACAATGATATTGAGATCGATATCAAATTGTCGCCACATGTCGTACTGATAGGTGAAAAGGAGTTCCGCCGGGTTCCGTGCTCCATAAATGATATCAATGTTTCCATAACGGCTGCGGTTTTCCAGAACGGCAAAAATCGGGGCGCGCAGGGGCACCAGGCCCAGGCCGCCGGCAATGAGCATGATATCGTGGCCCTGCATCTCTTCAACGGGAAAATCGGTGCCGAAAGGTCCGCTGATGCCCACCCTGGTACCGCGGGGTGAGCGGGTAAGAAAGTTGGTGAGATTACCTACCGCTCTTATGCACAGCTCAATATCACCATGCCTGATCGGCGAAGAGGAAATGGAAAAGGGCGCTTCGCCGATCCCCGGCAGTTCCAGCATGACAAACTGGCCGGGCTTGAAAGTGAAGCGGGCTCTCTCCACAGGGTCGATTATCTGTAACTGGTAGAGTTTTTCCGTCTTTGTCAGGGAGTAGACATTGGTGATTTCCGCCTGGTAGGTATATTCGAAACTGGCCAGATCGTCTTTACGCATATAGTTCTTTTTGTCGGCCAGGACATCAACAAAGGGCAATTTAACCATGGTATCCCTCCTTGCCCCGGACACTGGCAATCACCTCCGGTACGGTAATATTGGCAAGACATGCGTTGCCGCAGCGGCCGCAGCCCACACAGAGAGATTCCTCAAAAGCCTCCACAAAACCGCGATGCTTATGATAATACCTGTATTTCAAGCGGTCATGGCTGTGCGGGCGGAAGTTGTGTCCGCCCGCCACCTCGGCGAAATCAATCAGATTGCATGAGTAAAGGTGACGGGTCTTCGCGGCATGACGCATGTCAAGATCGACATTTTCTTCGACGCCGTAACAGTAACAGGTGGGGCAGACGTTGGCGCATGTTCCGCAGGAAAGGCATTTTTCGCCCCATTCCCTCCAGACATCGGCTTGAAATTCCAGGTCAAGGATTTTGGTCAGGTCCGTGGTGTCCACATGACAGGTAAAACGCTTCATTTTCTCCTGCGCCACTTCGAGAAAGCGCTGGTGCTCGCTTTTCCCGGGTTCCCTGCAGGTGATGCCGCTCAAGCATTCAAAGGCCCGGGCGGAAAGAATTTCAGCAAAATAAGAGTCGCCAAGGTCGGTCAGAAACATATCAAACCCGTGCAGAACGGAATCCGCCCCCATGGAGTGACAGAAACAGAAGGGCTGCGGGGTACACCCCACACCAATAATAAACATGTTGTTGCGTTTGGCTGCGTAATAGGGGTCTGGGTAGATCTTGCCCGCCAGAACTTTGTCGAGTTTGTTAAGGGCGTTGATATCGCAGGCATGGAGCCCGAAATAGACAATGGGCTTATAGGCGTTCAGTTCGACATGTTTCTGCCAGTTATTTTTTTGCAGGGTAAACGAGCACAAGGTTTCTTTGGCAGGAAGAATGAAGCGTTTGAGGGAATGAATGGTTGCACTGTATTCAAGCTGCAACTCTTCAAAATCATAAACAAAATCAAAATCATACAGTGCGGTGGAATTTTTATTACATCCTTTGCTCACCGGGCCGACAATATGATTGACAGCAAGGATGTCATAGAGATTTTTCAATTCGTTTTTGCTAAAAACTCTGAAAAGCATGCAGTTCAACCCTCACTAGGGAATTGTCAAAATGATACCATATATGACTATGGTCACAGAATAAAATAAATGTCTATTTATTTTCTGTGAAAACCATAACCGCATCCGGTTATGAAGTGTATGCCGGCAACAAACAACTAGACAGGGCAGATAAATTATATTTAATCTGTAAGTGTTTCCTCTAAAAATTAAATACAACGCAAATAAAAATGCAGAAACGCAGATCAGGAAATAAATTTTACTCATTCGCCACGCTTATTTTGCCGGTTTTTCTTTCCTTGATATTCCTGTTTCCAGGCAGAGCTGAAAGCGCGGGGCGGCTGTTCTCCATCCTGCCTGCCGGCGCGAATCCGGCCAAAAATTTACTTGGCGCCTCTCCCGGGGAGGATGTGTATCCCATTGTCCTTGACACCAACCTTTTCGATCAGCCAGCCGGGGCTGAAATTATATTACCGCTGCCGGACGGGTTCGAATTTCACCTTGTGCATGACAGGATATGGCATCACGGCGACGGCTCAAGGACCTGGACCGCGTACATCAAGGAAGAGGGCAAAAAATCCCGTGTTTTTCTGACGGAAAATAATGGCGCCATCCTCGGCAGGATAAAAACAGCCGACGGTATGCTCAGGATCAAGTCGGACACGGACGGCGTCCGGTTGTATGATCAACGTTTCGCAAACCGGATTTCTTCCTTTTTTCAGAACGATACGGTTGTTCCCCCGGTAAAGAAAGGGATTGACGGGATGATGGCTGTTCCCAAGGTCAGCGCAGACGTGAACAGTAATACCACTATCGATGTCATGGTTCTCTATTCATCCGGCTTTGCCGCCGATTATCCCGAAGGACAATTGGCGGCTCGGCTCAATGAGTTTATTTCCCTGTCAAATCAGGCTTATGTGGACAGCCAGGTCAATATAACCCTGCGTCTTGTCCATTCGTTAGAGATCGCTTGTTCGGAAAGCGAATCAAACAGCAGTGTGCTGGACGCCATGACAAACGGCACAGGAATTTTTTCAGGAATCGCCGATTTGCGCAGCCAGTACGGCGCCGACCTTGTCGTTTTGGTGCGGCCTTACACGATTTATATGGACGAGTGCGGGCTGGCCTGGATCAATGGGGCCAACCAGCAGGACATCAGTCTTTACGCGGAGACCGGTTTTTCGTCGATACTGGACGGAGAATATTCCATCGGCTCCACGACCTATTTCTGCAGCGATTATACCTTCACCCACGAACTGGGCCACAATATGGGGTGTGTTCATGACCGTGCCCATGCGGATACTCCCGGAGTCTATGCTTATTCTTATGGCTATGGAATTTCAGGAAGCTTCGGCACGATCATGAGCTACATCGACCCGGCAGTCCCGTATTTCTCTAACCCTGACATCAACAGCTGCAACGGACACTCCTGCGGGGTTGATGAAAACGTAGTTCTGGCCGCTAATAACGCCTTGTCCCTCAACAATGTGAAAGGCAAGGTTGCTGCCTTTGCCGTACTCCAGTCCTGCCCGGATACGGATAGCGACGGGATTTGCGATGACAGTGACAACTGCCCGGATAGCGCGAACGCGGACCAGGATGACTCGGATGATGATGGCACGGGCGATGTCTGTGAAACGGATGGCACGCCCATTATCGGCGATTGGGACGGGGATGGCGACGACAATGTCGGGCTTGTCAGCGGCAAGGTATTCCGGCTGGATTATGACAATGACGGAGTGCCGGATGTAACTGTTACCTTTGGGAGAAGTGACGACATCCCTGTGGTTGGTGACTGGGAAGGGAATGGGGTTGACGATATCGGCGTTTTCCGCGCTGAGGAAAGAAGGTTTTACCTGGATGACGACAGGGATGGAGTATCGGATTATTCTGTTACCATCGGCCGCTCATCAGACCTGCCCGTAGTCGGTGACTGGGACAATGACGGCAAGGATGATATCGGTGTTTTCCGGCCTTCCGTTAGAAGATATTACATGGACTTTGATGAAAACGGCATTCATGACCGGGCTGTTACCATCGGCCGACTTGGTGACTACTCGCTTGTCGGCGACTGGAATGGTGACGGCTCAGACAGTATCGGTATTTATCGTCCGGACAGCAGGAGATTTTACCTTGACGATAATGACGACGGTATCCATGATCATGCCCAAACTTTCGGTGCTGATGGGGATATTCCTCTGGTCGGGGATTGGAACGGGGATGGAATTACTGATATCGGCGTTTATCGCCCTTCCAGCGGTACGTTCTATTTAGACGATGATTTTGACGGTCTTGCCGAGCATATTATTTAGCATGCTGCCGGGATGGAGACAGGGAACTCGGCACGATAAACAAGGCCACAGTGCCTGTAAATTCTGGAAGAAGATGTATTTTTTTCAAACGCTGACGCAAAGAAGATGGAAAATCTCAATAGATTAAGAAAGGTCCTAAAACGACAGAAAATTGATGCCTTGCTTGTTACCCAGCCGGAAAACCGCAGGTATTTGAGCGGTTACAGCGCCACGGACTCTTCCATCTCAGAGTCAAGCGGGGTATTACTTATTCCCCTTGGCGGCGCGCCTTTCTTGCTGACGGATTCCCGTTTTGAGCTGCACGCCGGCGCTGAAGCGAAAAATTTTGAAATTGTTCTTTACCCTAAGGGTCTGTTGAACCTGCTGCGCAGGCTACTGCCCCGGCTCGGGGTGAAACGGCTTGGTTTTGAAAGTCGCTACATGCTTCATGCCGGTGCCCTGAAATTGACGGAACTCACCTCTAAGCTCGGCATCGAATGCGTGCCCCTCATCGGGCTCATAGAGAAAATGAGAGTGCGAAAGGATAAAGAGGAAAGAGACAAAATAGAAAAATCGGTTCTTCTCAATGAGGAGGTCTTTCAGGAGATCTTTGCCACCCTCGCGGAGGGGCAGACAGAAAGAGAGGTGGCCATGCGCATTGAAAACGCCATGCTGCTCAAGGGCGCGGAACGTCCGAGTTTTGAGACGATTGTAGCCGGGGGGCCAAACGGGGCTGCCCCGCACGCGGTGCCCGGTACCAGACCTTTGCGGCAGGGCGAGCCCATTGTGATCGACATGGGGCTCATCCTTGACGGGTACTGTTCCGACATGACGCGTACCGTTGTTCTGGGCACCCCCGACCAGAAAACCGTTGATCTATTCCGGGTGGTGCGCAGGGCGCAATTAGCGGCAACGGCCACAATCCGGGCCGGGGTCACTGGAAAAGAGGCTGACCGGGCGGCTAGGGATGTCATAAGCGATGCCGGACTGGGAGACAAATTCGGCCATGGGCTGGGGCATGGTGTCGGCTTGGCGGTCCACGAAGCGCCATCACTCAACCGCAGGAACGCCAAAAAACTGCAGACAGGGATGATTGTAACCGTTGAACCGGGAATTTATCTGCCGGGCTGGGGAGGAATACGTCTGGAAAACATGGGGGTTGTTGAGGATGATTGCTGTCGGATACTGAACCGCGATAGGACATTTCTAGATATATAGTTTGTAAGCATTACGGGTGGGCTGCTTATTTTTTGGCTGGGTAGATTGATTCAAACTCCTCTGGGTATAATTTTTTTGCGCACTCCGGACAGATGCTATGGCTGAATTCCACCTCGGAGTGATCGCGGATATACGATTCAATTTGTTTCCAATAACCTTTGTCGTCCCGTATCTTCTTGCATGAGGAGCAGATGGGCAGGAAGCCGCTTAACAGCTTCACCTGGGCCAGCGCTTCCTGCAGTTCGGCTATCAAGAGTTCCTTTTCCTTCTCGGTCTGTTTCTGCTTGGTTATATCTCGCGCTATGTGGACCGTTCCCAGTAAATTATTCTGTTCATCAAAGTACGGGGAACATGTTATTGATAAGATGCTGCCGGACTTGGGATCAATAATTTCTTCCGTCACGGTTTTTCTGCTTTGCAAAGCTTTGGCATGCGGACAGCGAGACCATGGATTCTGGGAAAGATGAATAAGCTCGAAACATCGCCTGCCAACCAGTTCCTCAGGTTTCATGCCTAAAAATCTGGCTAATGATTTGTTTACTCTGATGAACTTGAATTCCTTGTCATGCACGGAAACAAAATCGCTTATGGAATCAAAGGTATTGCCCCATTCCCTTACCGCGTATTCTAATTTTTTCTCCGCGGTTTTTTTTTCAGTGATATCACAGATGAGTCCATCATAGGCAATCAGTTGATGTTGCGTGTTGTAGCGGCGCACGATGGTATTTTTTATCCATTTTATAGAACCATCCTTATGGTAGATTCTGTGTTCAAGAACGCAGGAGTCTTTTCCCGCCAGTACTTCAGCCGTCTGGGTTATGACGTTGGCTCTGTCTTCCTCATGGATCATATTGAACCAGAGATAGGAGTTAGCGGCGTATTCATCAGAAGAAAATCCTGTTACTCCAAGGCATGCCGGGCTGTGTGCCGTCTTCGTGGCCACACCATTTTCAATAGCAACGGTATAGGTGTAATCGGTAACGGCTTTGAGAAGTTCTTCATATCTTCTCTCGCAATTTTGCAGAGAAAGCTGAAGAGCGGTGTGCTCCGATGGTGTGTTGTTTGCCAGTGTCATGGTGTTCTTTTTGTTAATATGTTAGTATTTCGTTTAAAATTGCGAAGCCTTTAATTTCAGCTAAACAGCTTAATAACCGCAGAGGATAAAGTGTTCAATAGATCAGTATCGTCAACTTTGGCGAACTCAGATTCTCCGCGACGCTCTTTTTTTGTCTTGCTAAGCAGGACTTTTTTTTCTTTTTCCGCAGCCTTTGCCTTTTTCATTTCCTGGTCGAGCAATTGTCCACCCGCCTTTCTCCATTCCAGCAGGTGCGTTATTTCACCGTTATCCAGCCAGAGGCCGTGCGTTTTGCAGTGGTCCACTATTACCCCGCTTTGATGGCCGAAATTGACCCTGTTCATCAGGGCGCGGCAGACCGGACATCTGATATATTGGAATTTCTGGTTATCAGGGGAACGTTCTCTGTTCGTGCTGGCGATTTGTTGATAATTGATTTCGAAAACCTGGGACACCGTGCTTTCGAGGAGCGCTTCAACCTCACCCGGATCAAAAAAAAGGCCGAAACAGGCAGCGCACCTTTCAATCAGAAAATTACTGCCGGGTTTGAGGTCAAGGTTGATGGTCTGCAGCGGTATGCTACAGTGCGGGCAGATGCGGGGTGATTCCGGCTGGTGGATGGTATAGTGTGGCTTGCCGTAAAAATCCATGTCGTTACGAGTGCCGCAATAACCGCATAGACTGGAGTTGGCCGGTAGCGGGGCAGAACAGCTGTTGCATCGAGGCATATTGTATCCTGCTCATTATATAGTGGTTTACCCTAATAATTGATGGCGTCGTAAAAAAACCGATCTACTGCGTTGCAGCGCATTTTTGTTCGTTCGGCATACCGTATGTATGGCCTCGCTCTCAAAAATACACTACGCCTTGTATATCGAATTTTGTTACTAAGCCATCCGGGCTTTGTCGCCGACTTTTTACGAGTTCATCAATAATTGTCCAGTATGTCCTTTTTCTTGGCAACAAATTCAGCGTCGGTGATCAGGGCGGCTTCATGCATTTTTTTCAGTTGCGCCAGTTTCTCCAACGGATCATTCGAGGCTGGGTGGTTTTCCCGCGGCTGGCTGGGGAAATTATCTCCCATGGCTTGCGCCATCTTTTGGCCCATGCCCATCCCGGCCCCTAGTCCCAGACCCAGGCCCGCTCCACCGCCTTCATTTTTGGCCGCATCGCGCATGGCGGCAACCTGCTGCACCGCGGCGAAGTCAAGCCCGACAACTGCCGCGGCCTGCGCTTCGGCGGCCATATCGGCGATGCGGTTGATGCGTTTTAGCGTTTCTTCGTCAAAGTCCGTTCCTTCAATGCGGAAATCGGTTATTTCACTGCCAAGATTGCCGAAATCCGCCTGTAGCCGAAGAAACATGCCTTGGGCGATTTCATTACGGTTGGCATCAATATCCGTGAAGGAAAACCTGCTTTCCGCGAGAAAATCGGCCAGGGGCGGAATAATGCGGTCCGCCATGATTTCACGAAAATCCTCTATGGAAAAAACGTTGTGACTGCCGACAACATTAACAAAGAAACTGCGCGGGTCGGTAATTCTGTAACTGTAATTGCCGAAGGCCTTCAAGCCGACGGGGAATTTGAATTTGGGATCTTCATATTTGATGGCGGAAAGTGTTCCCCATTTCTGGTTCAGCACCTTGGTTTTGCGAAAGAAATAGATGCCGGCCTTATGCTCGCTTTCAAAGGCCTGCATGAATTTACTGATAGTGGTCCAGAAGGGGATGTTGGCAGTTTCAAGCTGCACCAGGCACTCATCTTCCAATACCGTGCGAATCTTTCCTTCGTAAACGAAAATACAGCCCTGGCCAGGACCCACAATCAGTTTGGAGGCGTTTTTAATTTCATCACCGTTATCGCTCCACTGGTAAAAAAGCGCATGTGGATTGGCGTCATGCCATTCAATAACTGACCGTAATTGTCTCTTGATTTCTTCCAGTAGTGCCATAGCGTCCTCCGTGCCCGCCCCTTTTGGGAGACAGACATTTTATGGCCGAAGATACGTATTTTACTGCACATTAATATTTCTTAATAAACTATAGCAGAACTGCTGAGGTGAAAAAAGGGGAGGAATGCTTTTTTTGCGAGATTGCCGGCAAGCCCCTGTCATTTTCAAAAGTAGTAAGGTATTGGCATACGGTCGCGGCCGGATAACCGCGCCAGTTTCACAGGGGAGCGGTATCTTCGATCAGCAACGGTTCAAAAGTCCGCAAGGGGCATTGACTGCAAAGGGGTCTGGTTTTTTTGCAGTATTCCTTGCCCAGCCGGACAATCAGGGCGTGGTACTCGTTAAAAAGTTGCACATCGGCAGGAAGAGTATCCATGAACAGGCTCTGCATCTCCGCGTAATCGGTTTCCTGGCCGATAAGGCCATGGCGAGTCAGCATACGATACGTGTAGGAGTCCACCACAAAAACGGGTCTTTGCGCGGCGTAAAGCAGGATGGAGTCGGCGGTTTCCGGGCCTATCCCCTTCACTGCGAGCAGCTTCTCCCGCAGGGTGGGGGTCTCCTGAGCAAAAAAGAATTCCAGATCGCCGGAAGGGGTATCCCGGCTGATGAGGGCGAGCAGGTTTTTTATGCGTCGTGCTTTCAGATTGAAGTAGCCGGAAGGCTTAATTTTTTCTGCCAGGGCATCTTCAGGGAGACTTTGCAGGCTGGAAAAGGAAAGGAGATTTGCTGCCTTCAGGTTGCATATGGCCCGGCTGACATTGGTCCAGCTGGTATTCTGGGTAAGAACCGCTCCCACTGCCATCTCAAGCTGGGTGTCTCCGGGCCACCACCTCTGCGGACCGAAATGATCGAAGAGAGCAGCGTAGATTTCGACAAGAATGGCCACGGTCAGTCAGAACGGATGAAAAAGAGATAGGCAAGGACAACGATGACAATTATCCCCGCACCGGCCACGGGCAATACCTTGCCAAGCTGCAGTTCGCCGTTGACCACAAGGCCTTGGGCATAGGGACTTCCGGAAAACCACCAGATACCGATTACCAGTCCGGTGCAGACAAGGCTGTTTACCGCCTGTTTATAAAACCACCAGCCAATTTGAGCAATAAAAGGCACCAGAAACCATGGATTGGTAAAGAGGCCTTTTACATCTACTTCCCGTATTTGTTCCAGCACATGGGTGTTGGTGATAAAATCCAATACCGGCGCCAAGAAATCAGCCATGTCAGACCTCCCAAAGACATTTATTTTGTTTCAGGGGAACAGCGTCCGGGTGCCGTGGCTTTTTTGTACACCTTAATCGCGCAATAAGAGCCACACATGCTGCAGGCATCGCCTTTGTATGAGTTTCCTTCCTCACGGTAGCGCAAAGCCTTGTCAGGATCAAGGGATAAGTCGATTTGTCCTTTCCAGTCCAACCTGTTGCGGCATCTGGCCATGGCAATATCCTTGTCCAGCGCTCCGGGAAGCCCTTTGGCAATGTCTGCCGCATGAGCAGCGATGCGGGAGGCGATAACCCCTTCCCGCACATCCTCTGCTGAGGGCAGTTTGAGGTGTTCCGCCGGCGTGACGTAGCACAGATAGTCAGCTCCGGCTGCAGCGGCTATGGCCCCGCCGATGGCC
>JACRCD010000015.1 GCA_016219175.1 Deltaproteobacteria bacterium | reverse complement strand
TGAGCATGCCAGGCATCAAGAAGCTATTGCAGCTCGTGCCCTGCTGGGAGGCGTCCGATTGCCCGCAACAGATCCACTGCAGTTGTCCGGCCCAGGTGGACTGGGCTGTGCCGCGGACCCTGCGGCTGGTGGGTGACAGACTGGGGAGTGCAGCGCAGCAGGTTCCTGCCATACCGCTCCAGGGCGAGGTAAAGGCGGCTGGTTGAGGAGCTGCTCGGGTGTTTTAGGTTGAAGAGTGAAGGCAACAGGCGACAGGCAAGAGGTATAAAACAAAAGGCAGAAGAAAAAATATCTTCACTTCTGCCTCTTGCCTATAAATTGCCTTGTCCTTTAAGCATCTGTCAGAGCTTTAAATCCGCTTGTCCCTGGTAGAGTTCAGCCCTCAGTCTGGCCACCCCCTCATTGACCAGATAGTCGTCAAAGGGCATCATTCTGTCGATGACCCCGCCGGGTGTGATTTCCACAATCCTGTTGGACACGGTTGAGATGAGCTGGTGGTCGTGGGAGGAGAAGAGGACAACCTCCGGGTAGGCGGCAAGCCCGTCGTTTAAGGCGGTGATTGATTCCAGGTCCAGGTGGTTGGTCGGTTCGTCAAGCATGAGAACGTTGGCGCCGCTCAGCATCATCCGGGCCAGCAGGCAACGCACCCGTTCACCTCCGGAAAGGACCGAGGTTTTTTTCAGGGCCTCTTCCCCGGAAAAAAGCATTTTGCCGAGGAAACCCCTGGCAAAGGTCTCTCCCTCGTTGGCTGGGGCGAACTGGCGCAGCCACTCGATCAGGTTCAGTTCATTGCTGAAAAACGAGCTGTTCTCCTTGGGGAAATAGCTGGTGCTGATGGTGATGCCCCAGCGGAAGCTGCCGCTGTCCGGTTTCATCTCCCCGGCCAGAATCTGGAAAAGGGCGGTTTTGGCCGGACCGTTGCCGCCGACAAAGGCTATCTTGTCGCCTTTGTTGACCGTAAAGGAGACATTGTTCAAGACGGGAACATCCTCAATTTTTTTGCTTAAATCCTTGATTTCCAGGATCACATCGCCGCAGGGCCGGTCCGGCTTGAAAAGAATGAAGGGGTATTTCCGTGAGGAAATCGGCATGTCGTCGATGGTGAGTTTTTCCAGCAGTTTTTTACGGGAGGTTGCCTGTTTTGCCTTGGAGGCGTTGGAGGAAAAGCGCTGGATGAATTCCTTCAGTTCGTTGGCCTTGGCCGTGACCTTCTTGTTTAAGTCCTGCTTCTGTTTCAGGGCGAGCTGGCTGGCCTGGTACCAGAAATCATAGTTGCCCGCATAGACCTGGATCTTGCCGAAGTCGATATCCGCCACATGGGTGCAGACCTGATTCAGGAAGTGCCGGTCGTGGGAGACGATGATCACCGTATTCTGAAATCGGGCCAGGAAATCCTCCAGCCAGGAAATGGACTTCAGGTCCAGATGGTTGGTCGGTTCGTCCAGCAGCAGAATGTCCGGGTTGCCGAACAGCGCCTGGGCCAGGAGCACCCGTACCTTGTCGCCGCCCTCCAGTTCCTTCATCTTTCGCGGACGGAGCTCCTCGGCAATGCCCAGTCCGCTGAGCAGGACCGCCGCTTCGGATTCCGCCTCGTAACCGTTCATCTCGCCGAATTCCGCCTCAAGCTCACCGGAACGGATGCCGTCTTCCTCGGAAAATTCAGCCTTGGCATAGATTGCCTCGCGTTCGGCCATCAGCTGGTAAAGCCTTTCATGGCCCATGATGACGGTGTTGAATACCGTCTCCTCGTCAAAGGCGAACTGATCCTGACTCAGCACGGCGATTCGTTCCCCGGGGCCGATGATGACATCGCCCTTGTCCGGATCCTTCAGCCCCGCCAGTATTTTCAGGAAGGTGGATTTGCCGGTGCCGTTGGCGCCGATAAGCCCGTAGCAGTTACCGGGGGTGAATTTTATGTCGACGTCTTTGAAGATAACCCTCTTCCCGTAGGAGAGGGCGATGTTTACAGCATGTATCATTTCTTTTGATTTTCCTTATGCTATCGCAAAAAAAAAAAAAGCCCCGCAAACCGCGGGGCTTTTCGCATGATCAGATTCGGGTTTTAGATTTGACGGACATTCGCGGCAGCGGGGCCTTTGGGACCTTCGACAACGTCGAATTTTACCCGGGCACCCTCATCAAGGGTTTTGTAGCCTTCCGCATTGATTGCGGAATGATGAACGAAGACGTCCTTGCCGCCGTCCTGAGCGATAAAGCCGAAACCCTTTGAAGCATTAAACCATTTAACTGTACCTTCTGCCATTTTTGCTGCTCCTTCTAAACTCGCTCCCGTGTGGGGAGCCTTTAAATAATAGTGCCGTGTATCATGGGATATACGGCTGGCAGTATGTTTGTCGAAAAAAAAAACCGCACATCCTCCATCAGAGATTGCGCGGTTAACTTTTTCGTAATTTACTAACTACAAACAGATACTGCACAAGATACATTTCTTTACCATGATGCTGTTGAAAAAGCAAAGGATATTTTTTGTTTTCAGGGCAAGCTCAGGCAGGCCGGGGGCAATCCGGAAAATTTCCCTTGCCAAGCGGCGCGGGCCGGGTATCTTGTGCCCCATGACGCAGAGAAATAATGAAGAAAAAGGCGGACGCCGGAATCTGCCCTTGTGGGGGGTGCACGGTCTGATGCTGCTGGCCTCGGTTATCGTGTCGACCTCCTTTACCGTCGGCGCCGCCATCACCCGCGGCCTTGATCCGGCTGTTCTCCTCCTGGTGCGTTATGTGCTGGCCGTGCTTTTTTTTGCCCCTATTTTGCTTTATAAACACGGCTTTACCCTGCCGCCGGTACGGCAGCTTTGCGGCTACGGCGCCATAAGCGGGGCGACCGTGGGTTTTTTTTGGTGTATGTTTGAGTCGCTGCGCTATACCAGCGCCTTGAATACCAGTGTCATTTTTACCCTGGTGCCGGGTATTTCCGGGATCTACAGTTTCGTCTTTCTCAAGGAAAGGCTGGGGCGCCCTCGTCTGGTCGCCCTTTTTCTAGGCATGATAGGCGCCGTGTGGGTCATTTTCCGGGGTGACATTCATCGTTTGCTTGCCCTTGACATGAATTACGGGGATACTATTTTTCTGGCCGGCTGCTTTCTCATGGCTGCCTATACGCCGCTGGTGAAACGTCTGCACCGGCAGGAATCCATGGTGGTCATGACCTTCTGGGTGCTGTGCACCGGGGTGGCCTGGCTGCTCTTCCTTTCCGCCCCGCGGCTGGCAACGGTCGACTGGCAGGGGGTTGAGTTGCGGGTCTGGACCGGCATCATTTACCTGGCTGTTTTCTCAACCATTGTCACCTTTTATCTGACCCATATCTCCACCCTTTACCTGGGGCCCACCCGGGTGATGGCCTACAGCTATTTCTACCCGGCCTTTGTCTTGTTTATTGATTGGAGCCTGGGGCACGGTCTGCCTCCGGCCGCGATGCTGCCGGGCGTGGCGGTTGTCACCCTGGCCACCGTGGTTCTGCAACGGGGCGCCGCCGGTCAAATGGCGCCGCCTAACAGTGAGAATCGAGGTCTTGCCGGGAGATGAAGAATAAAATCGATCTGCGCAATCTCACCTGCGGCCAGCTGGCTGATTACATGGAGGGGCTTGGTCTGCCTGCTTCCCGGGCGCGCTTTGTCTTTGCCTGGCTGCAGCAACCCGGCGCCGTCGATTTTTCCCTGATGGTCGACGTCAAGAGGGAAATCCGCGCCACATTATCAGAGCAGGCCCGGATCAGCAACCTTGCCCCCGCCACCATAGAAAAATCGGAGGACGGTACGGTCAAATTCGGCTTTGCCCTCGAAGATGGGGCCATGGTCGAGAGTGTGCTCATCCCGGAAAACGGCCGGCACACCCTCTGCGTTTCATCCCAGGCCGGCTGCGCCATGGGTTGCAGGTTCTGTCTCACCGGCGCCATGGGATTTTCCCGCAACCTGCGTCCCGCGGAAATTGTGAGCCAGGTTCTGGCCGTCATGGCCTATATGATCGAAGCCGGCGTGATGCGCACCACCCCGAGAGAGCTGATTAACAACCTGGTATTCATGGGCATGGGGGAGCCGCTGGCCAATTATGACAACCTCCTTGTCGCCTTGAACATCCTCATGGATGAGCGGGGCCTTGAATTCACCGAGCGGCGCATTACCGTGTCAACCTGCGGTATCGTGCCGCGCATCAGGGATCTGGGCCGGGATATCCGGGTCAACCTCGCCGTCTCCCTGCATGCCCCTGATGATCAGACGCGCAGCAGCATCATGCCGGTTAATCGAACCTACGGCGTGGATGAGCTGCTGGGCGCCTGCCGCGGTTTTCCCTTGACCAAAAAGAAGGTTATCCTCTTTGAGTATATTCTCATCAAAAAAATCAACGATTCACCCGAGGCCGCCTGTTTGCTGGCCGCTAAACTGCAAGGTATTCCCTGCCGGATCAACCTGCTGCCATACAATGAGTCGCCGGCGCTTCCTTACCAGCGCCCGGCTGAGGAAGATATCCTGCGCTTCCAGAAGATTCTGCGTGATGCCGGTTACAGAACGCTGATCAGGAGCAGCCGCGGGTCGGACATCTCGGCGGCCTGCGGGCAACTGGCGGGTGCTGCCGGGGAGAAAAAAGATGAATAGACAAAACAAGCCCAGGGCGAAAAAGACAGTTTTTCACACCCTGACCCCTGACGTCGTCATCTCCCTGGTGGAAGCGGCTTTGCCTGTGCGCTGCACCAACCTCTGCCGGCCGTTAAACAGCTATATCAACCGGGTCTATGAGCTGCAGGCGGAGGACGGCGCGGGTCTGGTGGTCAAATTCTACCGGCCTGGAAGATGGTCTTGCGATGCCTTGCAGGATGAGCATGATTTCCTCCTGGAGCTGGCCGCCGACGAGATCCCTGTGGTTCCGCCCCTGCCCCTGCTGGATGGAAGGACCCTGGGCAGCCATGCGGATATGTTTTTTGCCGTGTTCCCCAAAAAAGGCGGCCGCAGTTATGATGAATACAATGAGGATCAGTGGCTGGAGCTTGGGCGGCTGCTCGGACGCACCCATGCAGTCGGGGCGCGGCGGCAACCGCGGGACCGGATCATCATGGCCCCGGACCGCTCAACAACCAGTCAGCTGACCTATATTCTGACCGGCGATTTTATGCCCTCCGGCCTGGCCTGGCAGTTCGAGGAAACAGCAGGTCAAATCATCAAGGAGATCAAGCCGCTCTTTGCCGGGGTTGACATGATCCGCATCCATGGCGACTGTCATTTTGCCAACCTCATCTACCGGCCGGGCGAATCGTTTTATCTCGTGGATTTTGACGATATGGCGGTTGGGCCGCCGGTGCAGGATTTCTGGATGCTGCTCCCAGGGTACATGCGGGAATCGTTTGCGGAGATTGATATCTTTCTGGAGGGCTATGAGACCTTCCACCATTTTGACCGGCGAACCCTGGCTCTGATCGAACCTCTCAGGGCCATGCGCTATATCCATTACATCGCCTGGTGCGCCCATCAGGTCGCGGAAGACGGCTTCTCCCATACGGCCCCTGATTTCGGCACGGATCATTACTGGCGGCGGGAGATAATCGATCTGGCCGAGCAGCTGGAGCGCATCCAATCAGCGCCGCCGCCGTCCGGCAATTTTTTCCCCTGAAAATCGCGGCATTCTTCTATTCTTCATTTCCCTCGTTGCCGCTCTGTTTTTTCTTCTTCTTTTCCTCGCGGGATTCCCGGAAAAAATAGGTCAGCAGATGGAAGGTGGCCCCGGCAATGGGCTTGATGTGGCTGATGCGGAAAACAAGGTCCCGGCTGCGGATGCTTTCCACCTCGCGCACCTCATGGAATTTTCTGAGCAGCAGACTGGTGGTGACCAGTCTGAGCAGTCCTGAAACCAGAAAGATCAGGACAATGGAATGGGAGAAGGTGAGCGGGCCAAGGACCAGGGAGGGGGGCAGCAGGCCAGCCATCAGGCCGCCGGCCACGGAGCCGCAGAGGGTGAAAAGGCTGTTGATGATGGTGCGGTAGGCCACGCAGCGCGCCCGTTTCGGCGGGGAGCAGGCGTCATAGATGAAGTTGGCGGAGGCCAGGTTGAAGCCGGCCCAGACAAAACCGGCATACACCTGAATGAAACAGAGATAGAGCAGATTGGTTGAAATCAGCCAGAACATCGGGGCCAGGCAGATTCCCCAGCTGCAGACATTGAGAATCTTCTTGTTGCCGAACCGGTCGCTGATTTCGCCCCAATAACGGAAGGTCAGGAACTGGCTCATGGTGGCCACCGCCGACACCGAGGAGAATTCCAGATAGGAGAGCTGCAGATCGCGCAGCATGTAAAGGGCGAAATAAGGGGAGGAAAAGGCCAGGCCGAAGTTGATGGCGGCAAAGAAAAAGACGAATCTGGCGAAATTTGAGGAGGGCGACCGCCGCAGAAACTGCCAGAAGGAAAAGGCCTGTTCCGGCGGCATGTGATAGGGAGGGTCTTCGTAACGGTGCATCCACTTGGCGGAATTGAGGCGCGCCAGCATGGCCACTATGAAAATAGCGAGAAAACCAGCCGCCGCCCATCCCCCGTTTTTAAAAAAATGGAGGGAGATACCCGCCAGCAGCAAACTGATGAAACTGCTCATGCCGGTGAGACGGTTTCTGTTGCCGAAAAAACGGCCCCGCATGGCCAGGGGCACCAGATCGCCCATGAGGCTGCTCCATACGGGATTGATGAAGCCGGAGGCGACACTGTAAAACGAGGCCAGGCAGATAAGGGCCATGATCAGAATCGGGGTCGGCAGGGGAAGAAAGGGGAGGCTGGCCACGGGAAGCCATACCAGGGCCTGAATAATGACCCAGAAGAGGATAACCCTTCTGCGGCTTTTGAAACGGTCCAGGGAAAGGGCGCTGATCCACTGGGCCATGGCCTCGAAAACCTGGGGCAGGGTGGCCAGCAGACCTATCTGCAGGGTGGTGGCCTGGAGAAAAATACCGAAGGCCCCCAGGTAGGTTTCTCCCGCTCCCAGCATAACGGCATGGGAAATGCCGTCGCGCAGCGGGGCCTGTAAAGAGCCTTCCCCGAAATCTTTCTTGATCCGGGGCGGGCTGATGTCTTCCTCCGTATCAGGCTTCATTCGGTCCTACCGTCTCCGGCCTTCAGCCTAAGCCGTTGTAAAAAAATAACATGGCCAGAGAAATGCGCGGAACGGCATAAGGAGCCGTAACGAAATTGAAAAGATGGCCATGTTATTTCGTAACGGCTCCTAAACACATGAGTTTACCAATCCGTTACCTGAGAGTGATTCCCTTTCTGGGCGGTCAGAAGGAACACCGGGTAGTCCCGTTGCTGGCCCTGTGCGTTTTCCTTGCTGATCACATGCGCGGTGGTGAGGTTGACATGGGCAAATCCGCAGGCAAGCGCCAGAGCGGCCAGATCCTGGGGATGAAAGCCGAGATGCTCCACCCCGGGCATGTCACCATGGAAGGTGCCGTCTTCCTTCTCCAGGTCGGCAATGGCCAGAAAACCGCAAGGGGCGAGCAGTTCAAGGCAGGTCCGCAGGACCGCGCCGGTATCCTTGATATGATGCAGGGTCATGCTGCTGTATATCAGCTGGAAGGTTTTGCCGGCAAGGGGAGATTGGTCGCCGGCAAGGTCAATATGCAGCGGGTGGATGTTTGTCAGGGACTGGCCGGCGATTTTTTCCGTAAGCGATCGCAGCATGCCTTCGGAGGTGTCCGTGGCGATAATGCTGTGTAAATCCCTGGCCAGTTCCGTGGTGACAAGTCCCGTGCCGCAGCCTATCTCAAGGCTGTCCATGTCACGGTTGAGGGGAACCCCTTGTTTTATGGCAGCGGCGACTTGCCGGGAAAGCTCAACCCGCAAATCGTTTTTGTCCCAGTCTGCCGCCGCTTTGTCAAATATTTCCCTGGTCATCCCTTCCCTTTAGGCCGTTGTTGAGTGATAGAGTTTATCCAGGGCGACAAAGAGACGTTCACTGGTGCGTTCGAAATCGCCGACCAGGGCAAGGGCTTTACTCTTGTCACCGTCAACACATTGGGCCTGGACGATCTGTCTTGCCAGCTGGTGCACCTTTTCATGCTCCGATTCCACCTCCCGGCATTGCGGAAGTTCCCGGACGGCGATTCCCTCCTGGCTATAGAGCCACTTGCCGAAGGCGCATTGTTTGTGGGAGGCGACCTCGTCAACGCTCAGCTGCCGGCCGACGAGAACACCTTCAAGACGCGCCCGCCAACCGATATGAGCGGCCTTGACCGTCCCCAGGTCAAACCTGCTTGGGCCGAGAGAAAATCTGCCGATATTTTCGTTTAACTTCCTTGACACTCTGGCCAGGTTGTCCGAGTAAATCCTTATCTCGGCGACTTCAGACCAGCTTTCCCTCACGCCGTTATCAACCTTGCGTATATTGTCGGCTATTTCCGCCACGCCGATTGAAACCTCCCGCACCGAGCCGGCCACTTCATCACGGATGATGTCGGTAAAAGATGAGATCTTCTCCACGACTTCCGCGGCATGATCCGAGGTGGCGGCAACCGTACGGGCGATTTCTCCGACCGTGGCCGTCTGTTCCTCGACAGCCGCGGCAATCGTGGTATTGACCTCGTCAACCTGGCGATTAATATCATAGGTCAGGGTGATGGCATCCGACACGGCCTTCGTGTTCGTCTGAATCTGTTTGATCTGCAGGACGATCTCCTCGGTGGCGTCGGCTGTCTGTTTGGCCAGATCCTTTACTTCATTGGCCACCACGGCAAACCCCTTGCCGGCCTCGCCGGCGCGGGCCGCCTCAATCGTGGCGTTCAAGGCGAGCAGTTTGGTCTGCTCGGTGATGTCCGTGATCATGTTGATGACATTATTGATGCTGGCGGCGGACCTGTTCAGGTTATCCATTTTTTCCCTGGCCGTCCTGTTGTTTTCCGTGGCCTTGTTGGCCAGTTCCTGGCCAAGCTGGCAGCTGTGCCCCACCTCCTGGAAAGAGCTGGTCAGTTCTTCGGCGGCCACGGCGACGGAACGGATATTGTTTGCCATCTCCCCGCTGTTTTGATTGATGACTTCGGCATCCTTGGTAATGATTGCGGTTTTATCCGACACCACCTTGATGCTGGTGGCAATCTCTTCCGCCGCGCTGGCCACGATGGAGGCCTGTTTCATCATCTCCGCGGCATTGTTCTCCATGATTTTGGCGGCATTCAGCACCTTGTCGGCGGTAAAGGAGGTCAGGACGCTGTCGCTTGCCACATCCATGAGGGTTGTTCTGATATTGATCTGCATGTCATTAAGTGATCCGGAAAGCTGGCCGATTTCATCCCTGGAATCCACGGGAATATTTTTGGTGAAATCGCCGGAGCCCAAGGTACAGGCAAGATCGGCGCATCTGCCGATGGGAATGGAAAAATGCAGGGAAAACCAGTAGAAGACGAAAAAAATAAAGAAACCAAGAACAGCAATGACCGCAAAAATTTTGAAAAAGAGCCCCCTGATCTGGTCGTGTATCTGGGCCTCGCGCATCTTCACCTTGGCTTCGATATCGTCAATATAGACCCCGGTGCCGATAATCCAGTTTAACGGTTTAAAAAGGCGGACATAGGAAAGTTTCGGCTGTTCTTCCGTCAGGCCGCCTGTTGTTGGTTTTGGCCAGGAATAATCAACGAAGCCGCTGTCGTCCTTGCCGGTGACATCAACAAAGGCCTTGAACAGGTTCTCTTTTTTGCCGAGGGCGCAGTTGTATTTGGGATCATCCATGATCTTGCCGTTTAAGGCCGGGGCGGTGGGATGCATGATCATTTTCGGGAAAGGGGTCCCCGTGTCATTGATCCAGAAATAGCCTGCTCCATCGGCATAGCGCATCTGGGCGATATCATTCTTGCTTTTCTCCATGGCATCGGTCAGGGCGTCATCAACATAGACCCCGGTGCCGATGATCCAGCCCCATTGTGGAAAAAGACGGACATAGGACAGTTTCGGCTGCTCCGTGGTCAGGCCGTCTGCCGCCGGTTTGGGCCACAGGTAATCGACAAACCCTGCCTTGTCCTTTTGCACCACATCGACCATGGCTTTAAAGAGGTTTTCTTTCGTGCCCAAGGCGCAGTTGTATTTGGGATCATCCATGACCTTGCCGTTTAAGGCCGGGGCCGTGGGGTGCATGATCATCCTGGGGAAAGGCAGTTCGTTGCTGTTTACCCATACGTAGCCGGTGCCGTCATTGAAACGGAGCTGGGAAATCTGTTTGAGCGCCGCCTGTTTCGCCTCATCCATGTCGCCATTGTTCTTCTCTGCCTGCTGCATGGAGTCTCTGGCAATGTTTTCGGCAATATCGATGATATTTTTCAGCTCTCCGCCATAGCGTTTTTCTAGATAACCCTTATCCATGGCGCTATTGTAATTTGACTGCAGGGTGGCATAGGCAATATCGAGAAAGTCCTTGAGTTCGGCCTTGACGGCAGCCATTTCACTGCTGCGGTATTCCCGGATCTCCTTGTCCCTGTCCCTGGTAAGGGACATGAAGATAGCCAGTGAAACAAGCAGCAGGGTCAGCAAGATAACGCCGAAATTAGAAATGATCAGCTGCCAGCGTAACTTTAAATTTTTAAAGGACAGATTCATGTTTCGGCTCCCGCGCGCATAATTTTTAAAGATAGAAGTAATTAACCGTTTTTATCTAGTAATAATTCTCTTTTAAAAAGAGAGGAGTAGTTAGTTGGTATATACTATTGCAACAACAAAAGTTCTCAATTGTCAATGCAGCCAGGGTGCGACAATTTGTCGCACCCTGGCTGCATTAAAAAAACAGACCGTGGGCATAAAATTGCAAGAGTGCGGGTGGAAATTGTTAGTCCGGCGGAGCCGGCCGGAAAGATTGTCATAATAGATAAATTTACTTGGCTGGTTTTGTTTCCTCCTCCTCGGCGGCCTTCCGGTGCAGAGCCAGATCTTCCTCGATACTTTTTCCCCGCAGTTTATCGATCGCCAGTTCCATGATGAAGCCTTTGTCAATGTAACGGTTGGCCGGATCGGCATACAGTTTGTCCATCATGAGAACGATATTGACGATCATATCGTTGCCGAATCGTCTTTCATTATAGATCATGGATGCCTTTTTGAAAGCGGCCTCTTTTTCCTCTTCGCTCTTTGTCGGCATGAAGTGTTTGGTGGCATTCATGGCCCCGACTATATAGCCGGTTTGATATCCCTGCATGAAAAACATCTTTTCAGAAACGGCTGCCTTGGTCCACTGTTCACCGAAGTCGAATTTTTCCTCGGCCGAAACAACGCTGGTAAAAAGAAACAGCAGGCTGGTTACATAAAGAATCTTGAGTGCATTCATGTTTTTTTCTTGTCCCTTTGCGTTGTGTGGTTCCCTTCGGTTTTTTTTAAATTTGGCAATGTATAATCATCTTACCGGGGCAGGAAGAAATTTGTAAAGGGTCTTTTATCTTTTCATCCCGCCGGATAGTCCGATGTTCCCGGGCTCGCGCGCCGGCATGCAAAAAGAGAGCGGCGCTTTCAGCATAATAGTTGACTTTCCCGCCGGATGCCTTAATTTAATTCAATATAATGGAGCCCGATGATGCCATGACACCAGGCCTCATCGGGATTTTTGTTTTTTTTTAAGTGGTAGGATCTCTATACCTGTCTGGAGGTAACTCGTGAATATTGCAGATAAATCGTATGTGGCTATTGACTACAGGCTGACGTTGGACTCGGGGGAAGAGGTGGACAGCTCCCCCGAGGGAGAGCCCCTGGAGTTTATCACCGGGGCCGGCGAGGTCATCCCTGGTCTGGAGACCGCACTCATGGGCATGAAGGCCGGAGACAGTTCCCGCATCATTGTGGAACCCGAGGACGGCTATGGTACTGTCAGCGAGGAGCTGTTTCAGGACGTTGCCCGGGAAGAGTTTCCCGCTGACGCCGAGCTTGAGCCGGGCATGACCTTTGAAGCCCAAGGCCCCCATGGCCCGGTGCTGATCAGTGTGGCCAGGATAAATGAGGCTGACAACACGGTTACCGTTGACCTTAATCATCCCCTGGCCGGCAAACGGCTTCTTTTTGATGTCAATATCGTTGAAGTCAGGGAGCCGAGCGCTGAAGAACTGGCGGCGCTTACCTCCGGCTGCGGCTGCGGCTGCGGGTCAACGGAAAAGGGCAGTTGCGGTCCCGGCGATAGCTGCGGGTCAGGCGGCTGCGGCTGTTGTTAGTTCCCTTAGGTCCGGGGCCGTTAAATCATCTCCCCTCATGTGGGGCGATCAGAGTACGGATCGTGAGCGCCAGCGCACGGTCCGTACTGTCAATTGAGGGATGCGGGCTGCTGTGCAAAAAACAACGTGCATCCCTCGCACCCTTTGGTTAACCTTTTCTGCCTTCTGCCTTCTGCCTTCTGCCTTCTTCCTTCTGCCTTCTTCCTTTTCCCCTGTTGAATATGGTGCACCACGCCGTGCTGCGACAATTTGCCGCACCATGCGCACGTTGACACGGAAGGGGAAGGGTGTTTAAGTAACATTCAAAAAAAGTGACAAAAAAGTGACAAATTGCATATTTTGAATGCAGCTTTCAGCTCTGTCTATGAGTAATCAATTGTAGCAGAAAAACGCAAAAGAAAATGTGAGGAGAAAAAATGAAAAAACTAACAGGTGTTCTACCGGTCGCAATGCTTTGTCTTGCCTTGGCCGGACCGGCGGCCGCAGCAACGTATTCATTTAATTTTACAGGCGGGACGCAGGCCATTACCGATGGTAGCTGGGTCAATGCTGACATTAATGTCGGCGGAGATCTGGGCGACATAGCCGACGTCAATGTCTTTCTCGACATCACCCATACCTGGATTGGTGATCTGGATATCTATGTGGCCCATCAGGAGCCGGGCAGCTCTGCCTGGAAATGGGTTCAGCTGTATAATGATATCGACGGTGATTCACGCAATAACATGACTGACGTGCTGTTCGACGACCAGGCCCTGATCCATATCAATGACGGTATCCCACCCTACGGTCCTGGTTCCTTCAAGCCCACATCCAATCCCGAAGCCGGCGAAAGCAATCTCCTTTCCGATTACAATGGCGATGCGGCGGCCGGCATCTGGAGTCTTGCCGTGTTCGACAACGCCACAGGCGACTTTGGCTCCTTGCTTGATTTCCGGGTTGACGTTGTGACAGACGCCGTGCCGCTGCCGGGCGCCATCGTTTTTCTCGGTTCCGGTCTGGCCGCTTTGGCTGGCCTGAGCCGCCGCAGAAAGCAGAATTAACTCCTGTCTTCTACGGAGCGTCTGATCCATTTACATATTTCATTTTTCCGAGACTATAAATCTCAGGCGGTCATAGTACTCATGGTTGCCGCATTCTGCCTTTTTTTGTTTTGGCAAACCGGGGTTTTTTGTTCGCGCGGATTTTCCGGCAATTAAGGAGAGAATAGAGAAAATAGAGAAAATATTTTTTCTCCGGCATGTAAAGGGGGTGATATCCCGGCACTGAAGAAACTGCGGTTTTGAGGGTAATTGAGGATTTTTGAAGAGGAATTAATGAAGATGAGGAGAAAAATGTTAAAAAAATTTTTGTGTTCCCTGGCCTTGCCAGCAACTCTGACAATCACTTTCGCGGCTTCTTCCTGGGCCACTGTTCCACCTCCTCCGGTAAACCAGAACATGGGCATTCCTGACGGAGTTTTTAACAACCTTGTTGAGGCAAACTGCCGTGGCTGCCATGAAGACACCACAGTTGTCAAGCCGGAAACAATCCCCAACCGGCACCATCTCCTGGTTGGCAAGGTCATCCCCGATCCGACGGCGGCACCCCATGGAGTCCCCGGAGCGGCTTATGAATGCTTATCCTGTCACCAGCTGGTCTGGAGTGATGTCACCTACAGTTACAGTTTCGTCTCCTTCAGGGATTGTCTTCTCTGCCATGAGCAGCAAGCCGGCCAGGCATCCGTGCACCATCTGACGGCCAAGGCCCAGGCCAATGACTGCAAGGCCTGCCATGGACCGATCGATAATCCGGGAGACGGTCATTACATTCCCAGCTATGCCCCGTCCCTGGTGACCCCCCAGACCGGTATCGGCACCGGCGCCAATGGTGAAGGCGGCTGCGCCTTCTGCCATAATGCCGGGGTTGACGCCGTGTCGGGAATCACCGTTTATTCAAATGCCACCACCCACCACAGCACCGGTTTGGGTATTGATTCGACCAAGTGCGTGCTCTGCCATGACACCAATGCCGACGATGATGCAAAAGTCCGGCAATGCGAGGCGTGTCACGGCGTGAAATCCCTGCACAATATCCAGGTGGATTCCGATGGTGACGGCATTGATCCGGGAACCGAAAATGCCTATTTCGGGCATATCGGCAAGCAGGACGACTGTTGGGGCTGCCATGGCTTTACCGCGCTTTCAGCTCCTTATTCCGGTCCCGTCATTCCTGACATTACCAGCCTGAGCGATTCCACCATCACGGCAGGCTTTGCGACCCAGCTCACCATCACGGGTGTTGCCTTTTCCAATATGGTGCAAACCCCGACAGGCCCCATTGAATTAACCAGCACCATTTGCCTGAAAGCCGCGGACGGCAGTGAAACCGTGCTGACCCCGGATTCCGTTTCCGAGAACACCATTGTCGTCATGGTGCCGGCAACCATGTCTGCCGGCAGCTATGCGGTGACCGCTGTGAAGGGCACCTCTGTCAGCAACAGCGTCAATCTCGCCATCATGCCCCAGGTCAAGGTTGCTTCGGCCAGCTGTGCAAGCGGGGTGGTCAGCATTTCCGGTAGCGGTTTCAGTCAGTATGTCAATGCGACAGGTTCAGGCACCGGGGTCTCCCTGCCTGATGCCGTGGCTGGCTGCACCGTTCTCTCCTGGACTGATACCAGCATTGAGGCCAATTGCGGTGAGTGTGATCCGTCAATCACGGTTGACAGTGTGTATGGCGAAGCCACAGGCGCAGTCACGGTGAAAAAAGCTATCATCAAAAAACCGGTCAGAAAATAAAACGACCGTTGTTATCGGTGCGCGGCAGGGAGATACCGAAGGCATCTCCCTGCCGGCTCTTCTTTTCATATGAAGTGGGTAGATGGATAGACTGAAGGCGCGACGGGACACTGACAGGACATAAGTCATTGCCGGCAGCCCCGCACCCTTCTGACTTCAGCCGTAATACCTGAGTTGTTGTGAAGGTGGATTCATGAAAAAGCCGGAAGGCAGCTGCAATCCTCTGCTCTTTATTACTACCCTCATCGCTTTGTTTCTAGCAGCAGAGAGAGCTGACGCCGCCTCTTCCCAGGAGCGCGCGGTCATTATCGGTTTCCATAAAAAACCGTCTCAGTCCGAACAGGCGCTTCTTCATAATCACCGGGGCAGGATGAAACATGCTTTCCGGCTCATCAATGCCTGGGCCGCCAACATTCCTGAACAGGAAATTTTCCGTCTGCGCGCCGATCCTCGCATTAAATACGTGGCGGAGGATGAGGAGGTTTACGCCGTTGATCCGGAACCATCTTCTGCCGAATACAGCACTTCCTGGGGAATTTCCCGTATAGGCTGCCAGTCCGTCCATGAACAGGGTGTCACGGGTTCAGGTGTTAGGATTGCCGTGCTTGACAGCGGCATTGATTATACCCATCCCGAGTTTCTGCCCAGCTATCAGGGCGGCTATGATTTTGTTTTTGATGACAGTGTTCCCTTTGATGACAGCTGGAACAGCCATGGCACCCATGTCTCGGGCATCATAACGGCGGCGGCGGACGGCAATGGCGTTATCGGCGGGGCTCCTGACGCCTCGTTATACGCAGTCAAGGTCCTTGATGGGGCGGGCTTCGGTCTGCTCAGTTTTGTTATTTCCGGCCTTGAGTGGGCGGTTGAAAACAAAATGGATATCGCTAATCTCAGTATTGCCGGGCCGGACTCGCCGGCCCTGCGGGAGGCCTGCGATGCAGCCTATGCTGCCGGACTGCTGTTGGTGGCGGCCGCCGGCAACACCCGGCAAGGCGATGTTCTCTATCCCGCTGCCTATGATTCGGTTATTGCCGTGTCGGCATCGGATCAAAGTGATCTGCCCGCCTATTTTTCCCCCATGGATACGGAGATTGAACTCATGGCTCCCGGGGTGGAGATCCAGTCAACAGTGTCGGGCGGAGGTTATGGATTGCTGAGCGGCACCTCCCAGGCGGCTCCGCATGTCACGGCCGCCGCGGCCTTGATCATGTCCGCCGGGGCGATTGACGTCAACTTCGATGGCGTCATCAACAACCTGGATGTCCGCCAGCTGTTGCAGCAGACCGCAATTGATCTGGGTGATCCCGGCCGCGATGAGCTGTACGGCTTTGGCCTTGTAGATGCGGCAGCGGCAATAGCCGCGGATGGGGATGTTGACGGTCTGGATCTTGTTGTTTTTGCCAACCAGCTGGCGGCCGGCGCCAATGACATCAGTCTGGAGGCTTTCGCGACAAACTTTGGCGGCAATACGTAAGGGACGATCATGACCCGGGTTATTTTTATATTTTTTTATCTCTTCTCCGCGCTGCTGCTGCCATTGTCTGCCACGGCCTCTGACGGCATGAGCCAGACCGAGGCCGCCGCAACCGTTGTGGCGACAGTAAACGGTGTTCCGGTTGTTGAGAGTGTACTTACGGCTGAGGTGGAGAAGCAGCTTCGGAAATATGCCGGCTTCGGCATGCGCCAGGCAACCGCCAAGCTGAACGCGACCCTGAGGAAACAGGTGCTGGATAAAATCATTGATCAGGAATTGCTGCGTCAGGCCAGCAGCACCATGGCCATAAAAGATGGAGAAGAGCAGGCCTCAAAAAAAATGGCGGCAAGGCAGGCCGGATTCAAGTCGCCCGAAGCCTTCGCCCGCTACCTTGATGCCAAAAAACTTACCCCTGAAAAGATTCTCGATGAGTACCGAGGGCAGATACAGATGGATGCCTATCTGGCAGGCCACGGCTTGTCAAATCTTGAGCCATCGGAAGAGGAAATAGCCGCTTTCTATGAGCGGGCAAAAGAAAATTTCAAAAGAGAGGAAACCGTCAAGGCAAATCATATACTGATTGCCGTCGGCAATAATGCCTCCATGGAGGAGAAGAGCAAGGCCAGGCAGGAGGCGGAACAGGTTCTCGCCCAGCTCAAGGAAAACGGCGGACAATTCCCGCAGTTGGCAGCGCTGCATTCCGATTGCGCCCGGACAAAGGATAAAGGCGGCGACCTCGGCTTTATCAAGAGAGGTTTCATGCCCGCTGAATTTGATGCTGTCGCCTTTGTTCTCCCTGAAGGGGAGCTGAGCGGGGTTGTGGCGACTCGATATGGTTACCACATTATTCAGGTAACGGGCCGGCAACCCGGCGGCGGTTATGTTCCCCTGGCAGATGTCCGTGATTTTATCAGCAAATATCTGCAGGGCGAGAAGATGTCAAAACAGATTGCCTTGCATATTGCGGAACTGAGGAAGAAGGCGGACATACAGGTTTTTCTGAATTGATAAATAGACTGAAGGGTAACCCCTGAGCAGTTATGGATACACATGTTTAACTGACGAGTTTGATTAAGTAAAAAAATAGCGTGTTCCGTCAACCGGAACATGCTCTGACTTTTTTCCCTGAGGAGATGTTATGAAAAAGTGGCTGCTGGGTAGGAAAAAAAGATATAGGCAACGAGTTGTTGGCAGCAAGTCCTTTTTTACCGGGATCTGCTTTGCGACCGGTCTGTTGTTATGCTTGCCTGCCCCCGAGGCGGCGGCCTGGAATGGAGCAACCGGGGGAGACGGTTTGCCCGGCGAAGCGGATTGCCGCGCTTGCCATGATGATCTGGTGAGGTTTCCTCTTCTTGAAGAGGCCAATACGAACAAGCATCATTTGTTGACGGGAACGGAGATTATCCTGCCCACCGCTCCCCCTGGTGCGGTTATTGCCGATACCTATGAATGCCTCTTCTGTCATCCGTTGGTTTGGGATGCGGATATTCCCGGCTACACGGTTTCACTCTACCGGGATTGCCTGATATGCCATCCCGTTGAAACAGTGTCCGCGCCGCCCAGGATGGGGGGAAGCAATCGTCATCACCAGCTTGGTTATCACTGTGATGTTTGTCATGATAGCCGCAGATAAGGTCCGCGAGACAGCCAAATGATAAGTTTTTAAAAAAAAATGATAAAAAATTAAATGATAAAAAAATTATGAAAAGCCAATCCGCCTCCATTGCTTCCATTTTGATGACGGCTTTAATGCTTTTTGCGCCACCGGTATCCGCCAGTGTGCAGGGGCCATGCTCTAACTGCCATACCATGCACAACAGCCAGGATGGGGCGGACATGGTGCCCGGTGCAAAAGGTGTACAGCAAACGCTTCTGAATGACGACTGCGTGGGTTGTCACACCAACAACGGCACCGCCACCATCGTTGACATGGGAAACGGCGATCGCGTGCCCATCGTCTTTAACACCGTGCAGCCGACTTATCCGCCTAACGGCTCGGCCTCCTCCGTCCTGGCCGGCGGTAATTTCTACTGGGTCGCCCAGAACGGAGGGGATGCCATGGGGCACAATGTCTACGGCATCTCTGAAGCTGACAGCGTCCTGTCCGGCCCGGCCTGGACGTTTTTCGCGCCGGGGCACTCCACCAGCTGTTCGCCCTGTCATGATACCCTGGCCACGGAAAGCAGCGGTTGTAAGGGGTGTCATTATCCTCGGCATCATGCCAGGGATACCGCGGAGGTTGTCGAGGCCGCGGGCGGCTGGTACCGTTTTCTGGGGGCGCTGCCGGCCATGATGGCTAACCCCGCATTGTATGGCGTCAAGGGTATTGAAGAAGAAGATTGGGAGCAGAATCCTTCCGCTGGAAAACATAATGGTTATTTCGGCACCTCGGCTGTTTACGACAAAGAACTTTTCATGACCCGTTATAGCATCGGGCAGTTCTGCTGCGGCTGTCATGGAAATTTCCACCATGAGATGAACAGCGACCAGCCCGTTGACTATGCCGGGGCCTGGCTGCGCCATCCCTCGGATGTCGTCATCCCTGACAGCGGTGAGTATGCGGCTTATACCGATTACAATCCTCTGGCGCCGGTGGCGAAAACCGATCTGGCCGGCCGGAAGAATTATTCCGGAGTGGATCTGGGCCAGGATGTGGTGACCTGCATCTCCTGTCATCGTCCCCATGGCTCGCCGTATCCGGATATGCTGCGCTGGGATTATGACACCTGCGTGGCGGGCACGGAAAGTGCTGAATGCGGCTGCTTTGTCTGCCATACCACCAAGGATGACTAAGTGCCCCTGATGCCAGAAGTCAGGAGCGGGAAGGTAATTCGTCTGTAGGGGCGGTTCGCGTACCGTCCCTGCGTGCTCAGGCGCACGCCGCGTTTTTCAACTCCGCCGATTTACGCAGGTAATACCGGTAATCTCCCTCATAGACCCGCATTTCACCGTGGTCGATTTCAAAGACCCGCGTTACCAGTGAGCGCAGAAAGTGGCGGTCGTGGCTGACAAGCAGCACCGTGCCGGTGAATTTGCGCAAGGCCTCAAGCAGGATTTCCCTGGACTGGATGTCAAGATGGTTGGTCGGCTCGTCAAGGATGAGCAGGTTTAATGGACAGGCCAGCAGGGTGGCGAGCACCACCCTGCTCTTTTCCCCTCCCGAGAGATGAATGATGCGTTTATCCACCTCGTCGCCCTGGAAGAGGAAAGCGGCGCACAGGTTGCGCACTACGCCGATGGTGGCCTGGGGAATGGCATCCTGCACGGTTTCGAACACGGTTTTCTCAGGCGAGAGAAGCTCCATGGAGTGCTGGCTGAAGTAGCCGGTGCCGACATTGGCCCCCACCTTGACGCTGCCTGCGGAGGGCTCGGTCTGGTCGGCCAGCACCTTGAGAAAGGTTGATTTTCCCGCCCCGTTTACCCCCACCACGGCGATTTTTTCCTGACGTCTGACAAGGCCCGTGATGCCCGAGAAGACCGGTTTGCTTTTCCCATCAGGCAGGGGCCAGATCTTAGCCAGGTTGTCAACCGCCATCACGTCGTCTCCGCTGCGCGGCGGCTCACCAAATTCGAATTTGATAACCTTCTGCTCCGGGGGGAGTTCGATGCGTTCGATTTTTTCGATTTTCTTGGCCCGTGACTGCACCTGGGCCGAATGCGACGGGCGGGCGGCAAAGCGGGCGATGAATTCCTCCTCCTTGGCCAGCATGTCCTGCTGGCGGCGGTAGCTGGCCAGCAGCTGTTCGCGGCGGATCTCCCGTTCACGCAGATAAAAGTCGTAATTGCCGCTGTAGGTGGTTACGGTGCGGTTGCCCACCTCGATGATGCGGGAGACGAGGCGGTTCATGAAATCCCGGTCGTGGCAGGTCATGAGCAGGGCGCCCTTGAATTGGCCGGTCAGCCATTCTTCCAACCAGATGATCGATTCCACGTCCAGGTGGTTGGTCGGCTCATCCAGCAGCAGCACATCGGGATTGAGGGTCAGGATCTTGGCCAGTTCGATGCGCATTTTCCAGCCGCCGCTGAAGGTCTCCACCGGCCGATGGAAGTCCTCCGGCCCGATACCGAGACCGGTGAGAAGCGCCTGTGCCCTGGTTTCCAGATCATAGCCGCCACGGTGCTCGAATTCCTCCACCGCATTGCCGTAGCGCTCGAGCAGGGCTGCCATTTCGTCCTCTTCCATGGCCTGGCCCATGGCCGTCTCCATTTCCCGCATCTGTTCGCCGAGCTGGAGAACCCCGGATGAGGCGGCCATGACCTCCTCAAGGGCCGAACGGCCGGCCATGTCTCCCACATTCTGGGAAAAATAGCCGATCACGGTTTTTTTCGCGCAGGAAATCTCGCCCTTGTCCGGCTCCTCTTCCCCGGTGATCAGGCGGAAGATGGTGCTTTTGCCGGCGCCATTGGGGCCGACCAGGCCGGTTCTGGTGCCGGCAAGGATCTGGAAGCTGGCATTTTGGAAAAGGATCTGCGACCCGTGCTGCCTGGTTATGTTGGTCAGATGTATCATGGGTGACTCCGGGGAAAATCGCGGATTATAGCGCGGCTGTTGCGCCACCGCAAGTGTATTTAACGTTCCAGCGCTGGAACGCTGAAACGATGCTACGCTTAATCGCTTTTGCCTCCGCGGAAAAAAGGGGCATGGTTTGAGGTAAACAGATAAGGATCCCGGCGGATGATGGCGCTGATTACGGGATGGCGTTTGAATTCCCGGTCCAGAAAATGGCGAACCTTCTGGCGCTGCCAGCCCAAGGGGTGGCTAAAATCGGTGTACAGGGAAAGGTCGCCTTCGTAAAAATCGCTGACCTGCAGACTTTGCGCATCCGGGCTGCGGACCGGCATGTTGAAGACGGCGAGATTGACAAAGGTGATGGCCTCGTGGTGGGCCACGACAAAGTCCAGGGTGTGCCGGGCCTCGGTAATCGTCTCGGCCGGGGTGCCGAAGAGCAGATAGACATAGGTGGCGATGCCCGCCTGCTTCAGGGCGGTGAGCGCCGCGGACACCATGGCAAGGGAGATGCCCTTGTCCATGGCATCCAGCACGCCCTGGTCGCCTGATTCAAGACCCAGCTTAAGCATCAGACAGCCGGAGCGGCGCAAGGAGCGGCAGAAATCGACGTCGGTTAGCAGCGGGCTGACCCGGGCAAAGCCGTACCAGTTTATGCCCGGCGGGTTGGCGGCCAGCCCCTGCAACAGGGCCGGGCTGACCGCGTTGTCCAGCAGATGAAGCAGTGCCGGTTTAGTGCGGGCAATGAGCTGGGCAATGTCATCAAGAACCTGTGGGACGGGCAGCGCTGTGTAGGGATTTCCTTCCGCCTTTTCCGGGCAGAACGAACATTTGTTCCAGTAGCAGCCGGATGAGGCGGCATAAGGCAGAATAAAGCCCGGGGCCAGGTAGCCGGCAAGCGGCAGGGTGGTATAATCCGGCAAGTGATGTTCGGCTTCCCTCCGCTTGCCAAGCAAGGCAAGTAGTGGTCCCTCGCCGGGCCCGGCTACCAGGTGATCCACCAATCCTGCAAAGGGGTTGCGCCACGAGGGGTTGGAGAGCCAGGAGGTGACCAGTCCTCCCCCCAGCACCACCTCCAGCCGGGGAAAGCAACTCTTGATAAAACCGATCATGGCAAAGGTGCAGAGCGCCTGGCTCAGATAGTTGAGTGAAAATCCCACCATGGCCGGATTCTCCTCGCTCAGCACCTGCGGGAGCCGCCCGGCAAACCAGGGGTAGAAGATGTTTGCCTCGGGATGACGGGCGGCGGTGAGCAGATCTTCACTCTTGATGGGCGAAAGACTCTTGTCCTGGTAGTTGGCAAGGGAAAGCAACAGATCCGGTCCGCCAGCCAGCTCCACCACCCTGTTCAGATCAGTCACCGCCCGCTGGTAGCGATCAACATTGCGGTACAGCCCAGGGGTGCGCAGGGCGGCGAGGTTTTCGGCCGCATGGCGGCAGGCGCGGCGGCTCCATGTGTCGCGAGCCGGGACAGGGGAAGCGAGTAAAAAGAGCAACCCTTCCAGGTTTCCGTCCAGCAGGGTGCGGGGGAGACCATGGCCGCGCAGCGCCCCGGCCAGCTGGGCCAGGCCTGCCGGCGGTTCGCACGGTTTTGCCATGGGAGGGTAGATGAGCAGCATGGATTTATCGTTTTATGGTTTCAGGTTTAGGCAATTTTGCTGTTGAAGTTGTGCGGGCAAAGTGGGATATTCTTTTTTCTCGTGATTGACCATAGCAACATTTTTTCATTGATGGGAAGATACCATATTGGCGACAAAAAGAAAAACCGGTCCGAAAAAGGCGCCGAGGAAAAAATACAGACCCCTGCGCGCGGCTTTTTTGAAACTGACTCTCCTGGCCTTGCTGATCGGCACGGTTGGCTTCATCGTCTACGGCAGTTATCTCGACAAAACGATCCGGCGGAAGTTTGACGGCAAACGCTGGTCGATCCCGGCCGTGGTCTATGCCCGGCCCCTGGAACTTTATGTTGATCTGGCTTTGACTCCGGAGACGCTTGAGGAGGAACTGCAGCTTGGCGGCTATCGGCGGGAACAAGCGGCAAAAGATCCGGGCGGTTATGAGCGTGGCGGCAATGTTATCCGTTTGGTCACCAGGGATTTCGCTTTTGCCGACGGGCTGGAGAAATCGGCCGCTGTCACGGTCTCCTTTTCCGGGCAGAGGATTGCAAGCATCAAACGCACGGATTCCGGAGAAACGTTGCCCTTGGTCCGGCTTGACCCGGCCCGCATCGGCAGTTTCCACCCCCGCGAACATGAGGACCGCATCCTGCTCGCGAGAAAGGATCTGCCCAATTTGCTGGTTAAAACCCTTATTGCCGTTGAAGATCGTCATTTTTACCGCCATTTCGGCGTTGATCCCCTGGCCGTTATCCGCGCCATGTTTGCCAATATCCGGGCCGGGGAAACGGTGCAGGGCGGCAGCACCCTCACTCAGCAGCTGGTCAAGAATTTCTTTCTGGACAACCGGCGCACCCTGTGGCGCAAGATCAACGAGGCCGTCATGGCCGTGCTGCTGGAGATGCATTACAGCAAGGACGAGATCCTCACCGCCTATGCCAATGAAATTTTTCTCGGCCAGGACGGGGGCAGGGCGGTGCATGGCTTCGGATTGGCGAGTCAGTTTTATTTCCGCCGTGATCTGGCCGATATCTCGCCGGCCCAGATTGCCCTGCTGGTCGGCCTGATCAAGGGGCCATCTTACTATGATCCGCGCCGCCATGTTGACCGCTGTCTGCAAAGAAGGCAGGCGGTGCTGGACATGATGCTGGCTGAGGGGGTCATTGACCGGGAAGCACATAAAACAGCGCTGGCCGTAAAGATTGAGGAAGGCGATACCTTCCAGAGCGGGTTTAATCGGTATCCCGCCTTTCTGGCACTGGTGCGCCGCCATCTGGACCGGGATTACCACGAGGAGGATCTCACCACGGACGGCCTGAAAATCCTCACCACCCTCGATCCCCAGGTGCAGATGCAGGTGGAGAGAGAGCTGTCGAAAACCCTGGCCGCTCTGGAAAAGCAGGGCAAGCGCCAGGATCTTGAGGGAGCGGTCGTTGTCAGCAGCCGGGAGGGCGGGGAGATTCTGGCCGTGGCCGGCGGGCGCAAGCCCCGTGACTCCGGCTTTAACCGGGCTCTTGACGCCATGCGTCCCATCGGCTCGCTGATCAAGCCGGCTGTTTATCTGACCGCTCTGCAAAACGGCTATACCCTGGCAAGCCCCGTGCAGGATGTGGCCTTGACCCTGGATAATGAAGGAGGCAAAAAGTGGCGGCCCGCCAATTTTGACAAGAAAGAACATGGCCGGGTCCCGCTTTACGAGGCCCTGGCCCACTCCTATAACCTGGCCACGGTCAGGACCGGCATGGATATCGGGGTGGAAAAAGTTGCAGCAAATGTCAGGCTTCTGGGGGTGGACAGGGATTTCCCCCCGCTTCCCTCCTTTCTACTCGGCGCCGCGCCCATGACTCCCCTTGAGGTGTCCCAGATGTATCAGACCCTGGCCTCCGGGGGCTTCTATCTGCCGCAGCGGGTGATCGGCGAGGTGCTGACCGCGGACAACAAACTGGTCAAACGTTACGGGCTGAGCGTGGAACAGCGTTTTGGACCGGAACTTGTTTTCCTGCTCAACACCGCCTTAAAGAAGGTGGTGAGCGAGGGAACAGGCCGGGGGCTTGGCGCTTATCTGCCGGACTCCCTGCAGGCTGCCGGAAAAACAGGAACCTCCGATGACCTGCGGGACAGTTGGTTTGTAGGCTTTACCGGCGACCGGCTGGGCGTGGTCTGGATAGGTTGCGACGACAACAAGCCCACCGGGCTTACCGGCGCGACCGGCGCCCTGGTGGCGTGGGGCAACATCATGCGCTCTCTGCACCCCCAGGTTCTGGAGCTGGCCGAACCGCCGGGCATTGAATGGGGCAAAGCGGATTTGCGTGGTTTTGCTCAGTCCGGCAGCGAGGGGAGGGCCGAGCTCCTCCTGCCCTTTATCGCCGGCAGCATGCCGCAGGGGGCTGAGAGACCGTCAGCCTCTCCGCTTGTTGAAAAGATTGAAGATGCCGGCGCCAGCATTTTCAATACGATACGCGGCTGGTTCCGTTGATGGCAAACGAGGGAAAAGCAAAGATATGAAATGCGGCAAGGTCGGACGTTTATGGCATATCTTCCGTCTGGTGATTCTGCTGTCAGCAATAACCCTGCCTCTGCACGGCTGCGCAAGGCGGGCTCCTGTTGAGGGGGTGTCCACCCCCAGGCAGGAGGAGAGTCCCGCCAGGCAGGAAGAGGCGGCAGCCAGCCGGGAGAAGGAGAGCGGCGCGGCAGCAGGCGCCCTGCTGGTCTCCGCCCGGCAGGCCGAACAGGCAGGCCAGTTCAGCCGGGCAGAGATGGCGCTCGAACGCGCCTTGCGGCTTGCGCCGCGCGATGCCAAACTCTGGCGGGAAATGGCCCTGTTGAAACTCAAACAGGATGACTACGGGCAGGCCGAGCAGTTCTGCCTGAAATCCAACACTCTGGCCGGTGATGACCGTGAGTTGACAAGAAAGAACTGGGTGACGCTGGAAAAGATATACGCCAGGCTGGGCAAGACGGAGAAGGTTGCCGAGGCCCGCCGCAAAGCCCTGGCCTCGGAGTGAGTTAATGAAAGCCGGGGGGCGGGAACAGCCATGACGCTCCGGGGGATTGTCCGGGAAAGACCAAAAAAGGCGATTGCCTTTCATTTGCCGTTTCTGTTAGAGTTAAGCAAACAAAAAAATGACCGGGAAGCGTTTGTCTGACAACCAGCAAGCTTAAGTGAGATGAGTTATGATCAAAAACGGTGTCTTCCTGCTGCTCTTCCTTCTTCTCTGTCTGCCGGTCCGGGTCTCTGCCGGGGATGCCCCCCTGGTGCTCAACACCTCTGCTTTCCCCCCGGTTACCTCCTATGACAAGAGCGGCTTTCTCGATCTTCTCTATCAGGAACTTTTTGCCAGGCTGGGGATCGCCTTCGAGATCCAGATCCTGCCCGCGGAACGCTGCCTGCAGAACGCCAATGCCGGTATTGATGACGGCGATACCTGTCGTATCGCCGGTCTGGACAACACTTACACCAATCTGGTGCGCACCACCGAGGCCGTCATGGGCTACGAGATGGTCGTTTTCAGCAGGGAGCGGGATTTTCCGGTGACCGGCCCGGAAAGTCTTGCCCCCTATGCACTGGGTATCGTCACCGGCTGGAAGATTCTGGAACGCGCCACCGGGGAGCATCCCGCCCGGATCAGCGTGGACACCATCGATCAGCTTTTCATGATGCTTGATCAGGGCCGGATAGAGATCGCCCTCATCGACCGTCTGGTGGGCCTGGATGCCGTCAAGCGGCTGGGGATCAAGGGCATCCGCATCCTCTCGCCGCCCCTTCTCACCGGGGACTGGTTTCTCTATCTGCACAAAAAACACCAGTCCCTTATTCCCCGTATTGATGGTGAACTGCGGAAGATGAAGCAGGACGGGAGCTACGGCCGCATCCACCGCCAGGTGCTTGACCGCTACGAGCAGGCGATTGTCCGTTAACTTGTTGTCCAGAAATAATTTTTACCTCTATTCCCATGGTATTCCCGAAAAAAAAGACAAATGCGCCGTCCTCCTTCTTTTGGCACAGCATCGGCCGCCGTTTTATTATCTATATCGTTCTGTTCAGCTCGCTGGTCACCCTGTTCAGCACGGGCGTGCAGCTTTTCTTCGAGTACCGGCGGGATCTGCATGACATCCACGCCACCCTCGGTCTGATCGAAAAAAGTTATTTGAAAAGCCTGAGCGAGGCGCTCTGGACTTTTAACGAAAGAGGGCTTGACGTCCAGCTTCATGGCATTCTTGATTTGCCCGATATCCGTCAGGTGGAGATCCGCAAGGATGGCGCCCCATTTTTGACCGCGGGCGCGCAGGTAGCGGGGAAGGCGGTGCGGAAGGAATTTCCCCTCCGCTATCCGCACCGTGGCCAGGAGATGGAGCTCGGCTCCCTGGCGGTGGCCGCCGGGCTGGACGGGGTGTACGCCCGTTTGCTGGACCGGGTGGTGGTCATCCTTGCTACCCAGGCGGTCAAAACCTTCTTTGTCTCTGCCTTTATCTTCACCCTTTTTTATTATATGGTGGGCCGCTATCTCACGGCCATGGCCGACTATGCCGGTTCCCTCAACCTGGGCCGGCTCGGCAGCCCCCTTGTCCTGTCCCGCAGGTCGCGCTCCGCGGAACAGGATGAAATAGGCCTGGTGGTGGACGCCATCAACAGGATGCGGCAGACCCTGCTGCAGGAATTGGAGGTGAACCGGCAGGCGGAGAAGACCGTGCTGATGCTGTCGGAAAGCGCGGCCGGACTCACCGGCCAGGAGCTGTTTGATACCATCGTCCGCAACCTCTGCGAATTTCTCGGCTGCGAGTGCGCCATCCTCGGCAGACTGAGCGAGACCGGGGATACTGTTACCGCCTGCGCCATGGTGCTGGACACCAAGCCCGTCTCCGGTTTTTCCTATGCCCTGCGGGGCACGCCCTGCGCGGATGTCAGCCGCAAGGGCTACTGCGTTTTCCCCGAGCAGGTTACCAAGCTTTTTCCGGAGGACCGGGATCTCGCCACGATGGGCGCCGAGGGCTATGCCGCTATCCCGCTCATCGGCAGAAACAAGGAGCCGATGGGCATTCTCTGCGGCATCTCCCGTTCCCGGCTAAATCCTCCGCCCCGGACGCAAGACATTATGCACATCCTGCAGGCCAGGGCCGTGGCCGAACTGGAGCGCATCAAGGAGGACGAAGAACGGGAGCGGATGGCCGTCATGCTCCGGCAGGCCCAGAAGATGGAGGCCATCGGCACCCTGGCCGGCGGCATTGCCCATGATTTCAACAACATCCTCACGCCCATCATCGGCTACATGGAGATCGCCCGGGAGGAAATGACGGAAGAGGAAAGGAGCCGCTGGAACGTGGACGAGGTCTTGAAGGCGGCGCTGCGGGCCAAGGAACTGGTCCAGCAGATCCTTACCTTCAGCCGTCGGCGGGAACAGGAGTACACAACTCTTTCCCTGCAGCCCATCATCAAGGAGAGCATGAAGCTTTTGCGCGCCTCCCTGCCCGCCACCATCACCATCAATCATGATATCGATCCGCATTGTGGGCCGGTCCTCGCCGATCCGACGGAGATTCATCAGGTGATCATGAATCTCTGCACCAATGCCTTCCATGCCATGGAACAAACAGGGGGAGTGCTTGAGGTGACGCTGCGGGAGGAGGCCATGGACAACCAGCATTTACCGCAGGGTCCGCTTGCCGCGGAACGCTATGCCTGCCTGACGGTGAAGGATAGCGGCCATGGCATGGACGGGACGACGCGGGAGCGGATCTTTGAACCGTACTTCACCACCAAGAAGCTGGGCAAGGGAACCGGACTGGGGCTGGCCCTGGTGCATGGCATCGTCAAGGCCCATCACGGGCGGATAGAGGTGCACAGCGAGAAGGGGCAGGGCGCCCTTTTCAAGGTCTGTCTGCCGGTTGTTCCTGCCGGTGTGCCAGGAGACCGGCAGGACGGCAGTTTTGTTGCCCTGCCCCGGGGCACGGAAACCATTCTCGTGGTGGACGACGATGAGTCGATCATGCAGCTGGCGCTCAAGATGCTCCGGCGTCTTGGCTATACGGTGCAAGGGCTGACGGACAGCAAGGAGGCGTTCCGGGTGTTTACGGAAAGTCCGGACAAGTATGACCTGGTCATAACCGACCAGACCATGCCCGGTCTGACCGGCGGCGAACTGGCGGTCCGGCTCATGGAGATCAGGCCCTCCCTCCCGGTCATTCTCTGCACCGGCTTCAGCGATCAGATGAGCAGGGAGCGGGCCATGGGCCTGGGCATGCGGGCCTATATGATGAAACCCCTCAATCTGCACGACATGGCCTTCAAGGTCCGAACGGTGCTCGACGGCGGGGGGAAAAGCGAAGAGGGGCAATGGGCGTAAGCCGTCTTCACTCTTAACCTTCCCATTTATGGAAAAAATCACACCCATGGAACAGGATAAACAGCACCATGAAATCATTGCCGGAGAGCTGCGGGTAAAAGCCTCTCAGGTGGCGGCCGCGGCCAAGCTGCTTGACGAGGGGGGGACTGTCCCCTTTATCGCCAGATACCGGAAGGAGGCTACCGGGACGCTTGATGAGACGCAGATCGCAATGATCCGCGATCTGCTGGGCAGGCTGGCGGAGCTTGATAAACGGAGGCAGTCTGTTCTCTCTTCCCTTGACGAACGCGGACTGTTGACTGATGAGTTGCGCACGGCGATTACCGGCGCGCAATCTCTTGTCATCCTTGAGGATATCTACCTGCCTTTCCGGCCCAAGCGGAGAACCCGCGGCATGATGGCCAGGGAGAAGGGGCTGGAGCCCCTGGCCCGCTCCATTTTTCTCCAGACCGGCAAGCCTTTGCCGCCGGATAGCTTCATCAACCCTGAAAAAGAAGTCCAAACAGCCGACGAGGCCCTGGCCGGCAGCCGCGACATCATTGCCGAGTGGATCAGTGAGGATGCGGTCATCCGGGCCAGGCTGCGCGCCATTTTTGCCGGGAAAAGCATCATCGTTTCCACGGTGGTGAAGAAAAACCAGGAAAGCGCGGCCAAGTTTCGCGATTATTTCGACTGGCGGGAACCGGCGGCAAAAACACCGGGACACAGGATTCTCGCCCTGTTCCGCGGCGAGCATGAGAAGGCGCTCTCCCTTTCCTGCCGTCCCCCGGAAACGGAGGTGCTGCCCCTGTTGCGCAGGCACTACGTGAAAAGGGATGATTTTTCAGGCAGACAGGTGGCCCTGGCCGTGGAAGACGGATACCGGAGGCTGCTCGCCCCCTCCCTGGAAAACGACTTGCGCGCCGCTTTGAAAGAACGGGCGGACCGGGAGGCGATAGAGGTCTTTGCCGGCAATCTCAGAGAGCTGCTGCTGGCCCCGCCCCTGGGGCAGAAGCGCGTCATGGCCCTTGATCCCGGATTTCGCACCGGGGCAAAACTGGCCTGTCTGGACGGGCAGGGCAAGCTCCTTTTTTTTACCACCATCTATCCGGCCCTTTCCCAACAGAAGAGTGAGGAGGCGGGCAGGATCGTGGTTGAGTTGTGCGGGAAATACACCATCGAAGCCATCGCCATCGGCAACGGCACGGCGGGGCGGGAAACCGAGGATTTTGTCCGGGCCCTTGCCCTGCCCGCGCATATCATCATTACCATGGTGGATGAAAGCGGCGCCTCGGTTTATTCGGCCTCCGACGCGGCCAGGGCTGAGTTTCCCGATCTCGACCTGACGGTGCGCGGCGCGGTTTCCATCGGCAGGCGGCTGCAGGACCCGCTGGCTGAGCTGGTAAAAATCGATCCCAAGTCCATCGGCGTCGGCCAGTACCAGCATGACGTCAATCAGAGTGAACTTAAAAAAGGGTTGGAGGACGTGGTGGTAAGCTGCGTTAACAGCGTCGGGGTGGAGATCAACACGGCAAGCATGGAGCTGCTCACCTTTGTCTCCGGGCTGGGTCCGGCCCTGGCCAGAAACATCATCACCTGGCGGGACGGGCACGGTCCCTTCACCGGCAGAAAGCAGCAGCTCGATGTGCCCCGGCTCGGGGCCAGGGCCTTTGAACAATGCGCCGGCTTTCTTCGCATCCACGGGGCGGAAAATCCCCTGGACGGCAGCGGCGTGCATCCGGAACGGTATGGTACGGTAAAACAGATGGCCAGGGATGCGGGCTGCACCGTGTTTGATCTGCTGCGGCAGGAAACCATGAGAAAACGGATCGATATTTCCCGCTATGTCTCGGATTTAATCGGCTTGCCGACCCTGACCGATATCATGGCCGAGCTTGACAGGCCGGGCCGTGATCCCCGGCCCTGCTTTTCGCTTTTCTCCTTTGCCGAAGGGGTCAGGGGGATGGATGATCTGCGGCCCGGCATGAAGCTGCCCGGCATCGTCACCAATGTCACGCGATTCGGCGCCTTTGTGGATATCGGGGTGCACCAGGACGGCCTGATCCACATCAGTCAGCTGGCCGGACGTTTTGTCCGCGATCCGGCGGAGGTGGTCAAGGTGAGACAGCAGGTGATGGTCCGCGTTGTTGAGGTGGACCGGGAGAGAAAACGCATCGCCCTGTCGCTGCGCGAGGTGTAGAGGCAATGCAGGTTTTGCTTTACAGGCCTCTCTGCTCTGTGCTAGCTTGAATTTTTCCCATTTTCCAAGCGATCAACATACATAAGCCGTTGTAAAAAAAACATGGCCAGAGAAATGCATTGAAAAAATGGCCATGTTATTTCGTAACGGCTCTTAAACATGATGGCGTCGTAAAAAATTCGATCTACTGCGTTGTAGCGCATTTTTGTTCGTTCGGCATACCACATGTATTGCCTCGCTCTCAAAAATACACTACGCCTTGTATATCGAATTTTGTTACTTAGCCATCTGGGCTTTGTCGCCGACTTTTTACGAGTTCATCAAACATCACAAGAAAAAATATGGCTGCCAAAAAAAATTCCATCCTGGTCGCTTCTCCGCTCATAGCCTGTAATTCCGTCTGCGCCGCCTTGAAGGAAAGGGGCTTGCCTTATGACTCGGTCTGGCTGCAGATCGGGCACTTTATCAGAAATCTCGACGGAGTCAGCTGCCTGTCCCATGAACAGCAAACACTGGTGAAAGAGTCCTTTGAAGAATATCTCAAGCTCGTAAGCAACAAAGACAAGGCCCAGGTTGAAAGCCTTGGCAGGGATTTTCTTGATGAGGTCGACAAGCTGAAAAAAAGCGGGACGGCCCGGGCCCTGAAGGAAGAGCAGGACTTTAATGCCCAGCTCCTTGACGCCATCGGCAAAAATCTGCATCAGCTCGCCGCCATTATCAGCAAGGCCGATGCCTGTGGCATGATCGACACCATCAAGGCGGATACCTTGAAATCGATTAAATCGGCAACCAGCAGGAACCAAATCCTGCATATTGTCGAGGAAAGTTTCACGGAACTCAACGAAAAGGCGAAAACAACCCAGGAGAAGATGGAACTTTCCATGGAAAGCCTGCTGGTGCTGGAGTCAAACGCCATTATCGACAAGCTGACCGGCATTTTCAACAGGCGTTTCTTTGACCAGGAGCTGCCCAAAATCGTCCAGACGTATCTGGATAAGAAAGGCAGGGTTCCTTTTTCCTTGATGCTGCTTGATATTGACAGGTTTAAGGAGATTAACGACACGCACGGTCATTTCATCGGCGACAGGGCCCAGCAGAAAGTCGCCGCTATCGTGCAGAATAACTGCCGTGCCGGCATTGATTCCCCCATCAGGCTCGGCGGTGACGAGTTTGCCCTGTTTCTCATCGGCACCAATGAAAAAAACGGTTTGAAAAAAGGCGAAACGATCAGGATGGAAATTTCCAAAAAACCGATGACCTTCATGCAGCGGGAAACGGATGGCGACCCGCACAATGTTTCAATCACCGTTGAGGTCAGCATCGGCGTTTGCGAACTTGATATTGCCTGGAAGGATATTGCGGCGGGGGACCTTAACAGGCACGCCATTTTCTGCAAACCGCCGGACGACGATCCCATGTACAAGCTGACCTGCATGCTTGCCGAGGGTGCGGATCAGGCCCTTTATGAGGCCAAGGAAATGGGGCGTAACCAGGTGAGAGCTTTTCGCGGAGACTAGGCGGCCGCCCCCCCTCAGCCGGACTTCTTCTGGAAATAGGACTTGTAGGCCGAGTGCCGGTGCTCGGGATGGTAGTTGCATTGCATCCTGCAGTAACAGGAACGGCTGAGCAGACTTTTGCCCAGCGAGAGGCAATCTTTGCAGAATTGCGGGAAGGGGGCCTTTTTTTTGGTTTTTCGCAAACACCAGTAGACGACAAGCAGCAGGGCCACGATGACCAGGCCATTTGGCAAGTCGATGACCGGGATTTTCCACATAAAGCCTTGGGCTGCATTTTTTGCTGAATCAAATAATGGCATGGCTGATCGTTCCTTTATCCGGGTCAAGCGCCGGATGCCTCCAGCAGCCACTGTTCCACTTCAGCCGGAGGAGGCATGCGGCCCGAGCTTTTGATCCGGCCGTTGATGATAAGCGCAGGCGTGGTGATGACGCCGTGACGCCAGATTTCGTCGAGATCGTGGATCTGCTCGATGTCGGCTGCAATATCGAGCCGCTGCATGATGTCAAAGATCATGGTGTTGAGTTTGTTGCAGCTCACGCAGCCGGGCCCCAGTATCTTGATGGTGAGCTGCTGATGGCTCTGGCCGCCGCCGCTTCTGGCCCGCTCGTATTCCCGGCCCAGGGCCTTTCGGTACAGATCAGCGGCTGTGGCGGGGATATAATTTTCCCGGCTGACGGCGTTGTAAAGAAAATCCACGGCCTCGTCCGCGGCCAGCTCGCGGGCTAGTGCCTGCCGCATGGCCTGGTCAAGACCTATCAGGCCCACGGAAGCCGTGCCGATTTTTATCTTTTTCTGTCCGATTTCACTCATGATTTACTTCCCGCTATCTTCCGCCGGCAAAGGTTTCCCGGCCTACCTTCATCCATAATGCCCGTATCAAAAAAGCCTGAGCTGTTTCGCCGCCGGTTTCCTCCGTTTGACATTTTCAGGGGCCATGATTTTCAGCAGGGGCGGAGGTATCTCGCTCAGAAAAGGCGAAGGTTCTCCCTGCCGCGAATATGATAGATTAAGCATTCTTTGGGCCCGTGTCATGCCCACGTAAAAAAGTCGGCGTTCCTCTTCCGGATCACAGCCGGGCAACCGGCAGGGGAGATGACCATCCTCCAGGCCGGTGATAAAAACCACGGGGAATTCAAGCCCTTTTGCGCTGTGCAAGGTCATGAGCGAAACCGCCTCGGCCCGCTCATCATGGATGGTCGCCTTGGCGTTTTCAGCAAGATGCAGGGCAAAGGAGGGCAGGGAACCGAAGGCGCCGGCCAGTTCAAAAAAACGTCTGCTGTCGGCGGGGTCGCGATCGATGTTGAAAAAGGCAAAAACCGGCAGCAAGGCGCGGGGCAGATCTTGCGCCGCGTTCTCCGGGAAACAACGGAGCAGCTCCGTGAGCTGGTGCAGACCGTGGCGCTGTTTGGCCGCAAGATCAAGGGCCAGCGCCTCCCCGAGGAAATCACGGGTGTTGAGCGGTATGGTTCTTTCCAGCGCGGACAGAGTCGTCTGGCCGAGGCCGGGGACCTCCCGGCACAGGGCGAGATAATCGGCCATTGTCGCTCGGCCCGCGGCGGCAAGGGTCCAGTAATAGAGAGGCCGCAGCCTTGTTTCCATGAAAAACGGACGCGCGCCGGTAATCTGAAAGGGGATGCCCCGGCGGGCCAGGGCCTCAACCAGATGGTCAGCCTGCCGGGCCAGGCGGTAAAGTACAGCGATATCACGGAAACCGAAGTCTGATTCTTCTCCCTGGGAACGTCCCGAGTTCATGGAGAAACTGGAAATGCCGCCCATGATTTTTTCGATCTCCATGACGACATGTTCCGCCTCACCCTTGCCGGTCGGGGCCGGATAGAGCGTGACTTGGCCGGTTTCCTTTTGCTGCGGCGCAAGTGCGGCATCCCCTTTAATCCTGTTGTGACCGATCACCGCTCCCGCCGCTTCGAGAATGGCGGACCCTGAGCGGTAGCTGCGGGTCAAGGCCAGGCACTGGGTATTGTCTGTCGCGGCAAAGCGGAAAAAGAAATTGAGGTCGCTGCCGCGAAACCCGTAAATCGCCTGGTTCGGGTCACCGATGGCAAAGATGGCGGCGGAGCCGGCAAGCAGAGTGACAAGCTCGTACTGCGCCCGGTTCACGTCCTGGAACTCGTCCACAAAGAGATATCTGACCCGGCTGCGCACCATTTGGCTGAAAGTATCGCCGGTTTTTAGTCTGGCCACGAAAGAGGGGATGATCGCCTCCAGGTCGATTGCGCCAAGTTTGTGCAATTCCAGGAGATAACGGTCAGCATCTTCCCGGTTTTCATGTTCTACGTCTGGCTCGGCTGAGGCGAGCTGTGCCGCGATGGCGCCTCCTGTTTTTTTAATTTCATTTGCTGTTTTAGCCGGGAAGAGCCTTTTCAGCAGCAGTTCCCGTTCTTCCTCGCCGATGACTGCCAGTTCCGGCCTCTCCTGCCTCAGCCATTCCAGGCAGAAGCGGTGAAAGGTGCCGGCAAAAACCATCTCGGCCAGCTCCCCCACCCGGCTGGCGAGCCGTTCCTTCATCTCAGCGGCCGCCCGATTGGTAAAGGTGATGGCGAACAGGTGCCCGGCCGGGATTTTTTTCTCCCGCAACAGGTGAACCATCCGGGAAACAAGGGTGTGGGTTTTCCCGGTCCCCGGTCCCGCCGAGACCAGAATCCGGGGTGCGGTGCTGTCGATGGCCGCCTGTTGATCGGGGTTGCTGGTCCTGGTCTTCTTTTCCACTGCCGGCCGGGGCAGGGAAAGCGGCAGTTGCCCGGCCACCGGTGTTGGTTTTGCGGGGGCTGGTCTTTTTCGGGCTGCACCGGCAAAAAGATCGGCCTGGCCGCGCAGCCTGTCTATTTCCCCCTCCCCAAAGGCGTGGATAACGCCGAACTGCCCGTCAAAACCGGGCTGGCGAATAACCTTGTTTGTCCTGATCCGGGCCATGGCCTCGCCAAGCAGGGGAGAAAAGGCGGCGATCTCTTCCAAGGGCGCATGGAGAAAGATGTTGAACTCCGAGCCGAAACGGTTGACAACCTTCCGGTACAGTTCAAGAACCCCTTTGGTGGCCGGACCTTTGCCCATGATCTCGCCCAGAACTTCCTGCAGGGGGATCAGGCTGTTGAAGGCCGGGCTGTTTTCCGGATAAAAAGGGGTTTGCCGGTCGGCCAGATCCATGACCCGGTGGCTGACCCCGATGGTCAGCGGTTTGCCGCAGACGGGGCAGATGCCATGGTGTTTCTTTGTCTCCAGGGGCTCCAGGCAGACCTTGCAGTTGCGGTGTCCGTCCAGGTGATACTTGCCTTCTTCCGGAAAAAATTCCATGGTGCCGGCAAAACCTTGAGCGGGATTTTTCAGGGCCTCTTTCATGCTGAAAAAATCGAAATCGCAGTCAAAGAGATTGACCTCCCGTCCCAGTTTGGCAGGGGAGTGGCAGTCGGAGTTGGAAATCAGGGTGAAGCGGTCGAGGGCTGAAACGAGACGGTTCATGTCCGGATCCGACGAGAGCCCGGTTTCCAGGGCAAACACGTGGCTGGCGAGATCGCCGAAACATTCCTCGATGGAGTCAAAACCCGATTTGGAGCCGAACAGGGAAAACCAGGGGGTCCAGATATGGGCGGGCACCAGGAAGCCATGGGGCGCCTCTTCCAGAACAATCTCAAGCAGATCGTGGGAGTCGAGGCCCAGGATGGGCCTGCCGTCCGACTCGATATTGCCGATGGCGGCCAGCCTCCGGTTTATTTTCTCAACCGCGGCGAAATCAGGGGCAAAGAGGATATTGTGGACCTTGCGCACCCTGTCATGGCGCTTGTAAATGGAGCTGATCTCCGTGGTCAGAATGAAGCGGACCCCAATTGCTTCAGGCGCACCCTGCGGGAAGGCAGGAGGAAGATTTTCGTTTTTCAGCCGGTACAAACCGGGCTCGGCCGGGACAAGATTGTCCTTTAAATGCTGAAACCAGCCGGGATGGGTAAAATCACCGGTGCCGATGAGATGGATGCCTTTCACCCGCGCCCAGGCAAAGAGTCCGGCCAGATCGCTTTCCTTACTGGTGGCGCGGGAAAAGGGTGAGTGGATGTGCAGGTCGGCGAGAAATTTCATACCATTGTTTTTTTGATAAATCCGTAAAAAGTCGGCGACAAAGCCCAGATGGCTAGGTAATAAAATTCGATATACAAGGCGTAGTGTATTTTTGAGAGTGAGGCAATACATGTGGTATGCCGAACGAACAAAAATGCGCTGCAACGCAGTAGATCGGATTTTTTACGACGCCATCTTTTTTGACATTCATGGAAAGGGACATTAATGTATGACGCTAACATACTCAAAATTGACTGCTACGTAAAAAGGTATTTTCCGGAGGTTGTCGGCGGAAGACCTTCAAACCTGAAGGGAACCTGAAACCTTACCGTAAAGGGGATGAAATATGTCTGAATTCATTGATGTCATTATCGTCGGGGCGGGACCCGCCGGGTTGCAGGCCGCCGTGCATGCCGTCCGCAAAAAGGCCACGGTGCTCATTCTCGGCCGTCCGCATAAAAGCGCCATCTCCTCGGCCCATGTGGAAAACTATCTCTGTGTCGACGGGATCACCGACGGTCACGAGATGCTCAAGGTGGGCTTGAATCAGGCCACCCGGTTTGGCGCCTGTTTTGTCGAGGAAGACGTGCTGGGCATTGCCCAGAACGATGACCATTTCGAGGTTCGCACCGAGAGCGGGGCGTACCGTGGCCGCACCGTCATTCTGGCCACCGGCACCCACAAGACCAAGCTCCGGGTCAAGGGGGAAAAGGAGTTGACGGGCAAGGGGGTCAGCTACTGCGTTGACTGTGACGCCAATTTCTTCCGTAACGCCAAGGTGGCCGTGGTGGGCAACGAAAGCGCGGCGGTGGACGGGGCTCTTACCCTGCTGAAATATGCCGCCGAGGTGCATCTGGTCGCCAGGGAGCTGTCCGTTTCCGAAGAACTGGCCAGAAAACTGGAAGAGAGCGGGGTAAAGGTGCACAAGGGCAGCTGGGTCAAGGAGATCATCGGCGAAAACGGGGTGGAAAAACTGCTGCTGGAAGACGATGCACTGCTGGAGGTTGAAGGCGTCTTTGTTGAGCTTGGCGCCAAGGGGGCCATGGAGCTGGCCACCAATCTGGGGGTCCAGCTCGATATGGAAACTTTCTCCTATATCGACACCAACAAGCGCCAGGAAACCAATCTGGCCGGGGTGTATGCGGCCGGGGATATTGCCGGGCCGCCCCTGCAGATGGCCAAAGCGGTGGGTGAAGGATGCGTGGCCGGCTGGCATGCGGCCAACCATGCCAATAAGCAGAAGCGCCAGGAAAGCGGAGAGTGATGGCGGATTGCCGTGAGAGCCGCTACATGGAGCTTGCCCTGGTCCAGGCCCGTCTGGCGGCGGAGCGGGGGGAGGTGCCCGTGGGCGCGGTGCTGGTCGGCGCTGATGGCGCAGTCGTGGCCAGTGACGGCAACCGGCCCATTGAATATAATGATCCCACTGCCCATGCGGAGATGCTGGTCATGCGCCAGGCCGGACAGAAACTGACCAATTACCGGCTGAGCGGCACGACCCTTTATGTCACCATCGAACCCTGTGTCATGTGCGCCGGAGCCCTGGTTCATGCCAGGGTCAGCCGCGTGGTGTACGGGGCGGATGACCCCAAGGCCGGCGGCATGATGTCTCTCTATCACGTGGGCCGGGACGGCCGGTTGAATCATACCCTGGAAGTGGCGGGAGGTTTGCTGGCCGGGGAATGCTCCGCGGTTTTAAAGGATTTTTTTCAGCGCAAAAGAAAAAAATAGCGGATCATCTGTTTTTCCACTTTCAAAATCCGCACTTTGTTTGTAGAGTGTCTCTCTTTGCAAATCCTCTTCAGCGGAGAGGTGACCGAGAGGCCGAAGGTGCACGACTGGAAATCGTGTGTACGGCAACGTACCGAGGGTTCGAATCCCTCCTTCTCCGCCACTATTTTTTTCTTCCCTCTTGCAAGGGCTGGAAAAAAGTGTAAAATGCAAAAAAAATACATATTGTCAGGGTAACCTTTAACTCTGTTTCATGATTTTCAAGAGTTTGATAGCCGGGTCCCGCGCAACAGAGGCTCATGAACCCCGTCAGGTCCGGGAGGAAGCAGCGGTAGTGAATCCCCTCTGTGTGCCGCGGGGGTGCCTGGCTATCATTTTTTTATCTTCTTTTTTTGACGTTCTCATCCTGTATCGTCATGAACATTGACTTTTAACCAAGCCTTCATCCTTGCCACTTGCCCATGTCCTATCTCGTCTTAGCCCGTAAATGGCGGCCCCAGACCTTTGCCGATGTGGTTGGGCAGGAGCCGATTGTCCGCACCCTGCGGAACGGACTCAGGCTCAACCGGGTTGCCCATGCCATGATTTTCTCCGGGGTGCGCGGCGTGGGCAAGACCACCCTGGCCCGCATCATGGCCAAGGCCATCAACTGCCAGGGCGAGGGCGAGGGCGAGGATAAGCCCTGCAACCTGTGTGAGTCATGCCGGGAGATCACCGCGGGTTCCGCGGTGGATCTGCATGAAATCGACGGGGCATCCAACCGGGGTATCCAGGAAATCCGCGAGCTGAAGGAGAATATCCGGTTTTTTCCCACCAAAAGCCGTTTCAAGGTCATCATCATCGATGAAGTGCACATGCTCACCACGGAGGCCTTCAACGCCCTGTTGAAAACCCTGGAGGAGCCTCCTGAGCATGTCTATTTCATGTTCGCCACCACGGAACTGCATAAGGTTCCCATTACCATCCTTTCCCGTTGTCAGCGTTATGAATTAAAGCGGGTTGCCGCCGCTGATCTCGTCAGCTTTTTTGCAAAGATTGCCGCCCGGGAAGAGGTGGCTATCCCCCACAAGGCTATCGAGATGATCGCCCGGGAGGCCGATGGCAGCATACGTGACGGCCTGAGTCTGCTGGATCAGGTCTTTTCCTTTGGCGGCAATCAGGTGTCGGAAGAGGATGTCGTCCAGGTTCTCGGTTTGGTGGATCAGCGGATTTTTGCCACTCTGGCCCAGGCGCTGTTGGCAGGAGACCTGGCCCGCTGTTTTGAACTGCTGGAAAAAATCTATGGGGCCGGCATTGATCTGAAACGCTTCGCCTCTGATCTGCTGGCCTATTTCAGGGCATTGCTGGTCTGTCGCACCAGTCCGCAGCCGGAAACGCTGCTTGATGTTTCCGACCAGGAACTGGCGGAGATGCGCGAGCTCGGCACCGGGCAGAGCAGGGAAACCCTGGCCCTGCTCTTTCAGCTGCTTTTTAAGGGAATCAGCGAGATGCAATACTCGGCCCATCCCCGTCTGGTTTTGGAGATGGTTTTTGTCAGGGCCGTGCAGGTTGGGCAGGTGACGCCCGCCGCTGCCCTGCTGGCCCGCCTGGATGACATGCTGAAGAGTGGGGGCGTGAATCCGGCCCAGACAAGCGGCGGTCTTGTCCTGAGAGAGAAAAAGGCCAATCAGCAGGAGGAAGTAGCCAAGGCCCCAGCCGCGCCTCCTCCGGAAAGTTTTCCCGCCGTGCCGGGGGATTCCGAGCCCGAGCTCGACAGCAAGGTGAAAAAGCTGGAGGAGCTGGTTGGGAAAATTGCCGAAACCACGGCGCTCGAGAAGAAAAACGATCCTGTCGCCCTTCATGCACACACAAAGGATGTCCGTAAAAACTGGGAAGGTTTTGTGGGGTATGTCAAGGAAAGAAAGCCCTGGATGGCCCAGGTGTTGCGGATCTGTGAAAATCCTCGGGAAGAGGGGATGGATCTTCTCCTCAGGTTTGACAACCCCTCTGACTGCACCCTGCTGCAGAAGTCCGAAAATGTGAAGGATCTAACCGAGTATGCCCTGGATTATTTCCAGAAGGAGCTGCGGGTGAAGATCAGCAGCCGGGGCGGGAAGGGTGATGGCGGTAAGGAGGGAGAGGCCGTGCACGATGGGCCCAAGGAAGAGAGAAGAGCACTGGCCAATGATCCGCTGGTGCAGATGACGATGGATATTTTCGGAGGGCAGGTCGGGGCGATACGCACCGGGCCGAGGTTCAGGTAGGTTTAGTCTGACTGGTCTGACTGGTCTGACTGGTCTGACTGGTCTAAGTACTCTGATGAGTATGTAGGTTCAGTACGACCAACAGGACCAGTAAGGCTAATAGGACCAATAAGACCAACAGGACCAGCAAGACCAATAAGACCAATAGGACAAATTTTATGGATATGGATTCGATTCTTAAGCGGGCGCAGGAATTTCAGCATCTGATGAGCAAGAAGCAGGAGGAGCTTGCCGGAAAAACCGTTACGTCAACTGTCGGCGGCGGCATGGTCGCCGTTACCGTTAATGGCAAATTCGAGGTTGTGTCCCTGCGCATTGAAAAAGAGGCCATTGATCCCAATGAGCAGGCGATGTTGCAGGATCTGGTTGCGGCAGCGGTCAATGATGCCATGCGCCGGGTCAAGGAGATGACCCAGTCTGAAATCGGACGGCTGACCGGCGGTCTTGGCCTGAATATTCCGGGCATGTTCGGCGGGTGATGGCCAATGAACGTGGTGCCTCCCGCCCTTGGCAGGCTGATTGCTGATCTGCACCGACTCCCCGGAGTGGGGAAAAAAAGCGCAACCCGTCTTGCCCTGTATCTTTTGCGGCGCCCTGCCGCGGAGGCTCAGGCCCTGGCCCGTGATCTGGCGGCTCTGCATGAGACGATCCGGCTCTGCAGCAACTGTTTCGCCTTTTCGGAGACGGAACCCTGCGCGATCTGTGCTGACCCGCAACGGGACAGCAGTCTGATCTGTGTTGTTGAGGATCCGGCCGATCTGATGGCCATTGAGAAAACGGGATCATTCAAGGGCCAGTATCATATCCTGCATGGGGTATTGGCCCCCATGGACGGCATCGGGCCGGAAGAGCTTAAGATTCATGAACTGGTCAATCGCCTTGGCCGGCAGCAGGTGGCGGAGGTGCTCATTGCCACCAGCTCGACCGTGCCGGGAGAGGCGACCGCTGCCTATCTGCTTGACACGCTCCGGGGCAAGGACATCAAGCTTACCCGTCTTGCCTGCGGAATTCCCATGGGCATGGATATCAAGTATGCGGATGAATTGACCCTGGTCCGGGCCATTGAGGCGCGGAAAAGGTATTAGGCGGTGAAAATCGTTTGTCGCGGCCTGCCTTGCTGCGACATGCATATCATGCCAGCGTGCAGAGGAATGTGTGAGGGAGAGCTTCCCCGTTGAGGAATAGTCAGAAAATGTCTTATAAGCTCAAGAAGAAAAAGGGGAATATCGCTGGGTTGCCCAAAAAATCAAAAAAAAGTGCCCAGCACAATGTTTCTATAAGCCAAGCGCTGCAAACCGCGGTACAGCATCATCAGGCCGGTGATCTGCATCAGGCGGAAAAATTTTACAACCGCGTGCTTGCGCTTGATCCCGGCAATGCCGAGGCCCATCACTATCTTGGCGTTCTTGCCTATCAGGTTGGCAAACAAGAGACGGCTGTCAATTTTATTCAGAAGGCACTGCATTTGAACCCTCATCTCGCCAATGCCCACAATACCCTGGGCGTTGTGTTGAGGGATCTCGGCAGACTGGATGAGGCGAGCGCCTCTTACAGAAATGCGTTATCGAGCAACCCGGATTTTACAGAGGCCTACAGTAACCTTGGCAACGTGCTTAAGGACCAGGGGCGGCTTGATGAGGCCGTTGCCAACTACCGGAAGGCATTGTCGGTAAACCCTGACGATCCGGAGGCGCACTCGAGTTTGCTTTTTGCCTTGAATTATCTGCCTGATATTTCGCAGCAAGAAATTCGTGAGGAATCGGTCAGGTGGGGCGAACGGTATGCGAAGAAGCTTGTTGGCGAGGGGGTGGGGCATGAGAGCAGGCAAGAGGAGGGACATTGTAAAAAAATAAGGATCGGCTATGTGTCGCCGGATTTTTATCATCATCCGGTAGGCCGTTTTATCCTGCCGGTGCTTGCGAGTCATAACCGGCATGAGTTTGAGGTGTACTGCTACTCCGGGACGCCGAGGCCTGATGCCGTGACAGGGAATATCAAGAAGCATGCCGACCATTGGCTGGTCACAAACGGACTCAATGACGGCGCCATGATAAGAAGAATAAAAGATGACCGGATTGATATCCTGGTGGATCTTGCCGGCCACAGCGGGGGCAATCGTCTTATGGTGTTTGCCGGCAGGCCCGCCTCCATTCAGGTAAGCTGGCTGGGTTATGTTAACACTACGGGGCTCCCGGTCATGGATTACCGCATAACTGATGATATTGTTGATCCTGTCGGGGAATCCGAAGGACATTACACGGAAATTTTGATCAGATTGAAAAATGGTTTTTTCTGCTTTTCCCCTCCTGAAAATTCGCCGGAGGTGGGGGATTCCCCAGTCCGGCAAACAGGCCTTTTCACCTTTGGTTCATTTAATAATCTTTGCAAGATTAATGACTCTGTCGTTTCCCTATGGGTTGAAATTCTTAAGAGGGTGCCCCGATCACGTCTGATGTTAAAGAGTAAGGCCTTTGCCGACGAAAATGTGAAACGGTATTTCGGCGCGAGATTTTTTAATCAGGGGCTGGATGAAAATCGGCTCATCCTGCTTCCGGGTTCAAGCTTCGCCCAGTATCTGCAAAGTTATCAGGATATTGATGTTTGTCTGGACCCCTTCCCGCATAATGGCCATACGGTTTCCTGCGATGCTCTCTGGATGGGCTGTCCGGTGATTTCCTTGCGTGGGGAGCGTTATGCCGCAAGAATGGGGGCGGACCTGCTGACTCGTATCGGCCTCTCTGAGCTTATTGCCGAAAACAGGGAGCAATATGTGAATAAGGCGGTTGAGTTGGCGGAAAATTCCGACAGACTTGATCTGCTCAGGAGCGGAATGCGCACGAGAGTAAAGGAGGCGCCTTTTTGCGATGCCCAAGGTTTTACGTCTGATCTGGAGGGGGCCTTTCGTAAAATGATGTTTGCCTTGGGAATGGCATAGCGGACTGCGATAATGAGACAGAGTCTGTTTTGCGATACATATTGTTCTTGACAGAGACGCTCTTTATTGGTATTTCCTTCCCGTTTAGAGAATAATGAAAAAATACAGGCGCGTAACTCAGTGGGAGAGTGCTACCTTGACATGGTAGAAGTCGGCGGTTCAATCCCGCCCGTGCCTACCAGATTTTTCACATTGCCGTGATCTGATAAATAAACTTCGCAATACTTGTTTGTTGCGAAGTTTATTTGTTCATGCCACGGAAAATTTACATAAAAGAATAACATTATCAGTACGATATGGCAGACATTCAGTTAAGCACAGCAGGGGAAGAGAGCAAAACTCTGCCGGCCGGCATCACCGTGGCCGAGGCGGTAAAGGCGCTCTGTTCCAGCAAGGAACGCAAGAAGGTTGTCGCTGTCCGGGCGGGAGAAAGGCTGCTTGACATGTCAGAGCCCCTGACCGAAGGTGGTGTGCTTGAACTGGTGACAAAGGATTCCCGTGAGGGCTTGAACATCCTGCGTCACAGTGCTTCTCATATCATGGCCCAGGCGGTGGTTGAACTGTACGGGCCGGATATTAAGGTGGCCATCGGACCGGCCACGGAAGACGGCTTTTATTATGATTTTGACCGGAAAGAGCCTTTTACGCCGGATGACTTTGAGGCGGTAGAGTCCAGGGTGCGGGAAATTGTGGCCGCGGCCCTCCCTTTCAGCCGGGAGACGTTGTCCCGGGCAGAGGCGATCAAGTTTTTTCAGGAAAAAGGCGAGTCCTATAAGGTCGAGCTGTTAAATGATATCGAGGCGGAGACGGTCAGTATCTACCGGCAAGGGGACTTTGTTGATCTCTGCCGGGGACCGCACATCGTCAACACCTCTCTGCTGCAGGCCTTCAAGCTGATTCGTATTGCCGGCGCCTACTGGCGCGGCGACGAAAAGCGGCCCATGCTGCAGCGGCTTTACGGCACCGCTTTTTATGATGCCAAGGAACTGAAAAAGTATCTGGATCAGCTTGAAGAGGCCAAAAAGAGGGATCACCGTAAGCTCGGCAAGGAACTGGAGCTTTTTACCATCAGTGATCTGGTCGGTCCCGGTCTTATCCTCTGGCAGCCCAAGGGCGCCCTGGCCAGAAGGCTGATTGAAGACTACTGGAAGGACGAGCATTACCGTAACGGCTATGAGCTGCTTTACACCCCGCACATTGCCAAGCGCGATATGTGGGCGACCAGCGGCCACCTTGACTTTTATGTCAATGACATGTTCTCCCCCATGGAAGTCGAGGATGTGAGCTATCAGCTCAAGCCGATGAACTGCCCCTTCCATATCGGCATTTACAAGACCAGAAAGAGGAGCTACCGGGAGTTTCCCATCCGCTGGTGCGAGCTGGGTACGGTCTATCGTTTTGAACGGACCGGGGCCTTGCAGGGTTTGATGCGTGTCCGCGGCTTCACCCAGGATGATGCCCATATATTCTGTCTGCCGGAACAGCTCGAAGAAGAAATTTTTAATATTATTGATTTAAATCTTCACATTTTAAAGACATTCGGTTTTACTGAATACGATGTTTATCTGTCGACCCGTCCCGAGAAATATGTCGGCTCGGATGAGAACTGGCAAAAGGCGACGGAAGCGCTGAAGATGGCCCTGGAAAAGAAGGGGTTGCCCTATCAGGTTGACCCCGGTGAAGGGGTATTCTACGGGCCGAAAATTGATATTAAAATCAAGGATGTGCTGGGCCGCGCCTGGCAGTGCTCCACCATCCAGGTGGATTTTAACCTGCCTGAGCGCTTTCAGCTTGGCTATACGGCGGAAGACAGCAAGGAACACCAGCCCATCATGATCCATAGGGCGCTCATGGGTTCCCTGGAAAGATTTTTCGGTGTTCTCATTGAACACTATGCCGGGGCCTTTCCCCTGTGGATGACGCCAGTGCAGGCCAAGGTGCTGAACATCACCGATGCCCAGCTTGATTACGCCGAAAAGGTGTTTCAGCAGTTGCGCATGGCCGGTGTGCGGGTGGAAAATGATACCCGCAATGAGAAGTTGAATTACAAGATACGGGAAGCGCAGCTGGCAAAAATTCCCTATATGGTAATTGTCGGGGATAAGGAAAAGGATACGGATACGGTAACGGTTCGGCAGCGCGACGGCAAGAACCTTGAGCCTATGTCCGTTGCGGCTTTTGCAGAGATGATCCGGGAACAGAGCCGGATCCGCTGAGACACCTTCTGCGGGAACAAGCGGCTCTGTGGATATTTTAGTACGGAAAATGTGGAGGTAATCGTATTAAAAGAAAAAAAACTGTTAAATCTGGGCGTGAGTTAAAGGCCAGAGTAAATGAACAAATAAAAGAAAAAGAGTTGCGGGTCATCGACGAGAATGGCGAGCAGCTCGGTGTTATCCCCACGGACGAAGCCTTGCGGAAGGCGGAGGCGGCAGGACTCGACCTGGTTGAGGTTTCCGCATCGGCTGAACCGCCGGTCTGCAGGATCATGGATTATGGCAAATACCGGTATGAGCTGAGCAAAAAGCAGGCCGATGCCAAGAAAAAACAGGCCGTGGTCGAGATTAAGGAAATTAAGCTCCGGCCGAAGACCGAAAAACATGATCTTGATTTCAAGGTGCGCAATATCCGTAAGTTTTTAGCGCAAAAGAATAAGGTTAAAGTGACCCTGCGCTTCAGAGGAAGGGAAATAGTCTATGCCGACACCCACGGCATGGAGCTGTTGAACCAGATTGCCGTATCCCTTGAAGACGTTGCGGTCATCGTCCAGCCGCCAACCATGGAAGGACGGCAGATGGTAATGTTTGTCGGCCCGAAAAGTTGATGAACTTGTAAAAAGTATCTGGATGGCTAAGCACAAAAGTTCGATAGACAAGGCGCGATGGTGTCGCGAAAGCGGAGGCGTACATATGGTACGGCGAGCATTTCGCGATCCCGCCGCAACGCAGTAGATCGATTTTTTTGCGACGCCATCAAAGTTGATTGATGCGTTCGTAACATTCCCCGAATTCATCAGTTTAAGTTTGAGTATGAAATTTTACGCTGTTGGGAGACACCGTAAAATTTATGTGCTTACGACTTAAAACTTGTAACTTTATTATAATCAGGAGTATATGTTATGCCAAAAATGAAAACCAATAGGGGGGCGGCCAAACGTTTCAAGATGAGCGCCTCCGGCAAGGTTATTCGCAGTAAGGCCTTTACCAGCCATATCTTGACCAAGAAAAGCACGAAGCGCAAAAGAAATTTGCGCAAATCAGCAGTGGTTGACTCCGCCAATCTGAAGGGAATCAAACGTATTCTGCCATATATGTAGAGCAAGGAGATTTAACATGCCAAGAGTAACACGCGGCTTTAAAGCACGCCGCAGAAGAAATAGAGTTCTTAAACAGGCCAAGGGTTTCCGCGGCGCCCGTTCCCGTCTGTACCGTACTGCCACGGAAGCGGTTGATCACGCGCTCTGCTATGCATACAGCCACCGCCGCGCCAAAAAACGCGATTTCCGCCGTCTGTGGATTGTCCGTATCGGCGCCGGCGCCGAGCAAAACGGCACTTCTTACAGCCGTTTGATCGGTGGTCTGAAAAAAGCCAATGTGGAGCTTGACCGTAAGGTTCTCTCCAATCTGGCCATTCTCGATCCTAACGCCTTTACCGCTGTTGCGAAGCTTGCTTCCTGATCGGGACGAGAACCTTCGTTACCATCCCTAAGGCTCCAACGAGCCGTATCCCTGCGATGGTGATGTGTCGCGGGGAAGATCGGAGAGAGGACTTTCTACATTACCATATGGCCCTGCAGAGGGCCATTGTCATGCATGAGGGTCCTATCTGTCATAATTTGTACGGAGAGCCCTTTCTGGTAAATTTATGGAAGAAGAATTACTTCGCCTGCAACAAGAGGCATGCCGGGATCTGGCGGCTCTTCATGACTTAAATGATCTTGAACCGTTTCGGGTTCAATATCTCGGACGAAAAAGTGAATTTACCGGATTGATGCGCCAGCTTGGTCAGGCAGCCGAGGCAGACCGGCCCCGGCTCGGCAAACTGGCCAACGAGATCAAGATTGATCTTGAAAAGCTCTTTGCCGCTAAAAAGACCGAACTGGAAGAGGCAGCCCGGTTAGGCTTGACCGGCGCACCGGCCCTTGATCTGTCATTACCCGGCAGGACGGCCCCTTTCGGCAAACTGCACCCCGTGACCCAGGTCATGGAAGAGATCTGCGCCATTTTTGAAGGCATGGGCTTCGGCGTGGCCGAAGGGCCCGACGTTGAGACGGATTTCTATAATTTTGAAGCCCTGAACATTCCCAAGCATCACCCTGCCCGTGACATGCATGATACCTTCTATGTCAATGAGAGTCTCCTGCTGCGCACCCATACCTCCCCCATGCAGGCCCGTATCATGGAAAAGCAGAGACCACCCCTGCGGATGATTGCCCCTGGTAAGGTTTACCGCTGTGATTCCGATATCACCCATACCCCGATGTTTCATCAGGTAGAGGGGTTTCTGGTGGACAGGAAGGTTTCCTTTGGGGATCTGCGCGGCATTTTGGGCGTCTTTATCGCCAAGATGTTTGATGACAAGACGGCCATGCGCGCCAGACCGAGTTTTTTTCCCTTTACCGAACCAAGCGCCGAAATCGATATTGCCTGCGTCATCTGCCGCGGCCAGGGGTGCCGTGTCTGCAAGCAGACCGGCTGGCTGGAATTTCTCGGCGCCGGCATGATCGACCCCGAGGTATTCAAACAGGTGGGCTACGATCCGGAAGAGTACAGCGGCTTTGCCTTTGGTCTGGGGGTGGAGCGTATCGCCATGCTCAAGTACGGCATCAACGACATCCGTCTCTACTATGAAAACGATCTGCGTTTTCTTGCCCAGTTCTAACCCAACGAAACACTAGCAAACCGCCCATGAAATTCACTTTTGCCTGGCTGAAACAATTTGTCGATGTGAACATAACCCCCGGTGAACTGGCTGACCGTCTTACCATGGCCGGCCTGGAGGTTGACTCTGTGGAGGAAATCTTCGCCGGTCTGGCAGGGGTTAAGGTTGCCGAGATTCTTTCCGTCACTCCCCATCCTGATGCGGACAGGCTTGTCGTATGTCAGGTGGCGGTGGGCGGTGAGACGATGCAGGTGGTGTGCGGAGCGCCCAATGCCAGGGCCGGACTTTTCACCGCCATAGCCCTGCCGGGAACAACCCTGCCTTCAGGACTGGCCATCAAGCAGAGTAAAATACGCGGCCAGGTTTCCAGCGGCATGCTCTGCTCGGAAAAGGACCTGGGCATCAGCGAAAGTCACAGCGGCATCATGGAACTGACTTGGCTGCGGGAATCGGGTGGCGATCTGGCCCAGGTGCTGGAACTGCATGATACCGTAATCGAGGTGGATCTCACCCCCAACCGGCCGGACTGCACCAGCGTCATCGGCATCGGCCGGGAAGCCGCGGCGTTTTGCCGGACTTCCTTGACGCCTCCGGTAACGGCGGCGGACATCCCCGAACTGACCGGGGCAACCGGGGAGTTCTCCGTAACGGTGCAGCACGGAGATTGCCCCCGTTATGCCGCCAGGCTGCTGAAGAATGTCCGCATCGCCCCCTCGCCGTGGTGGCTGAAAAAAAGGCTGCTCTCCCTGGGCTCCCGGCCTATCAATAATGTGGTTGATATCACCAATTATGTCATGCTTGAATACGGTCAGCCACTCCATGCCTTTGATTTCAAGAAGCTTGCGGGCAATGGTATTGTCGTGCGCCAGGCCAGGGACGGAGAAACACTGACCACTCTTGACGGAACGGAGCGGAGTCTTGAGCCGGATATGCTGATGATCTGTGACGCGGTCAAGCCGGTGGCGGTGGCCGGGGTCATGGGCGGCGCAAATTCCGAAGTGGATGAAACCACCACCGAGGTCCTGCTCGAATCGGCCTGCTTTAATCCCATCAGTGTCCGGCGCACGGCCAGGCGCTTGAATCTGGCCACGGAAGCGTCCTACCGTTTTGAACGCGGTGTTGACCCGCAACTCGCCCCAATCGCCATGGAGCGGGCGGTGCGTCTGCTCTGCCAGGTGGCCGGCGCGGAGGTGGTCGAAAACGGCTTTGACCTGAGCCCCGGCGTCAAGAAAAATGAAGCCATCACCCTCCGGCTGAGCAAGACAATCGATCTGCTCGGTTATGACTTTACCGCCGCTGATGTGACGGACCTGCTCACGGCCATTGAAATCGAGGTCAGGTTGCTTGACGCTGATACGCTGCTCGTTACCCCTCCTAGCTTCCGGGTTGATCTGGAGCGTGAGATCGATCTGATTGAAGAGATTGCCCGGCTCAAAGGGTATAACGAATTTCCCCAGACCATGCCCCTGGTGCCCATGGCCGCGGCCTGGCAGGACCCGGCCCGCAAACTGCGCCAGGATATCGCCTCCGCCATGACAGCCCTTGGTTTTTATGAGGCGATCAACTACAGCTTTGTCACCCCCCGACATTTTGATCTGCTTACCCTCGGGGAAGACGATCCCCGGCGGCGGACCGTGCATCTCTTGAATCCCCTGGCGGAAGATCAGAGTGTCATGCGCTCCATGCTGCTGCCCGGCCTGCTTGAAAACGTGCGCCGCAATGTCAATTACCAGGTGACCGATATCCGCCTTTTTGAAATCGGCAAATGCTTCATGCCGGGTGCGGAATTTGAGCAACCGGAGGAAAAGACCTATCTTACCGCTGTGTTAAGCGGCCGCAGATTGCCGGGTGCCCCCCTGTTGCATATGGGTGAAGAGAAATGTGATATTTACGATGTCAAGGGTGCCGCCGCCTCGCTGCTTGAGGGGCTTGGCTTCTCCGGCGTCTCCGCTGAGCGCAAACCGGACCGGCTGGAAGCGTACTGCGAGCCGGACAGTTTTGCCCTGGTCACGGTCCATGGCGAGCCCGTGGGTTCCTTCGGGCTGGTTACCCGCAAGGTGCTGGGCAACTTCGGCATCAAACAGGATGTCTACTTTCTGACCATTCTGCTTGACTCCCTGCTGGCCCAAGCAAAGGACAAGAAACAATTTAGCCCGTTGCCCAAGTTCCCTTCGGTCAAATGGGACATCGCCGTGGTGGTGCCGGAAAGGGCCGGCGCCGGGGAAATTGTCGAGGCGATCAAGGGATCGGGGGAAGCGCTTATTGAACAGGCGGAACTCTTTGATGTCTTCCGCGGCGGGGCGATCAGCCAGGGCATGAAGAGTGTGGCCATCACCGTTACCTATCGGGCTGCTGATCAGACCCTGGATGACGAAACAGTGAGCAAGGCGCACCAGAAAATTATCGATATGATTCTGGCCCGTTTTGATGGGCAGTTACGCGAGGTATAGGGGAAATGAAAGCCAATCTCACCAGAAAGGAACTGGCTCAGATTATCAATGATAAGCTGGGGATTTCCCAGCGCAGCGCGGGCGAGCTGGTCGATCATGTCTTTTCCTCGTTACGGAGGACGCTGCTGAACGAAGAGTCGGTGAAGCTTGTCCAGTTCGGCACCTTCACGGTCCGCAATAAGGCGCCGCGCATGGGCCGCAACCCCCGCACCGGCGAGGACATGGAAATCGCCGAACGCAGCATGGTTTCCTTCAAGGCGAGCAAAACCCTGCGGGAAAAGATTAATTCATAGGTGTTCCGCCTGAAACTCCGGGCTGTTCGGGAAAAAACCCTTTTGTCCGTGTGCCTTTTTGCTTTATGATGATACTATGCAAAGCGGAGTAGGAAGCGAGAGGAAAATTTCAACATAAACAACACTCGGCCGGCACACCTCACACCCCTATGGACAAGCAAAACAGTGAGGAAGAAGAACACTTCGGTGTGATTCCTGATAAAAGATACTTCAAGATCGGCGAGGTTTGCGAGATTGCAGGAGTTAAGCAGCACGTGCTGCGTTATTGGGAATCGGAATTCAAGCAGCTGATCCGGCCCCAACGCGCCACCTCCAAGCAACGGCTTTACCGGCGCGTGGATGTGGAAAATATTCTCAGGATTAAAAAACTGCTCCGGGAAGAGGGCTTTACCATTCCCGGCGCGAAAAAACACCTGGCCCGCAGCAGTGAAAAAACCGAAAATACGGAAAAGATTGTTCCCAAAAGAGGCAGCGTGACGGATTTGCTGGCGGAACTCAAAGCTGAACTGCTTACCATCCAGCAATTGTTGCACAAAGATTGACACGTTTTGCGTAATGCAGCTTGACAGTTGATAAGAAGCCATGCTACATAGGGGATTCAAAATTACATTACATTGTTTTGAGACATATATCGGGATGTAGCGCAGTCTGGTAGCGCACTTGAATGGGGTTCAAGGGGCCGGAGGTTCGAATCCTCTCATCCCGACCAGTTTTACAGGGGGTTGGCATAACATGCTAACCCCTTTTTTTATTTCCGTTTCTCATCCATTCCCGATGGTTTCTTCAGGAACCCGCCATTTCCTTTGCCCCAATGGCAAAATCTATCACCATGGTTGCCATGAATACTGGTTTATCATTTGCCAATTTTTCGATTTCAAGTATTTAAAAAAATATCTCCCCTCCATCTTATTGTTGTTTTATCTTGGTTGACCTTCCTCCTGTCAGATGTTATGTATACAGGAGAATATGAAGTTGCAGTCTGTCTGGCAAAAGTTGATATGTGGCGCAAAAACCGAGATAAAATCTGAGCCACTTTTTCTAATCGGCACGAATAGAGAAAGTGGGGTAAGTTGAAGAAAGGTGGTTGGCGAAATTGATGATTTTGTACTTCGCGAGCCCGGAGCGCCGTATATTTCGCTTTTTGAGCCTGAAAATGAAGATATAGGGCTTGATAATGGTGTTTATTGGAACAATTATCCTGAAATATTGAATGGATAGTTTGGTCCGACCCCGAATGCCCCGAATGCCCGGAAATACTTGAGCCGTGTGACGGGAAACTGTCAACGGTTCCAAGGGGGAAAAGGGGCTGAAAGGCCTCACGGACCTACCCTGTGAATTTAAAGGCATGCAATGGATGATATAGTATTTCATTCACTTTACAATGAAAGTGATCTAAAAAGCCTTAAGCATTCAATTCTTTATTTCAACAAGGTAACCATCCCATTAGACTATTATGCCTGCCAATTTGGTAACAAACATCCTTACCCACATTATTTACAACTAGTTCCAGAAACCGTATATGACGAAATTGAGTATTTAGATAAACATAATTATGTAAATATTCATAAGTTTGACGGTGGCGAGTATGAAAAAATATCAAAATACTATGACGCCATCGTAGAAGGTGTTAATAGGCTTGGTAGAAATCGTAATTATTCCAAAGAGCAAATACATCAAGTTGGTAACTATTTACATTTAGATCCAAAACATCCTGAGTTTCTTTTAATAATTAATGAAGTTACGACATTTATAGCTGCAATTTGCCTTATGGAGTTTAGCGCTCATCAACGAGTATGCTGCAACGACAACCTCATAATTCATGATGCAATGAATTTAGGGCTTAAAGGGGCAATGCAACTTGCTAGCGAGAATATCAAAGAAACATGTTCACAATTTAGAGAGTTAAAAAGAAACATATTGGCATACAAGGTTCTTTCCTTAAATTTGCCATCATTTGAATTTCAAACATTTGATGATGTTTTCGAAATCAAAGAAAAACATAAAGACGAACTGCTAGCCCTCGACAACCACTTAGATGACCTTACAGAAAAAATTGAGAGATCACCATATGATGAGGGGTTTGATGAAGAAGTAAACAGATTGGTTGTCAATAGAATACAGCCAGAAATTGACAACCTCTTTAAAAGTATATCCTTTTCACCGAGCAGAATCGTAAAAAACATATACGATCCATTGAAAAATTTTGGGTTGGCTTTTGGTTTTTCTAACTGCTTTCCGGCTTACACCAAGGAAATTGCAATTTCAGGAATAACAGCAACAGTTGTGGAAGGCTTGTTTAAATATTTCAATGAAACCCGGAAAAAAATAAAACAGAGCCCTTACAATATCTTCCTAACATTAAAAAATAAATAAAATTGTTCATAACAAGTCCGGGGCTCCGAGGGGGTTCCGGGGCTGGTTCCGGGGCTCCGCTCCCCCGCCCGCGCCCGAGGGGGTCGGACCAAGATAACAACTTGATATGTAACGATATCATGTATAAAAAACGATCAATTTCAGGGGTATAATGGTTTTTTTTGGGGGGAAAACGCGCGTTTTAGGTGGTGCTGGTAAGAGTGTGAGGGATCTGGGGACGGACCAAGCTAACTGGTTATTAATATTGACAATAGGTTTGATTTTCCCCCTTAAAATAGGGCAATATTGCGTTTTTCAGCGCCAAAAAAAGCTCTTAAGAGCGTGAACCAAACCACCATTATGCAGTCAAGCAGCATATGGGGCTATGCAATAGGAGGCAACTGTCATAAAATGTTTGACAGTTCGAGAGGAGGGCAAACGACAGGTGAAGAGGAAGTGTGACAAATGAGAGCATTTAATCCAAAATTCACCATTACCAACCGTATGACCGCAGCCATCACGCAGATTGAACGGGCACGAGGTTTTCTCGAAGCAGCCCGGCTCTCTGATGATTGGGTTCGGGATATGGGTAACAAAGCCCTTATCAAAGAGGCGCATCATACGACCCATATTGAAGGTGCTCAGTTGACTCTGGATCAAGCAGAACGCCTGTGGAATGGAGAGGAAGTGCCGGAAGCCGACCCGGAAGACACCCGGGAACTTCTGAATTATCGTTCGGCCTTTGAATTCGTTTCCGAATGCCTGGACAGTGGTGACCCGATCACGGAAGGACTGATCCGGGAGATTCATCGGAAACTGGTTGAAGGAGTTCGAGGCGGTAAAGCTGATCCGGGCAATTACCGACGTATTCAGAATTATGTTGCCAACGCTTCGACCGGCGAAGTGATCTATACACCGCCATCCGCTGTGGAGGTGCCGATTATGATGTCGGAAATGGTAAAGTGGCTCAACGCTGACCTCGAGATACATCCTGTTTTTATCAGCGGTATCGCCCAGTTCCAGTTAGTACATATTCATCCGTTCCTTGACGGCAACGGCCGTACATCCCGCCTGCTGTCAACGCTTTGTCTCTACAAGGCGGGATACGACTTTAAACGTCTTTTTACCATCAGTGAATATTATGACCGAGACAGGCCGGCCTTTTATAAATCAATCCAAAGCGTGCGTGAAAACGGCATGGATATGACCGTCTGGCTCGATTATTTTATCACAGGTTTGGAAACCCAGATGATCGAGGTCAAAAAACGAGGAGAGCAAATCATACGGAGAGATGTACTGGTACAGAAGCATGGACTGAATGAGCGGCAAGGGAAGGCCATTGAATTCTTGCTGGGCCACGGGAAATTAACCATTCAGGATTTTGAGGGCCTTTGCCCTGATGTAAATCGACGTAGTCTGCAACGTGATCTAAAAGGAATGTCGGACAAGGAACTGATTAAAGAAATCGGAGCAGGACCGACCGATCCAACCCGTCACTATGGGTTATTGGAGCTATGACAAGCTGCGACACGGAGCTGTGACATTACTATGACAACTGCTGTGACACGCTCCGGGAGCACCATGCTAAATTCCAACAATAAAATGCACCGGATAAACCGGTTATTTTAACGTCAAAGAGAAAACCCTGGAGTTTTGATGTGTTGGCTATTTCAGTCAAGTCGACCACGCAATCCACGTGAAGACGGCCACCTGTTTCAGTGATTCCGGTCACCCTGTCGGAGCGAAGCGACGCAGTAGTTTTGTCTCTACTCTTCCGGTCGCGGGCATTTGTCCATTCCCGTGCTTTCACGGGAGACCGTCGAAATTCTGTGTTCCCTGTGTGACCCCACCACAAACC
>JACRCD010000096.1 GCA_016219175.1 Deltaproteobacteria bacterium | reverse complement strand
GAGCTGACCGGCATGAGCATCGCCAAGGGGCAGGGCTTCGGGCGCGGACGCGCCCGGGGCGCGGCGCACCGCATCGTCGAGGATGAGATGGCCTATATCCCGCACGTGCGCATCGAGGTCTTCTGCGGCGACGAACGGCTCGAAGAGGTGCTGAGTTGCATCGCCACCAACGCCCACACCGGCCTTTCCGGCGACGGCAAGATCTACGTCATGGAAGTTGTGGAAGCGGTGCGGATCAGCAACGCTGAGCGTGGCAGGTCAGCGGTCTGAGACGGGGAAGAGCTCTTTCGCCTTTTAGCGATCCCCTTCATCGCCCCAGGGCGACAAGGGTCAGGGCTGCATAGACCAGCAGCCAGCAGGCGGCAAACAGCCGGGCCCGCCTGCCGCCCTCCTGATTCACCTGTAAAAACGCCAGGGGGGCCAGAAAAAGCAAAGGGAATACCACCCCGGCCCAAAAGGGAGGGGCGTAACGGAGAAGCTCCTGGAGTCCGAGGAAAAACCAGGGGCCGTTGATGTGAAAGACCCCCATGCGCGTGGGCTCCATGGGGGCATTGGCAAGAAAAGAGAGGGCGATAATCCCGGCGACAAGCAAGCCGTGGCCGGCCAGGCTCACCCGGTAGCGGCGCAGATGATCCCAGGCGAAAATACCCCACACCACCCCCAGGCCGATGACATGGTTGGCATAGACCCGTTTCATGCCCTCCTCGCTGATGGCGAAAAGCAGCGAATTAAGGGTGGCGCCGATCACGGGCACGGAAAGACAGATGTTTTCCGCGATGAGCCCGGCCGACTCACCGGTGGCATCCCCCCGCAGCACGTAACCGGTAAACAGCAGCAGCAGGGAAACAGGCAGGCTTGCCATGAGCCAGATCCATTTTTTTAAGGACAACCGATCGGCTGAACCGGCAAGAACCGCGACAAGATGCACTGCGGAGAGCAAAAAAAAGATCTGACTGGAATAAAAATGCAGGGAACGCCAGAACTGGCCGAAGGGGATGAGCAGGTCAAGCGAGGTGGCCGAATAGAAGGGATGAGACTCATCATACTGCAGGGACAGCACGACGCCCGACAGGATGGAAAGGTAAAGGGCGATCAGACTCTCCGCCCCCCACTTTATGTCGAGAAGAAAACGTTTCATAATTCCCATGCCGTTTCACAGGGAGACAACATAGCCCTTGGTGTCGCCCTCACTTATTTTCTCCACGGGAAAGAGGGGGAGGTTCTTTTTAGCCGGTCCGGCAATCCGCTCTCCCTTGGTGGTAAACATGCTCTGGTGGCAGGGGCAGATGAGCAGATGATCCTTTTCACTGAAATTGAGCCGGCAGCCGAGATGGGTGCAGATCCTGGAAACCGCCCAGGTCCCTGTCCCATCATGAAAAAGGACAAATTCCTGGTCAAGATAAACATCCCCTGGCTTCAGCTGTTTTTCCACCTTGACCAACCTCGGGATGGTGGGCGTCTGGAATTTGACAAACCGGAAAAGCGGGTAGCACAAGGCAGCGGCCGCGGCCAGGCGAATCCACTGCCAGCCGCTCAGCAAAAAAGTCCGGCGCTGCTCCGCCGCGCTTGACTTGTTATTATCCTCACACTGCTGGGGCAATTGCCTGTTCACGTCATTATTTTACCAGCGAATCCGGGAAGCCTAACTAACCTGGAGCGCTGCAAGGTCTATTTTTGCGTAGGGTGCGCAACGGCTGTTTTGTTGCGCACGCGTAAAGGTACACGGCCGTAGCCCGCCGCTGAAACATCATGATAAATCCGGTGGGCACGATGAAGCCGTGCCCACCCTACCAAAAAATCAAGCGTTACACGGCATTAGGCTGTCAGCATTACTTTACCAGAAAGCATTGCCTGAGCTTTTCACAGACGTGATCCGGGACCAGGCCGCTGACATCGCCCCCATGACGGGCTGCCTCCTTGATGATGCTTGAGCTGATATAGATCCAGCGGAAGCCCGTCATGAGAAAGACCGTCTCCACCTCGCGCTCGATGCGGCGGTTCATCAGGGCCAGCTGAAATTCATAGTCAAAATCGGATACCGCCCGCAGGCCGCGGACAATGGCCTTGGCCCCCTTGGTGTAGGCGTAATCCACCAGAAGCCCCTTCACCGCCGCCACCTCGACCCGCTTTTCCTCGGGCGGGAAACACTCCCTGATCATCTGCAGCCGCTCATCCAGGGGAAAGAGGGTCTTTTTCGCCACATTTTCGGCAACCGCGACCACGACCCGGTCAAACAGGTGCAGGGCCCGCTGGATGATATCAAGATGCCCCATGGTAACGGGATCAAAGGTGCCGGGATAAACGGCAATGGTCTCCGTCACGGCAGGCGCGACAAAAGGCTGATAGTCACTCACGGCATGTCTCTCTCATTTTTTCGTAAAACCAGAAGCCGGCCTCGCCATAGACGCGCTGATCCGCCAGGGAAAACACCGACACGCTTTCCGGCAGCTTATCGCCGGAGCTTGATTCCACCACCAGCGTCCCACCGGCCCGGATCATTTCGCCCTCAGCGAGCTGGGCAATGATCTTTTCGGCCAAGCGGGTCTTATAGGGCGGATCGACAAATACCAGGGAAAATCCTCCGGCCGGGGCCAGGGGCTGCAAAAAAAAAAGGGACCTGGAGAGATCCCTTTTCACGACAAGGGTTTGCGCGGAAAAGCCGCACAATTGGATATTGGCGCGGATCAAACTGATGGCCGACTGGCCGCTGTCCACGAAGAGAGCGGATTTGGCGCCCCGGCTCAACGCTTCCAGCCCAAGGGCGCCGGTGCCGGCAAAAAGATCAAGCACCCTCGCCCCGGCAACTAGGCCTGCCAGGATGTTAAAAACCGCCTCCCTGGCCCGGTCCGAGGTGGGCCGGATGTCAAACGTACCGGTGCGGGGCGAAGAGAGTCTGCGGCCCCTGGCCGTGCCGGCAATAATCCGCATGGGCAATCAATCCTGACAAAACGCCGAATACGCCATGAATCCGTTTTCAGGCATTCTATCCCTGCAATCAGACAATATATTTATCGATCAATACCTCGGCGATCTGCACGGCATTCAAGGCCGCGCCCTTGAGGATATTGTCGGAGACCACCCACATGTTGATGCCGTTTTCGATGGACTCATCCTCGCGGATGCGGCCCACCAGGGTCTCGAATTTCCCCTGACAGTGGATGGCCAGCGGATACTGGCCTTGCTGGGGATCATCAACGAGTTTCACCCCGGGGGCATTGGCCAGCAGAGCCTTCACCTCGGCGGCCGTGATCTTCTTTTTCGTTTCGATATTCACCGCTTCGGAATGGCCGTAGAAAACCGGGACCCGCACGGTGGTGGCGGTGACGCCGATTGTTTTATCGCCGAAGATCTTTCTGGTCTCATTGACCATCTTCATCTCTTCCTTGGTGTAGCCGTTGTCCAGGAAGCTGTCGATATGGGGCAGACAGTTGAAGAGAATCTGATGGGGATAGACCTCGTTTTTTATTTCCGCACCAGCGGCATAGGCCATGGCCTGGTTTTTCAGCTCTTCGATGGCCTTGGCCCCGGTGCCGGACACGGCCTGGTAGGTCGAGACCACGATCCTCTTGATGCCGACCTTGTCAAGGATGGGTTTTAAGGCCACCAGCATCTGGATGGTTGAGCAGTTCGGATTGGCGATGATCCCCCGTTTTTTATAGAGGGCGATATCCTGGGGGTTAACCTCGGGCACCACCAGGGGGATATCAACATCCATGCGAAAGGCGCTGGAATTGTCCACCACGATTGCGCCGGAGGCGGCGGCGGCCGGGGCAAATTCCAGGGAGCGGGAGCCGCCCGCGGAAAAAAGCGCCACATCAATGCCCTGAAAGGCATTTTTGTCCAGCAATTGCACCGCTGTTTCCTTGCCTTTAAACAGCAGTTTTTTACCAACCGAACGTTCGGAGGCAAGAAGCCGGAGCTCCTTTATCGGAAAATTTCTGCGCTCCAGCACATCAAGCATGGCGCCGCCAACAGCTCCCGTGGCGCCGGCCACTGCAACATTATACCCTTCTGATCGACTCATTTTTCAACCTTTCTTTCTTTCTTTTTTCAAGTATACCAAACGATTCAAAGCGTTCAGGTAGGCTTTTGCCGATGCGGTAATGATATCCGGATCAGCGCCCTGACCAATAACAATCTTTCCTTCATCCTCCACCCGCACCATCACCTCGCCCTGGGCATCGGTACCGCCGGTGATGGAACTGACAGCAAAATAGAGCAGCTTGCTGGTCGTGCCGGTTAACCTGGCGATAGTGCGAAAGGCGCTGTCGATGGGACCGACGCCAAGCCCGGCATCCTGCACCTCTTTTCCCTCCACCAGCAGTTTCACGGCCGAGGTGGGCATGGTCCTGTTGCCGCTCATCGCCCCAAGTGACAAGAGCTGATAGGTTTCCGGGATGCGGACGATCTCGTCCAGCAGAATGGCTTCCAGATCCTCGTCAAACATCTCTTTTTTGACATCAGCCAGGTCCTTGAAACGATGGAAAACACGATTCAGCTCATCGTCGGTGAGGTTATCATAGCCCAGGCTCTTGACCCGCTCTTTCATGGCATGGCGACCCGAATGTTTGCCCAGCACCAGATTGCCGGCGGTCAAGCCGATATCACAGGGATTCATGATCTCGTAGGTCGTCCTCTCCTTGAGAATGCCGTCCTGATGGATGCCGGATTCATGGGCAAAGGCGTTGGCTCCGACAATGGCCTTGTTGGGCTGCACCATGATGCCGGTGATCGAGCTGACCATGCGGCTGGAGGCATGGATGTATTCGGTGACGATATCGGTGCGCGCGTTGACCCGGTCCGCCCTGGTGCGCAGCGCCATGACTACCTCTTCCATGGCCGTGTTGCCCGCCCGTTCGCCAATGCCGTTGATGGTAGTCTCGACCTGCCGGGCCCCGGCATGAATGGCCGCAAGCGAATTAGCCACGGCCAAACCCAGGTCATTATGGCAGTGCACACTGATAATTGCCTTATCGATATTGGCAATGTTTTTCATCAGATAGGCAATCTTGGCAGCAAATTCGTCGGGCAGGGCGTAGCCCGTGGTATCGGGGAAATTGACGGTGGTGGCGCCGGCATTGATGACGGCCTCGAAAACCCGGCAGACAAAATCAAGATCGCTGCGGGAGGCGTCCTCGGCGGAGAATTCCACGTTTGACGTGTACTTGACCGCATGTTTCACTGAGGCAACAGCCAGCTCAAGCATCTGCTCGCGGCTCATGCGCAGCTTGTGTTTCAGATGGATATCAGAGGTGGCCAGAAAGGTATGGATCCGCGGCTTATCCCCTTTTTTTAAGGCCTCCCAGGCCGTGTCAATATCCTTCTGGCTGGCCCGCGCCAATCCCGCCACCTGCACCCCCCGGATGTTGTCGGCGATATTTTTTACGCAGTCAAAGTCCCCGGTTGAGGCGACGGGGAAACCCGCCTCGATCACATCAACCTGAAGCTTGACCAGCTGCTGGGCCAGCCGGAACTTTTCCTGCATGTTCATGCTGGCCCCGGGAGACTGCTCGCCATCCCGCAGGGTTGTGTCAAATATAAAAACTTTCTCTTTTTCCGTTTGAACGTTTCCGGTTGTCATATTCTTTCCTCATGCCGATAAAAAAGAGAATAAAAAGAAAAATCAGGAGAGGTAGCCGAGCACCGTCTCTCCGGCCTTGACCTTTTGACCAACTGCTATTTCAAGCTGGGTTTTAATCGGCAGATAGAGATCCACCCGGGAACCGAAACGGATGAGGCCAAAACGCTGGCCACGAGCCAAGGCATCACCCTGCACCGCCCAGCAGACAATCCGCCGGGCAATGAGGCCGGCCACCTGGACCACGGCGAAGCGCAGTCCGGCCTCGGTGGCCATGGTCATGGCGCAATACTCGTTTTCCAGGGCGCCCTGTTCCGTATTGGCGGAATAAAAACGGCCCGGGGAGTAGTTGATGGCTTGCACCGTGCCGGGATAAGGCGTCCTGTTCACATGCACGTTAAAAACGTTCATGAAAATACTGACTTTATACACCTGCTCATTGACAAATCTGTCATCGAAAATCTTTTCCACCAGGATCACTTTGCCGTCCGCCGGAGAGACGAGCGCGTCTTCGGCCGCGGGAACGATCCGGCTCGGATCCCTGAAAAAATAGAGGACAAACCCGGTCAGCAGCATGGCCGAAAAGGCGATTGAATCGTAACCAAGCACGGCAAAAATCATTGTCACGAAGGCGGAAAAGGCTATGAAGGGATAACCTTCCAGGGCTACCGGTATGTGCGGTTCTTTCATTCTATCAATCCAGCTTCGCCTGCCAGCAAATAACAGGGTACACTTTCTCCTGAGACGCAATAAACCGGTTTCCTGAAGGAATACCGGTTTATTGCCACAAAACGATGGCACCATTTACCCTCCCGATTGAGGGGCAATGGACCAGTTTAATATTTTTTACTGGCGCGGGTCATGGCAATGGTGCCAGTACGGATAATCTCCTGAATGCCGATGGGGCGCAGAATATCGATCATGGCCTGCACCTTGTCGCAGGTGCCGGTGACTTCAAGGGCATAACTTTTAGCGCTGACATCAACCACCTTGCCTCTGAAAATATCGCAGATCCGTAATATTTCAGCCCTGGTGGAAGGTTCCGCCTTGACCCTGATAAGGGCCATTTCCCGTTCGACATATTCGAACTCGCTGATATCCGTGACCTTGATGACATCAATAAGCTTATGAAGCTGCTTGGTTATCTGCTCGACAATGGCATCATCACCCACGGTAACCAGGGTCAGACAGGAAACATCCGCTTCCAGTGTCGGGGCAACGGACAGACTTTCAATATTAAAACCCCGGCCGCTGAACAGTCCGGTGACCCGCGACAATACGCCGGGTTTGTTTTGTAATAATACGGATATGGTATGTTTCATAAGGGATACCCTGTTGTTATTATATAGTTCCGGCCTTAGACCAGAAGCATTTCAGTTGTCGCTTTTCCGGCGGGAACCATCGGATAAACTCCCTCTTCCCTCTCTATGACAAAATCCATGACAACCAGATTTTTTGTTGCCAGGGCTTCCTTGATAACCGGCTCAACCTCGCTCGGTTTTGTCGCTCGCAGGCCCACGGCGCCGTAGGCTCTGGCCAGGGCGACAAAATCCGGGGCAACATCAAGAATCGTGGCGGAATATTTCTTGTCATAAAAGAGTTCCTGCCACTGCCGAACCATACCCAGGAAGTTATTATTCAATATGGCGATTTTTACCGGCAGTTTGTACTGCATGGCCGTGGCCATTTCCTGAATATTCATCTGAATGCTGCCGTCACCGGCAATATCGATTACCACGCGGTCAGGGGCCGCCATCTGGGCGCCGATCGCCGCCGGGAATCCGTAGCCCATGACTCCCAGACCGCCTGAGGTCATAAAGGCCCGCGGATGGTTGAAATGATAAAACTGCGCGGCCCACATCTGATTCTGGCCGACTTCGGTGGTGATGATGGCATTTCCGCCGGTCAGTTCATGCAGTTTCTGGACGACAAACTGAGGCTTGATGACATCCGTCTTTTCCACATAGCCCAGCGGATGCGCCGCCTTCCACTCCTTGATCTGCTGCAGCCAGAGCGCATGATTTTCCTTTTCCGCCTTGCCGTTGAACTCCCCGCTGCGGGCAAACCAGGTATTCATGGCAGTCAAGGCATGTTTGCAGTCGGCCACAATCGGGATATGAACCTTGACGTTTTTGCTGATGGAAGTCGGGTCAATGTCAATATGGATGATCTTGGCATGGGGGGCAAAGGCGTCAACCCTGCCGGTGACCCTGTCGTCAAACCGGGAGCCGACGGCGATAAGCAGGTCGCAGTTGGCAACCGCCATGTTGGCATAATAGGTGCCGTGCATACCGAGCATGCCCATGGACAGGGAATCCGTGCCGGGGAACCCCCCCAGGCCCATCAGGGTCATGGTTACAGGGATATCAGCCGTGCGGGCCAGCTCGGTCAATTCCTCATGGGCATTGGAGAGGATAACCCCTCCACCGGCATAAATGACCGGCCTTCTGGCCTTGAGTATCGCCCGGCACGCCTTTTCAATCTGGCCGGGATGGGGCTCATAGGTCGGACGGTAGGTGCGCATCTTGACCTGTTGCGGCTCAGGGAAAAGAATTTTCGAGGCCATGACATCCTTGGGCAGGTCGACGAGGACCGGGCCGGGCCTTCCCGTCCTGGCAATGTGAAACGCCTCCCTGATGGTCGGCACCAGATCATTGACGTCCTTGACCAGATAATTATGCTTGGTGCAGGGGCGGGTGATGCCGACAATGTCAACTTCCTGGAAGGCATCATTGCCGATGAGTCCGGTGGGAACCTGACCGGTAAAAACGACGATGGGAATTGAATCCGCGTAGGCCGAGGCGATTCCTGTCACGGTATTGGTGGCGCCCGGGCCCGAGGTAACCAGGGCAACACCCACATCCCCCGTCACCCTTGCGTAGGCATCGGCAGCGTGGACTGCCGCCTGCTCGTGGCGGACAAGAACATGTGTAAGCTTTTCCGCGGCAAGTATTTCATCATACAGATCAATAACCGCGCCTCCGGGAAAACCGAAGATGGTATGTACCTTCTGTTCTTCCAGGCATTTCAACAACGCCTGTGCGCCTGTGATTTTCATAAAATTTTCCTGCAGTTATAATTAATAATTCCCGGTAACGGTCAGATGTTCAAGCTGCATGGCTGTCGATCCCGAAGGGTATTTGGTCACCGTGGCGCCTGTTCTTCAGCATCTTGCCCCTTCAGTCTTTCCCACTGAACAGTATACAATTTCTGAAACAAAAAAATGTTAGCAGCCATGTCCCGGGCGTCGAAACACTGGCCTTTTCTGTCAAATTAGGGAAACGCCCAATATATCCACTGACCATAAATTGTCAAGCACCTAATACATTTATAGCTGAAAACAGTGGGACGAACAATATTTTCAGGAATAATTACCGGAAAATACCACTAAAATTCATTTTTCAGGTAATAAAAATTTCCTTTGCCGATTCAGGGAACATCCCTGCCTGCCGGCCCCGGAGCAGAAATTCCGTGACCGCTGCGGCTCCTTCCCCGCCAAGGTCTTCTGAAAATCTATTCACATAGAGATTAATATGACTGCTGACCACCTGATCATCAAGCTCCTGGGCATGTTTTTTCACGAAGGACCGGCTCGCGCGGGAATCGGCAAAGGCCAGCCGGACGCTTTCCCTGATGCACTCCTCGATCCGCAGCAAAAGATCCCTGCCCAGGCTTCTTTTCGCCACGATTCCCCCCAGCGGGATGGGATGTCCCGTCACCCTTTCCCACCAGTCGCCCAGATCCCGAAGACAGATGAGACCCTGCTCCCTGTAGGTGAAACGGCCCTCATGGATAATAACCCCGCAGTCCACCTTGCCCCGGGCCACGGCGGACATAATCGTCTCAAACGGCATGGGCACAAGCTCATAGGATGCCGAACTAAAAATCCGCATCAGCATGGCTGCCGTGGTGTATCTTCCTGGAATAGCGATGGACTTTCCGGCCAGATCTTGCGGGGCCAACGCTTCCCTGGCAACGAGCAGCGGACCGCAGCCGCGGCCCAGCGCACCCCCGGAGCGGAGCAGCACATAGTTGTCAAGAACATACCCCAGGGCGTGAAAGGAAATTTTTGTCACATCAAGCCTGGCCTGCCGCATGGCCCACGTATTCAACGTTTCCACATCCGCCAGGACGGGGTCGGCGAAAGACGGGCATCGCGACCCGGTCAAGCCATGCACAAGTCCATGAAAAATAAAGGTATCATTGGGACATGGAGAAAAACCGAGGCTCAGCATTCTTTTTCGTCCATCCGAATGAACGGCTTTGACCGGTTGTTCAAGGTCATTGCGGACTTACCGGTAAGACAGCTCGACACCGGTCAACCCTTTCACCACCCTGGCCACGGCGAAACCGGCGGCCAGGCACGCTTCCTTGAGCTGCCACCTGGACGGGTTCCGGTCTTCCACCATATTGCTCATGCAGCGCAACTCCAGAAAGTCAATACCGAATCCCTGACATACCCTGGCTATGGCGGCCCCCTCCATGTTTTCGCAGATGGCCCGGTTTGTCTCCCGCAGGTGATCGCCACGGCTGTCCGTGCCGCTGGCGCAGCTGACAGTCAAAAATGTACCCGCATCAAACGGGACATTTTCCAGCTCCAGAATCTTCTTGGCCTCCCGAAAAAGGTCGTTTTCCAGGTCAAATTCCCGGTTGACCGGCAAGGAATCGGGACAGAACGGTTCAATCCTGTCGGCGAGACAGACCCCCAGATCGGCAAGCACCTCTTTGCTGGCCAGACACATATCAAGCAGATCAAGACCCGTATTCAGGTAAGCCCCTGCCACCCCGAAATTAATCACGGCCGAGATCTGATAGTGCAGGGAAAGATAGCGGGTCAGCGAGAAAGTGGCTTCAACCGGTCCCACCCCGGAAGAGAGGAAGGTCACATTCTGTGATCCGGCCAAGGTTTTTCTGGCTGCTTCAAGCTCTAAATCCGTAGCCGCAACGAGGAGATACATGTCATATTTGACCGGTCAACAGCCTGCTATTGGCGAAAGTGCTCGGCACCCTGGTTTTGACCTTATTGTCTCGATCAAGGATTACCACCCGCGGTTCATAGTTTTCTAAATCCTCGGGGGTGTAGAGGGCGAAACTGACGATGATAATCAAATCACCGACCATCCCCTTGCGGGCCGCCGCGCCATTCAGACCGATGGACCCGCTGCCGGGAGCGCCCTCAATGGCGTAGGTATCAAACCTGTCCCCGCTGAAAATATTATAAACATGCACTCTTTCATAGGGATACAGACCAACGGCGGACATGAGATCACTGTCAATGGTCAGACTTCCTTCATACATCAAATCCGCTTGAGTGACCGTGGCCTGATGGATTTTTGATTTCAACATGTAACGCTGCATTTTTCCTACTATTTCCTCAAAATTATGATACCAGAAGATGGGTATTATCTATTAAACGGGTCCGGCCGATTTTTACAGCCAGGGCCAGCAGTGATTGATCAGTTATCTCATCGCAGGAGACGAGGGTTTCCGAATCGACGATTGCCACATAATCTATTTCAGCTCCAGCGCAACCGGCGATGTACTGTTGCACCTCCACGCAGAGAAGAGAGGCGTTTCTTTCCCCGGCGGCCACTCTCCCCCTGGCCAGCTGCAAGGCCTGATGGAGGCAAAGCGCCCTCCGTCGCTCTTCCGCGTTGAGATAGCTGTTCCTGGAACTCATTGCCAGTCCGTCCTTTTCGCGCACAATGGGATGGCTGACAATCTCGACCTCCAGGTTCAAATCAATGGTCATTCTTTTTATGACCGCCAGCTGCTGAAAATCCTTTTCCCCGAAAACGGCCGAGTGGGGTTTCACCATATGGAAAAGTTTGACGACAACAGTGGTTACGCCGGCAAAGTGTCCCGGCCGGCTCCGGCCGCAAAGGGTCCCGGTCAATCCCTCCACTTCCACCCGCGTCTGAAAGCCCTTTGGGTAGACGGCATCGGGAGATGGGGCAAACATCACCGACACATTATGTTGTCCGGCAAGTTCGCAGTCACGCGCAAAGGCGCGGGGGTAGCGATCCAGGTCTTCATGGGCGCCGAACTGCATCGGGTTGACAAATAGAGAAACAACCACCTTGTCCCCAATTTCCCCGGCTTTGCGCATGAGGGCGAGATGCCCTTCATGGAAAAAGCCCATGGTGGGCACCAGACAAATTCTCTTACCGCTGGCGCGAACCCTGTCAGACCAGGCAGACATCTCGACCGGGGAGCCAATAACCTCCATTGCTGTCATAACCGGGCAAGCTTTGCCTCAACCCACTCAAGCACGGATGGCTCAAGACCTTCCTGCGCCTTTAACTTCTCATAAATTTCACGGGCCTTGCCGTTCTCATTTTTCTGCTCGTAAACACGGGCCTGGCCAAGATAGCCGACCGTGGCAAATCCCGTGATTTCAGCAAGTTTTGCGTACTGAGCCAGCGCACTGTCCAGATCACTGTTCAACTCGTCAACTTGGGCCATATCGAGCATGACGAGCGGGGAAAGCGGGCTGTCCTTGTCAAGGGAAGCCAGAATTTTGCCAAGTTCCTCTTTGGCCTTGGCATATTCCTTTTTAGCCACCCCATCATGGGCCAGTTCTATTTTGCCCCAGAGGGCCGCGTCGCTGCGGGGAAAAGAGGCGATCACCTCTTGCAGTTTCTGGGGCTTTTTTTCAGGATCCACTTCATACATGGCCTGGGCAAGAAGCGTGGCGGCATCATTTTTCTGCTTTTGCGTATAGTAATTGTAAAAACTCCAGGCAGCGGACAAAACAATTATCGCAATAAATGTTGTTTTCAGGGTCTGGGCATTGTCGCGAATGAATTTTGTCACCTTGGGCGGCAGATTCAACTCATCAAGCAGTGTTCTTTTGGCAGGGGTTACTTCTTCTATATGCAATTTGGTAAAAGGGCTATTTTGTTCTGACATGAGATTATCCTTTGCTGGTGGCCTCTAATAAATTGTATTTGTAATTCCGCGCCGCACCAAATATGATGGCGTCGTAAAAAGCCAGATCTACCGCGTTATAGCGCATTTTTGTTCGCGCGGCATACCGGCTGTATAGCCTCACTCGCAAAAATACACTACGCCTTGCATAGCGAACTTTGTTACTTTATATGAAAGTCGACGGCGCTCGAAACCGCCCATGCCGGAGCGCCGGACTTTCATGGTTCGTTATGTCGGGCCAGCCTGGTCCAGCCATGCTGGTTAGCCATCTTGGCGTTATTGCGGACGCATCTTCGCCGGATGCGCGTTGCGGCAGTCGACCAAAATATAATATATTACAGGCCGCACGAAAAAAAATCAACGCAACACTTGTTGCGCCACCACAAACCAGGAAATTTTATGTCCCTGTCGCCCTATGCCGCACAAGTTCAGACAGTCACCGAGCTTACCCGCTCAATCCGCGGCCTGCTTGAAACGGAGTTCTCTTTTGTCACCGTAAGCGGGGAAATATCAAACCTCAGGCGTCCTTTTTCCGGCCACTGCTACTTCACTTTGAAGGATCAGGAGGCCCAGATCCGCGTCGTCCTGTTCAAAACCCAGCAGAAATATCTGAGTGCCCCCCTGCAGGACGGCCAGCAAGTCGTATGCCGGGGCAGGATTTCCGTTTACGAACCCCGGGGCGAATATCAGATTATTGCCGACTTTGTCGATACCCACGGCACTGGCGCCCTGCAGATCGCCTTTGACAATTTGAAAAAAAAACTGGCCGCCGAAGGCCTCTTTGACAGTGAACGCAAAAAGCCGCTGCCCTTTCTGCCCGATAAAATCTTCATCATCACCTCTCCCCACGGAGCAGCGCTTTTTGATTTCCTGCGTCTGGCCCAGTCGCGCTTTCCAGCCGTTCCCATAGAAATTTTTCCGGTCCGGGTCCAGGGGGAGGGGGCAGCCGGGGAAATTTCCCAGGCCCTGAAAACCATCAACGGCAGAGAGGATTCCGGCGTCATTGTTCTCTGCCGGGGGGGAGGGTCGCTTGAGGATCTCTGGGCCTTTAACGAAGAAATAACGGCCTGGGCCATCTATGACTCTCATCTTCCGGTGGTTGCAGCCATAGGTCATGAGGTGGACTTCACTATTGCCGATTTTGTGGCGGATCACCGTTCCCCCACCCCGACGGCCGCGGCCAGGGATGTCCTGCCGGACAGGGAAACGCTCAGACAGCGGCTTGGTATGCAAAGCGGCCAGCTGCATTCCGCCATCAAGAGAAAAATCGAGACCCTGCGCCAGAAGGTCAGATTCGAAGAACAGCATCTGGGCGATCCGACTTCCCTGCTCCAGCATTTCCGCCTGGTGCTTGACAACTCCCAGCTTGCCATGTCAAGGGCAATGCTCACCGGGCTGCACAGACAGAAAACGCACCTGAACCGCTTGGAAAACCTGCTGGCCAGGTACAATCCGGAACAAAAAGTTGTGCACCGCAGGCAGCTGCTCGATGAACTGGAGGAAAAACTCATCCTCTTTAGCCGCCTGTACCTGGAAAAGAAACGAAAGCAATTTGAAAAAGCAGCCGTGTTGCTTGACGCAGTCAGCCCCCTTGCCGTTCTCAGCCGCGGCTACAGTATTGTTTACCGGGAAAACGACGGCACGGTACTGCGCGCTTCCTCCCAAGTCAAACCGGGAGACACGCTGCGCATCAGACTGCACGAGGGCATGCTTCACAGCCAGGTCATCGCCAGGAAACCTTAAAGAGCCTTTATGACACAACAGCCAAGAGCTGCCCCTGCCCCAGCCATGCCGAGGGGACTCGCCGCCAAGGCGTCATTTTTCTCCGCTGTCAATGGGGCAAGGCTCTCCCGCCTCCGCAAAAGCGCTACACGCCATGGTGGTCTCAACGGATTCCAACACGGATTTTTCCTCTGTCGCGCCCGCTTCTTCTCTCTTGCTCCCGCTCTCGATGGGACACGGCTCTCCCGCCTCGGCATAGGCGCTGCACGCCATGGTGGTCTCAATCGATTCCAGCACGGACCCGCCTCCCGGACCCGATGTCTCTCTGTTCGTCCCGCTGCCGATGGGACATGGCTCTCCAGCCTCTGCATAAGCGCTGCACGCCATGGTGTCCTCAACCTCTTTTTTTATCGAAGTTCTTTTCTCGTCCATAGCCACCCTCCCCTGTTGTTTTTTGCCCTCTTTCGGACCCAGCCCGGAAAACTTGCATACACCTTGTTATATAACAATTATAATGCTTTTCATAAGGGAAATCATCTTCGGCTCGGAAACTATCGACAAGGGGTGCGGTGAATATGAGAAGAGACCGAAAGGAGGTCAGGGAGCAATTTGCAGGGCGGGGAATATCAGGGGCATGTTACTGTTGATAATGGCGGTGGGCATGAATTCATCATGCCCGCCGCCATTATCGTTTGCTTGGTGGTCAAATAGCATTATTTTCGATAAAGGCCTTTATCTGGGCGCCATCCGCATCAAGCACCCGGCATCGGCTCTCCCGGTTTTCCAGGCCGCGGAAGCTTTCCGGCATATCGGGCGGGCGGCCGATGGCCTCTTGCACCGCATCCCCGAACTTGGCCGGATGGGCGGTGGCCAGACAGACCATGGGCACAGAGGGATCGAGATGAGCCAGGGCCGCACCCACTCCCACCGCGGTATGGGGGTCGAGCACGTAGCTGGTGCGCTGAAAAAAATCACGTATGGTGGCCAGGGTTTTTTCCCGGCTGACGGTCTCGGACAGAAAGGTTGCCCTGATTTTTTCCTGTTCCGCCTCGGAAAAACCGAGACTGCCGGTCCGGGCAAATAATGCCATGGCATCACTGGTCCGCTCTGCATCCTCATCATAGAGGAAGTAGAGATAGCGTTCAAAATTACTTGCCACCTGGATATCCATGGAGGGACTGGAGGTCTGCACCACCTTGCCCAGGGAGTACTCGCCTTTTGCAACAAAACGGGTCAGCAGATCATTTTCATTGGTGGCCAGCACCAGGTTGCGAATGCGGCCCGGCAGCAGTTTCCTGGCCAGGAAACCGGCAAAAATATCCCCGAAATTACCGGTGGGCACGGAAAAATCCACCTTCTGCCCCTCTCCGGTCAATTTGAGCGCCGCATGGACATAATACACCACCTGGGCCAGAATCCTCGCCCAGTTGATGGAATTAACCGCGCCGAGATGATACTTCTGCTTGAAGGGGATGTCATTGAAAAGGGTTTTGACGATAGCCTGGCCATCGTCAAAGGTGCCGCGGATCGCCACGTTGAAGACATTGGCATCGGTGACGGTGGTCATCTGCAGTTCCTGAATGGCGCTGACCCGCTTATGGGGGTGGATAATAAAGATATTGATCCGTTCCTTCCCCCGCACGCCGTAGATGGCGGCGCTGCCCGTATCGCCCGAGGTGGCGCCCAGGATATTCATCTTCTCCCCGCTTTCCTTGAGCAGATAATCAAAGACATTGCCCAGAAACTGCAGGGCCACATCCTTGAAGGCCAGGGTCGGCCCGTGAAACAGCTCCAGGATGTACACCTCCCCTTTTTTTACCAGGGGAGTGACTTCCGGATGACTGAAGGAGGCATAGGAACGATCGATTAATTCCTTGAGATCCTGGCGGGGAATGTCATCAATAAACAAGGAAAGGACGGCATGGGAGAGTTCGGGAAAGGTCATCCCCCGCCATGACGCAAGCATCGGCTCATCAACCCGCGGCATGGTCTGGGGCAGCAGCAGGCCGCCATCCGTGGCCAGCCCCATCATGACCGCTTTTTTAAAAGGAATGGGGGCAATCCCGCCCCTGGTGCTGATATATCTCATAATACTTGTTTCCAGATTTATTTATCAATAGCTGCGCGCGCGGATCATCCCGCCACATCACGCTGTTTTTTCTTCCACCGCGATTCTGGGCGCATCATGCCATAACCCTTCAAGATCATAGAAGGCGCGCTCATCCTTATAAAAGACGTGGACCACCACATCGCCATAATCAAGAAGAACCCAGCGCCCCTCCTGCAGTCCCTCGGTTGAACCTTCCTGCAATTTTTTGGTCCGCAGCTCCCCGTCGACCGCTTCAGCCAGACCCTGAACATGACGGGTTGAGCGGCCGCTCATGATAACAAAATAATCCGTGAAGGAAGAGAGCTTGCACACATCGAGAACAACCAGATCCTCCGCCATTTTATCAAGCGCGGCGTGGCTTATCAGACGGGCAAGGTCGAGACTTGATTTCTCAATATTTTTTTTAGGAACCTTTTTCATATTCTCTCCAAAAAGAAAAACAACTTTTGCATTATAAATTAAAAAATGACACCATAATCTATTCCGCCAAAAACTTAAATCCTCAATTGCAAGATTGATGATCTCGTAAAAAGTCAGCACGAAGCTCCCAGATGGCTAAGCAAAAAGTTTGATATACAAGGCGTAGTGTTTTTGACAGGGGCTCGGCAATATATACGGTATGCCGAGTCGCTGTCAAAAACCTACAACGAAGTAGATCGGAGTTTTTACGACGCCATCAACATTCATCTGATTGACATCTGTCACATCTGGGGTATAATCTCGCAGCGAAATATGGAAAAATATCATGCAAACAGGCTACCATAAGGATCACTGTGAATGAATAAATCACTGAAATGGAAGTTTTTTCTCCTTTTTTTTCTCCTTGCCTTTGCCGGGCTCACCCTGCTGCCCACCTTCTACGGCAACATGCCGGATTGGTGGAAAAAATATGTCTCCAAGGAAGGGCTGCATCTTGGCCTTGACCTTCAGGGCGGCATGCATCTTGTTTTAAAGGTCGATCTGAACAAGGCCATTGAAAACTCCCTGGCCTTTTCCGCCCAGGATCTGAAGAGCAACCTGAAGGACCAGAATATCTCCATGGTGCAGAGTGCGTCCGTTGACCCGAAAAAAACGGTCTTCAGTCTGCCCAATGCCGCGTCAGCCGACCAAGTCAAAAAAATGGTCGAAGAGGACTTCCCCAACCTGGACATCAACATTCAGACCGAGGAGGGATCCTTTCCCCGCATCACCCTTGCCCTCAAGCAGGACCAGGTGGACTTCATCAACAAGAATGCGGTGAATCAGTCCCTGGAAATCATCCGCAACCGTATCGACCAGTTTGGTGTGGCCGAACCCATTATCGTTCGCCAGGGCAAGGACGAGATCATTGTCCAGCTGCCCGGCGTCAAGGATCCGAAGCGGGCACTGAGCCTCATCGGCCAGACGGCCCAGCTTGAATTCAAGGTGGTGGATGACAGCGGCGTCAATCTGCCGGATCTGATCAACCAGGCCGTCACCTCCGGCCAGTGGAAGGAAGGTGAAAGCCGGGACAAACTGAACCAGGCCATCAAACGTCTGCTGCCCAATGACACCCAGGTCTTTTTTGAAAAAGATGTGGACAAGGAGACGGGCCGGGAGATCAAAACACCCCTGCTCCTGCACAACCAGGTGCTGATGACCGGCGAGATGGTCAAGGACGCCCAGGTCCGGGTGGGCGGCAGCTTTAATGAGCCCTATGTCAGCCTTGATCTGACCGGCCGCGGCGGCAAGGTCTTCGGCCAGATCACCTCGAAAAACGTCAACAAAAGGCTGGCCATTGTCCTGGACGACGTGGTGCGTTCCGCACCTGTCATCCGGGAAAAAATCCTGGGCGGCAGCGCCCAGATCTCCGGCAGCTTCACCTATGAGGAGGCCTCGGATCTGGCCATTATCCTGCGGGTCGGCGCCCTGCCCGCCCCGGTTTCCATCGCCCAGAACCTGACCATCGGCGCTTCCCTCGGCCAGGATTCAATCACCAAGGGGATCTCCTCCGGTCTGTACGGCACGGCGCTGGTCATTCTGTTCATGATGGTCTATTACCGCTTTTCCGGGGCCATTGCCAACATGGCCCTCGTGCTGAACGTTATCTTTCTCTTCGGCGGCCTGGCGGCCCTGCAAGCCACCCTTACCCTGCCCGGTATCGCCGGTATCATTTTATCGATCGGCATGGCGGTTGACTCAAACATCCTCATCTTTGAACGCATGAGGGAGGAATTCGCCATCGGCAAATCGGTGCACTCAGGGGTTGAGGCAGGCTTTGACAAGGCCTTCTGGACCATCGTCGACTCCCATGTCACCACCCTGATCACCTCTTTCGCCCTCTTTCTCTTCGGCACCGGACCGATCAAGGGCTTTGCCGTTACCCTCTGCCTGGGTGTGTCCATCAATCTCTTCACCACCCTCTTCTGCTCCAAAATGGTCTATGACAGTCTTTATTATGCCAAACGGCTGCCAACGCTCAAGTTTCTCCATCTCATCACCAAGCCGAACCTTGACTACATGAAGCTGCGCAAGTTCTCATACACCTTTTCCGCCATCATGGTGCTGATCGGCCTGCTCTCCATGGTGCAATTGCTGCGGGGCCAGGGCAACATCGGCGTTGACTTTGCCGGCGGCGCGCTGCTGCAGTATCAGTCGGCGCAACCCTATGACCTGGAAAAGGTGCGCACGGTCTTCTCTGAAAGCGCTGTACACGGGGTGGATCTGCAGCCGGTGACCAGCGAAAACCGCCTGATCGTTAAAATCAAGAAATCAGAAGAGGTGGTGGGCAAGGATACGGAAACCGTCTCGGCCCTGCTCAACGAAAAACTGCCGGAATACAATTTCAGCCTGGAAAGCCAGTCGGAAATAGGCTCTTCGGTCAGTGACACCCTCAAGACCAAGGCACTGCAGGCCATTCTCATCTCCATGATCGGTGTCGTCGTTTACATCGCCCTGCGTTTTGATTACCGGTTCGGCGTGGCGGCGGCCATCGCCACCTTTCATGACGTCATCCTCGTGCTGGGCGTCTGCTGGCTGCTGGATATCGAGATCACCCTGCTCATCGTCACCGCCCTGCTCACCCTGGCCGGCTATTCGTTAAACGATACCGTCATTGTCTTTGACCGGGTCCGGGAGAATATGCGCAAACAGATCCACACCTCGGACCTGCCGGCAATTATCAACAACAGCGTCAACGAGGTCATGAGCCGGACCGTCGCCACTGCGTTGACCACGGTTATCGCCCTGGTTCCCCTGTATTTCCTGGGCGGAACAGTTATCCATGATTTCTCCTTCGCCCTGCTGATCGGCATCCTCGTGGGCACCTATTCCTCAATCTTCGTGGCCAGCCCGCTGCTCATCCACTGGGAGAAAAAAGAGGCTGCCGATGTTGAACAAACGGCATGAGTGAACCAGAACTGCAGTTGCCGGGACACATTCACCGCCTGGCGGACAAGGAGTCATTCACCTTTGCCTGCCAGCCCGGGGTTCCCTGCTTTACCGAATGCTGCCGGGAACTGGAACTGGCCCTGTCACCCTACGACGTGCTGCGCCTGAGCAGGCAACTGGCGATAAACGGCAAGGAGTTACTCGACCGCTACGCTGTTATTGAATGGGAAGAGGAGGATGTCTTTCCCAGGATCTACCTCGGCATGGTCGACGATGGCCGCGCCAGCTGCCCTTTTGTGACCCCTCAAGGATGCAGTGTCTACCCGGGCCGGCCGGCGGCCTGCCGCACCTATCCCCTGGGACGGGGTGCCTGGCGTGACAGTTCGGGCGGCCAACAGGCTTTGTATGTTCTCCAGCGGGAACAGCATTGCAAGGGCTTTGCCGAACCGGTTGAGCAATCGGTTGACCAGTGGGTTACCGGTCAGGGACTGATTGACTACCTGGCGGCCAATGATATGATGATCCCGCTTCTCCAGCATGAGAAGATCAGGCAGGATTTCCAGTCCACGGCGGCGCAACGGGATCTTTATCTGGCCACCCTGTATGATCTGGAAAATTTCAGGAAAGATAACCAAAATTCCCGCGGGTTGACTGATCTGGAACTGATGCAATCCGCAGTTAACCGGCTGCTACATCTTTTTTTCGAAGACGGAGTACACCCCCATGACTAAACAGGTTAAAGCCATCGTCCTGACCGGCTTTGGTACAAACTGCGAAACGGAAATGGCCCATGCCTGCAAGCTGGGCGGGGCTGACCAGGTGGACATTGTCCATATCAGCGAACTCATCCACGGCGAATTCTCCCTGGACAATTACCATTTTCTCAATCTTCCCGGCGGGTTCCTCGACGGCGATGACCTTGGAGCCGGGCAGGCCGGCGCCCACCGCATGAAATATGCCATGGTGCAAAGCAGCGGCGAGAAACTGCAGGTACAGCTGATCCGCTTCATCGAGGCCGGCAAACTGATTCTCGGCGTCTGCAACGGATTTCAGCTCATGGTGAAAATGGGGCTTCTTCCCGGCTTTGACAACCGCCATGATGACCGGCAGGTCAGCCTCACCTATAATGACTCCAGCCGTTTTGAGGACCGCTGGGTATCACTTGCCGTTGATCAGGACTCCCCCTGCGTTTTCACCTCCGGGGTGACCAGCCTTTATTTTCCTGTCCGCCACGGAGAAGGAAAATTTGTCACCCGGGATGAAAAAACCCTGCAGCGTCTCAAGGATGAAAAGCTGATTGTCATGCGCTATACCGATCCGAAAACCGGCCGGCCGACCATGGAGTACCCGGCCAATCCCAACGGGTCTCCCGAGGCCATTGCCGGTGTCTGCGACCCGAGCGGCAGACTTTTCGGCCTGATGCCCCACCCGGAAGCCTTTCTCCATCGCACCAACCACCCGCGCTGGACAAGAGAGGATCTGCCGGAAGAAGGCCAGGGCTTGGCTCTTTTCAGAAACGGCATAAACTTTATCAGGAAAAACCTTTAACAACCTTTCGTTTTACGGTGCCGATTGCGGGCAGAGGTTCAACCCGTACCCCAGTGAACCTCTGACGAGTTGAGAGAAGCCGGCAACCTGTAAACCAATTTCCAGAACTCAAAAACCGCCACAATATGACAACCGCGGCCGATCCTGTCCCACCGGGCCAAAGACTCTTAGCCTTTTGCCTGGAAATACGCAAAACCATTCTTTCTTTAGGTATCGGGATAGGACTGGGTACACTGGGTTTTTATTTTCTCGCCCCCGTCATTTTTGCCGCGTTCCAGAAACATCTGCATCAGAAACTGGCCTTCTTTACCGTGGCCGAACCTTTTCTGGCCCATGTCAAGCTGGCTCTTTTCGCCACCCTCTTTCTGCTCATGCCCTGGATTGTTTACTGCTTCTGGCGGGCCATGGTCCGGCCATTCGCCCTGTCCGGAAAAGCCCTGGCAACCTTTGTTTTTTTCACCTGCCTGCTCTTTTACATTGGCACACTTTTCTGTTATTTCGTTACCCTGCCTCTCGGCGTGACCTTCCTGCTCGGCTTTGAATCGGAACAGCTGAAATCGATTATTTCCGTGGGCAAGTTCGTTTCCTTTGTCACCGTCTTTGTTCTTTCCTTCGGCCTTATCTTCGAGTTGCCCATCTTCATGGTTTTTTTTGCCCGGACAGGGATCTGCCCCCGGGCAACCTTTGAAAAGAGCCGCCGCTACGCCATACTTTTCATAAGCATTATTGCCGCCCTGCTGACCCCTACCCCGGACGTGGTCAACATGCTGCTCATGGGCGGACCACTGTATCTTCTTTATGAAATGGGGATTATCGCGCTTAAAACCATGAAAATAAAGTGAAACGGCTCCTAATACTCGATCAGCTGAAAACCGTTTTGCTCCAGCAAGGCGGCGGTAACTCCAAATCCGGGGGTCATGCCGCAGGATGGACTTTTTGACTTGAGAATGACCCCGCTGATTTGCTGTTTTCCGGCAATAGTCAAGGCCTGACGGGCGCCCAGCAGGAACTGGGCGGTGATATCATCTCCCAGCCGGGTGACCACTCTGGCCCGTCCGGCCAGGACATCAAAACCGTCGCCCCCGACAATGTCGGCGGCAGGCCTGGGTGTCGGCAAACCACCGAGCTGCTCGGGGCATACGGGAATCCACAATGCGCCCGCGAGAAATGCACAACACTCCTCGCACGGCTTCAGCTTGCCGTCATACCTGGTCCGCAGGCCAAGCAAACAGGCGCTTACCAGGTAAAGGGCGGGACGGCCGCTTAAAATTGCCTTTTCGTTTTTCCGGCTTTGGTTTACCATTTGCTTCACACAACAAAATAAGAATTCTTTTACTTGATGGCGTCGTAAAAAATCCGATCTACTGCGTTGTAGCGCATTTTTGTTCGTTCGGCATACCACATGTATAGCCTCACTCTCAAAAATACACTACGCCTTGTATATCGAATTTTGTTACTTAGCCATCCGGGCTTTGTC
>JACRCD010000018.1 GCA_016219175.1 Deltaproteobacteria bacterium | reverse complement strand
GACCAGACGGCCAGCGGTGTGCGTCGGTCGCCAGCTTCCAAGTTGGGATAGTCGCGCCCCAACTCTTTTTGAGCTGCTACCTCGTAGTTGTCCGACAGATAGCGCAGGAACAGGAAGGACAGCATGTAATCGCGGAAGTCGTCCGCGTTCATCGCCCCGCGCAGTTGGTCGGCAATGCCCCACAGGGTATTGCCCAGTTGTTTTTGGTCTTGTTCGGTCATGGTGTTGTTTCCTGCTCGTTCGCTTCAGGAGTAAGTTCCCGGTTGAATGGGTAAAAATCGAGAAAATCGAGCAATACTTTTTCAAAATGCTCCTTGTTCTCGGGGAGCATTTCTACCGGGTCATAATACGAATAATTGCCATGGCTCAAGATGTTGATGAGTCTTCCATAAAGCGTCTCGTCAGGATCGTCTTCCTGGCTCCTGATGCAGACAGAAAATTTTTTATACCCATGGAAGATGGATGATTTTTCGAGAAGGCTGCGCAAGGCATTGAAGTGATGCGTGTATATTTCCCCCGATTCCTTTGCCCGCCAAATCTCCTGGAGTAACGCCAAGTGATGAAAAAATGGTGTGTCCCCCGTGTATGAAAGGTGATATTCGCCCGTTTTTCTGGTGAGCGACAAGAAATGCGGGGCGAATTTCTTTTTGCCAATCTCGCGCAGCTCATTCCAAAGCACGTTGAAAAAAAGGGTATGGTGGGTTGAAATAATCGCCTTTATGGCGTGATCTTGTCTTTTTAAAAACTGGGCCAAATGGTTTCCCACCGCAATGGCATTGTGCTCGTCGAGCGAAGAAATCGGGTCGTCGATATAGATGTACTTGACCCAGTCATACGCCTCCGCGCCATCAATCACCAACTGCACGATGGCAAGGAAGAAGCACCAGATGAAAATGTTCTCCTCGCCGCGCGAGATTTTGATGTTTTCTACGCTTTCCGTTCTAACGTCTTCACCATTACCGATGGTGACCTGGCGTGAAAAACTGATTTTACAGTCGCTGGTGTCGATCCTGAAATCAAAGTCGGCGTAGCGACTCAGCAACGGTCGGATGCGGTTATCCATTTCCATTTCCGCCAGCCCCGCGAAAAAGCGGGAAGCGGAGTTGATTTTCAGCACCCGCGCGCTGTCCCCCTCCAGATCATTATCCCAGGTGAACAGGTCTTCGGTGAAGGCATTGAAGTAGAGCGTATCCCTTGTCTCGCCTTGCTTGCCGATGTCCTTGAAAGCCATGGACAGGCGCGTCTTGCCCGTGCCGTTGTAGGCGTAGAGCAGGATGAATCTTTTGCTTTCCAGTTCGCCGCGTAGATGCCCGGCCAATGCGGGCAGGTCGACAAAGTTTTTAGGGGCAGTCATGACTCCGACCCTTTGCGGTCCTTGATCCTGCTCTCCAGCGCCTTCAGCTCGGCCTCGTCCTGCTCATCCGCCGCTTGCGCCTCTTGGGCTTTGCGACATTGATCGTAGTCCAGAAAGAGCGGGGCAATCTGCTGCTCCATGCGGGCATGGCTGACCGACCCGGCACCCGCCAGCAGGGGGAAACCGTTGGCGGCGATGATCTGCCCGACGTTCTCGCGCCAGTAAGCCATGCTGGTGATGGTTTGCCGCTTGGCGCGCAGCTCGGCGGTTTCGAGAAAGATGACCACCAAGCGGTTGAGGGTGTCGATTTCGTCCTCGCTCAGGTAGTTCTTGGCCACCAGGATGTCCTGCTTACGCACCCGCTCGCCCTTCCAACTGAGCAAACCAAAATGGGCATCGGCGGGGTTGGCCCGGGCGAGGATGATCTCGGCGGCGGTCTGCCGCGCCACTGCGTACAACAGCAGGTTTTGCACCGTGGCGAAGAATTGCTGGGTGGCCTGATCGGTCTTGTCGTAATCGGCGGCCAGCGCAAACAGGTCGCGGACCTTTTGATAGAAGCGCTTTTCCGAGGCGCGAATATCGCGGATGCGCGCCAGCATCTCGTCGAAATAGTCCGGGCGGCCATCGGGGTTCTTGAGCCGCTCGTCGTCCATGGCGAAACCCTTGCGCAGGTACTCCGCCAGCACCGTGCTGGCCCAGCGGCGAAACTGCACCCCGCGCTTTGATCTCACCCGGTAGCCGACGGCCAGAATGGCGTCCAGGTTGTAGAGCGTGACGCTGCGGCGCACTTCGCGCCCGCCCTCGGTTTGAACTGTCAAGGATTCCTTGACAGTTGCGGCGAGGTCCAGCTCACCGTCTTGATAGATGTTCTTCAGGTGCAGCGAAATATTCTGCTTGCTGGCGTCGAACAGCTCCGCCATCTCCATCTGGGTGAGCCAGACCGTGCCCCGGTCGGCCCGCAGTTGGACTTGGGCTTGCCCGTCTTCGCTGGTGTAGAGAATGAGTTGCGTCATGCGGGCGACTCGTCCAGCGAGGGGAAGAGCTGCTGCATCAGGCCCTTTTTATGGGTCTTGAGTGCGACGAGTTTTTGGGTCTGGGCCAAGATCAATTCGTCAAGTGAGGACAGGCAAATTGCGATGCGATCCTGCTCTGGCAGTTTTGGAACAGTCAATTCGATAGATGAAAACAGCGACTTATTGACGATGGGAACAGCCTGCTTCCCTGCGAGATTGGCGATCTTGTCTGCAATACCACTAAGCGCGTAGTAAACAAAACCGTCAGAGTTCTCCGAATTTGGGATGACTGAATTGATCTGTTGATTGGTTGCGCACTCATGCCTGTTTTGCGCAATTTTTCCAATCGTGGAGCCAATGCAGACAAACAAAATACTGTTGGCCTTGATCGGGCGAGTTTCACGAAAGCCTGGCTCGGTCAACGTGGTCTTGGTCTTCTTAATGAATCTGTCGTCTGAAATGTCGGCGGGCGAAACGAATAGCCTTTCTCCACCATAGAATTCCGGCTGAGCTGTGCTGGGCGTGCTTCCGGTGACGACTTCACCCAGTTGCCCGATTGATTTTGGCTCCCACTCCCCCGCCTCCCGAAACTCGGGGAAGCGCAGTTTGGGCAGGGTTTCGCCTTCGGCGGGGAAAAGCTGCTGCATCAGCCCTTTTTTATGGGTCTTGAGCGTGCCAAGCTTTTGCGCCTCCAGGGTAATCAGTTCGTCGAGGGAAGCGAGGCAGTCGGCAATTTTTTGTTGTTCTGGAAGCGACGGAAATAGAACGGGAATTTTTAAAAAGTCTTTTTTGTTCATCACCCTGTTTCGCCCCGCTCCCCCCGGCGAAATCAAGCCTAGCTTGTAAACGAATGCTTTACTAGTAATGACATGACGAAAAAAAGCGGGCATTGAAGCCAAGGATTTAAACGTATATGCTGGGAATCTATGAGACACATAGCTGCAATGATCGTCATCGCCAGCTATTGCTATTGCGCCTTCCCAAGCAAACGTAATATTCACAACCAAATCATCTCGATACACCAAATAAAGCCGATTCATTGAGTTTTTTTCGGGTGCCTGATTGGGCTTGTGGAAAGTGCCTTTCCCATGGCTACGAATGCCCAGCGCCAAATAACTAGAGCTAGGTTTGGCGACCTCGCGTGTCGCAGGATTCAGAACCTCTATTAATTTTTTCGGCACCCACTCTCCCGCCTCCCAAAACTCCGGAAAGCGCAGCTTGGGCACCGACCCGCGTTTTTCAACAGACTTCATCGCCCCATCTTCCGCCTTATTGCTCATACGCCCCCAGCCCTGAAATTTCCCGCCCCTGGGCGAGTTTGTGCAGCAGCGGGATGAGGTCATCCATCAGCGCCAGTTCGGCCTTGGTGCGCGCCTTCCAGCCCAGTTCCAGCGGGGCCATGAGGTCGCTCAGTTGTTCGCCGTCGAAGATCATGCGGCGCAGGATGGTGTCCACAAAGCCTTGCAGGGCGGCGGCGGGAAGATTGTGCTGGTCGGCGATGGCTTTGATCTGGCGAGCGTGCTTGTCGGCCTTGAAGCGCTCGAAGCCTTCGCGGATGGCTTTCTCGTCCAGCCCTTTGCCCGCCTCCAGGGTGTCGATGTAGTCGGCGATGTCGTCGCGTGCGTCCATGAACTTGGCGTCGGACTGGATAAGACCGATGAGCTGTTCGCGGCTCATCTTCTGCTTGCCCGGCGTCTGGCCGGCGTAGCGGGTGATGAGGGCCATGATGTAGTCATAATCAATGAGGGCGGAGGCGAACAGCACGAACTCGAAATCGAGCTGCTGCACCGCCGGGTCGGTCTTGTCGCCGCCCTTGTCCTGTTGCTTTTTCAGCTGCTGGGCGGTGTCCAAATAGACGCCCTTGAAGCCCTGCAACTCTTCCTTGGGCACGATCTGCTCGATGGCCTGCCGGTTGTCGTCGGTGAGGTCGGTGTACTGGTCGAGCTGAGTCTTGAGGCGCTGCACCTCCTTGAACAGGTTGATGAACTGGCCGCGCACGGCGTCGCCTAGGAGTTTGGGCACGTCACTAGGGGTATTGGCCAGCCCTTGCGACAGCATGAAGTCGCCGAGTTTCTGCACGGCGGCTTGCAGCTTGTCGATGACCACCGGGGCTTTGTCCACCAGCCAGATTTCCTTGGCGGGCCTGGCAATCTCTCCGGAGAAGAGGCCGATGGCGGTGTCCACGGCCTCTTGCTGCTGGCGGAAGTCGAGGATGTTGCCGTAGGGCTTGGTGTCGTTGAGCACGCGGTTGGTGCGCGAAAACGCCTGAATCAGGCCGTGGAACTTGAGGTTCTTATCGACGTAGAGGGTGTTGAGGTATTTGGAATCAAAACCGGTGAGCAGCATGTCCACCACCAGGGTGATGTCAATCTTCTGGGCGTGGGGCAGATCGGCATTGGGGTATTGCTGATCCTTGATGCGCTTTTGCACGTCCTGATAGTAGAGGTCGAACTCGCCAAGCTGAAAGTTACTGCCATACTGACCGTTGTAGTCGGCGATGATGGCCTTGAGGGCTTCTTTCTTTTTGTCGGGTTCCTGTTCGTTGTCGGTCTTTTCCTGGGGCAGGTCTTCCTGAATCTGCTGCACGTCCTTGTTGCCCTCGGCGGGCGGCGAGAAGACGCAGGCGATGTTCAGCGGCAGGAAGTCGGGGTCGGCGGCCTGCTTTTCCGCCTGCACGGTTTTGAACAGGGCGTGATATTCGATGGCGTCGTTAATCGAGTGTGTTGCAAAAACCGCGTTGAACTTACGTCCATTGGTAGCCGCATCATGCTTGCCGAGGATGGCTTCGACGATGGCCTTCTTGGCTAATGCCTCGCCCGGCTTGGGTGGGGTTTTGCCTTCGGGCTTGTAGTAATCGACATGGAAACGCAGGACATTGCGATCTTCGATGGCGTGGGTGATGGTGTAGGCGTGCAGTTGCAGCTGGAAGATATCCGCCGTGGTTTTATAACTTGCCTGCTGGCCTTCGATTTGCTGATAGCTGGCGTTCTGCTCGAAGATGGGCGTGCCGGTAAAGCCAAACAACTGGGCGTTTGGAAAAAACTCCTTGATGGCCTGGTGGTTCTCGCCGAATTGCGAGCGGTGGCATTCGTCGAAGATGAAGACCATGCGGCTCTCGCGTAGAGGTTTCAGGCGCTCCTTGTAGTTGCGCTTGTTCGTGCCGTCCAGCGCCAGGCCAAGCTTCTGGATGGTGGTGACGATCACCTTGTCGGCGTAGTCGTCGGAGAGCAGGCGCTGGACCAGGGTTTCGGTATTGGTGTTCTCCTCGACGCAGCCTTCCTGGAATTTGTTGAACTCCTCCCGCGTCTGCCGGTCGAGGTCTTTGCGGTCCACCACGAACAGGCATTTGTCGATGTCCGGGTTGTCCTTGAGCAGGGTCGATGCCTTGAACGAGGTGAGCGTCTTGCCGCTGCCGGTGGTGTGCCAGATGTAGCCGTTGCCGCAGTGCTGGTGGATGCAATCGACAATCGCCTTGACGGCGTAAATTTGATACGGTCGCATCATCAGGAGCTTTTGCTCGCTGGCGACCAGCACCATGTAGCGGCTGATCATCTCGGCCAGGCCGCATTTGGCGAGGAAGGTGTCGGCGAAGATGTCCAGATGGGTGATCTTGGCGTTGTCCACGTCAGCGAACTGGTAGAGCGGCAAGAAACGCTCGTCGGCGTTGAAGCTGAAGTGGCGGCTGTTGTTGTTGGCGAAATACCAGGTATCGCTGCGGTTGCTGACGATGAACAGTTGCAGGAAGCAGAGCAGGGTCTTGCTGTAGCCGTTGCCGGGGTCGTTTTTATAATCGACGATCTGCTGCATGGCCCGGCGCGAGCTGATGGCCAGGGTCTTCAGCTCGATCTGGACGGCGGGAATGCCGTTGATGAGCAGGATCACGTCGTAACGGTGGTGGCTGTAGTCGGTGCTGATGCGGAGCTGGTTGACCACCTCGAAGCTGTTCTTACACCAGTCCTTGATGTTGACCAAGGTGTAGTAGAGCGGCGTGCCGTCATCCCGCTCGAAGCTGTTCTTCTCGCGCAGGTGTTTGGCGGCGGCAAACACGTCGGGGGTGACGATGCTCTCCAGCAGGCGGGCGAATTCAGTGTCGGTGAGATGGACACGGTTCAGCGTCTGAAAATGCTGACGGAAGTTCTGCTCCAGCGCGGCGCGGTCGCGGATGTCCGGGCGGTAGGAGTATTTGAGATCAACGAGCTTGTTTATTAAGCATTGTTCGATCTGGTTTTCTGTTGCCATGCGTCTGTCTGCCAAGTGTAAATAACATATTGAAACAAAGATCTTGTTTGTGTAACAGGGGGAGCGATAATTCTCAAGGAGAATAGAAAATAATCTTTATACCGCAAGGGCATAAGTTTCGTTTGAGCAGACAAGCTGCTCAACTCAGCTTTATCATGCTGCCGGTATAGCTTTTGTTTCGCCCTTTGATCCCACCATCCCAAGTTGAGGTGGCATGATAAAAATGGACACTGACACAATTACACAGGAATTACACAGACCAAAAAACAAAGAAAAAGGGGTTACAGCAAACCAGCTGTAACCCCTTTATTTTATTGGTGCCGGAGGTCGGGATCGAACCGACATGACCTTGCGGTCGCGGGATTTTGAGTCCCGTGCGTCTACCAGTTTCACCACTCCGGCTGTCATATGTTCAGTTTTCCCGCGAGAATGAGCCTGTCGATGTTTCATCAAGGCAAATCGTGCCGCAGGGATGTCATTAAATATCCTACTTCTTGTCGTTTTTCAAGTTATTTTGCCGTCCGGCACAAGAGGCAGCCCTTTTCGTCCTCTCCTTATTAATTATTTCCCCTGCTGAGTGAATTGCAATATGGATGACGCAGAGGGATAAATGGCATTCAATACTGATTTTGCCCCGGAACCCGGTGCTACCTTTGGCAGATACCCCGGAAAATCTGGCGCAGAACACCGTCGCTCAGCCTGGCCGACAGCTGTTCTTCATACTCATCCTCATCGCTTTGCCCGGCGGACAAACAGTCTCCGGGCAAATGGTCCGGCGCCACTTCGCCGTTTTCCTCAACAAAAATATAGCTCGCCGTCTCTACCTGCAGCTTGTTGCCCCGTTTATTGTTCAACCAGCGGTCACATTCATCATGGGCGCCCACATAAAGCAGAAACAGCTCATCCCCCCTTTTCAGGCTGATGAGACGATAGCCGCTGCCCAGATCATATTTAAGGCATTTTCTGACCCGTAACTCCCCGCGCTTGGTGAGTTTATTTTTCAAGGCCAGGGCTCGCCAGCCACAGGCGGACAGATAATTGATTATCTCCCCGGCGCGAACCGCGGCCAGGGAGCCTTTTTTATCAGCCTTGCCCAGCGTCTTCAACTGTTTATCAAAGAGAGGTGTGCGGTAAACAAACAGACCCATTGCCGATAGCTTTTCATTTATCCTCTGCCCAGTAAGAAGCCGATTCTCCTTCCTGCGCCTGAGTACACTGATAACAATACGAAATTATTCCACACCTGCAACCGGAAAGCCGGCGCCTTCGCAGGCAAAAATACCGTCTGGCTGCCGCAGCAGGTTTTTGTAACCGAGTTTTCCGGCCCGTGCCGCACCATCGTGGCCGCGGGTGCATTTGACAAAGCCGCACTAGATAATGATGTTTTTGTCCTTATCCGGCCCAAGCGGCGCGGCAAAAAACCTCTCACCTAAGCCCTGCCTGAATGGCCGCCCCCAAGGCCCCGACTATATCCGGGAATTCGGGCGACACCACGGCAACTCCATCAAGCCGGTCCTGCAGCATTTTGACCATGCAGGGATTGCGGGCCACCCCGCCGGAAAATACCAGGGCATCCCCATGGCCCACCCGGTTCAGCATGCCGAGCACCCTGTTCACCACGGACAGATGCACCCCCATGGCGATATCCCTGGGCGGGACGCCACGGTTTTTCATGGAAATAACCTCGGACTCGGCAAAGACGGTGCACATGGAGTTGATGGCCACCTCGTGCTCGGACTGCAGCGCCGCCGGGCCGAACTCATCCAGGGTATAGCCCAGGGTTGCCGCCATGATCTCCAGAAACCGGCCTGTGCCGGCGGCGCATTTATCGTTCATCTGAAAATTGCTGACCCTCCCCTCCTCGTCAAGGGCGATCACCTTGGAATCCTGACCGCCGATATCGACGATGGTGCGGCACTGGGGGAAATAGTGCCTGGCTCCCAGGGCATGGGCCTTGATCTCGGTTATCACGTCATGGGCAAAATGCTTGTGGGCCAGATGGCGGCCATAGCCGGTGGCCACCACCCGCACGGGATCAAAACGGGCCAGCATCGCACGCGCCTGAAGGTGAGGATCAAAACCGCTTTCCTTAATCTCGTGGCCTACCAATCTGCCGTCCCGCATGGCGGCAATTTTCACGGTCCGTGATCCCAGATCAACGCCGACAAACATTGGCCTATCCCCTTATCTGCTCCAGGAACGCCTCGATCCTGGTCTGCAGCTGCCCCACATCCTCCGGCGAGTAGTCTGACTCAATGGAGAGATAGGGGATTTTTTCCTTCTGGCAGGCCTCTTTGATCCTGATCTCCTCCACATTATAGGTATGGCAGAACTGCAGGGAATAATGCAGCACCCCCTGGGCCTGGGAGTCCCGATACTCCTTGACCACCTGTTCGATCCGCTCGTTATTGGGGGTAAAACAGGAACAGTCGATCCGCATGTAGCGCTCGGTTAACACATCGAGCTGGCCATCCATATCCTTGACATTCTCGGCAATAAGGTCCTTGAAATAGCGGGTACCGATACAGCTTTCTTCGTTGACAATGACGGCCCCGGCCGTCTCCACCAGGTTATGCACCTTCCAGTTCGGCAGAGCCATGGGCACCCCGGCCACCATCACCCTGGGCGCATCCCCCGGCATGACCCCTTCTCCCCTTTTGACCCGTTGCTCCAATTCGTCGCATAAGACATTGACCTTCTCGGCAAAACGCACCGGCTCATCATAAAAGGCGATCTGTTCCAGGAGAAGCGCATCCTTGCCGCTGATGGGCGCAGGATTTGCGGCCCGCAAACGGGTAAGCCGCTGCAGCGCCCCGCGTTTACCGTTAATGACCTTGATGGCTGCGGCGAGGTCGTCCGCGGCAATCTTTTTGCCCGACACCTCTTCCACCTTCTGTTTGAATCCCTTCACCTCTTCCAGCCACAGAACCTTGTCCCGCTTGTTTTTCATCTGGGGGATCTCCATGACATAGGTGGGCACGAGTCGATCCAGTATCTCCCAGGTTTTTTTCTTGGCATCGCAGGTTGTTTCACCGTACACGAAATCCACCGCCTGGAAATAGGGGCATATTTTTCCGGCCTTGAAACCAAAGGCGGATTTGACCATGGGACAGATGTTGCGCGGCAGAATTTTTTCCGCATCCGGGATGGAGCCCTGGGAGCCACCGCACAGACCGACACAGATCCCCCCGGCGGCGACGACTATCTCCTCGGGGATATAAACGCAAAAGGTGCCAACCACCGGCCGCCCCTCTTTTTTGGCGTCCATAAGCTCCCGCACCCGGCCGCCATGGATCTCGGCTACCATGTTGTCAAAATAAGCCATTGCCGCCGGCCTGTTCTGCTGGGAAAGGTACATTGCGGCATAGGCGCTGCCCAGCATCTGCCTGGCCTTGTCAAACCTTGCCACATCCATGTCAAGCTCTTTCCATAATTCCGGGTATGCCTTTACTTCAAAATCTGCCATGTGCCAGTCCCTCCTTGCCAAGCGGCTTTTTTTCTAACCTGCTCCTTCCCAACTGAAAATCACATTATTCCCTTCCGGATAATGTTTTACCCAACATAGAAGGTTTAGCCCATAAGTCAAATCGGAAATTTTGATTACAAACAAGAAAACATCGGGAAAGCGGATGACACAAGAGAGAAAATTGCCCGGGATTTTTGCGAAACAGCGGGGTGATGGGGGTTAGCCCCCAGACGCGTCAGGGGTTCAGATACACCTTCTGAAAACGATAGAAATAGTCGATCCCCGACCAGATCGTCAGAAAAAGAGCCACATAAAGAATCACCAGGCCAATCTGGTGCAGATAGGGAATGGGCAGAACCCCAAGAGGGAACATGAGGGTGCCCAGGGCAATTAGTTGCACGACACTTTTCCACTTCCCCAGCCGGCTGGCGGCAATGACCAGCCCCGAGGAAGCGGCGACACCCCGCAGACCGGTGACGACCAGCTCACGGGAGAGGATGAGAAAGGCCACCCAGGCCGGCATTCGGTGCAGCGGAATGAGCATGACCAGAGCCGCGGCAACCAGCACCTTGTCGGCCAGGGGATCCATCAGCTTCCCCAGCACGGATTCAACCTGATACCTTCTGGCGATATAACCGTCAGCCAGATCGGTCAGGGCGGCGGAAAGATACAGGCCGAAGCCGAGCAGGCTGACCCAGGTCTCAGCGCCGGGATACAGACAGAAGAGCAGAAGAGGCGCGGCAACAAAGCGATAGCCCGTCAGAATATTTGGGACATGGGCAAGCTGATTCACAGTATAAACACCCAGGGAGCAGCCTCACCCCCCCTTACCAAAGGAAGAAGAGGATTGATAACGCCGGTAATGGCCAAGAACCTTATTGACATAATCGACTGTCTCCGGGATGTCGGGAATTCCGCCCACGTTTTTTACCGTTTCCGGCCCGGCATTATACGCCGCCAGGGCGAGATGAACATCATCCTCGAACAGGGTAAGCATTTTCCGCAGATAACAGGCCCCGCCCCTGATATTTTCCTTGGGGTCAAAGGGGTCGGCTACCGACATATCCCTGGCCGTGCCGGGCATGAGCTGCATCAAACCCTGTGCCCCCTTGCCTGAAAGGGCGCGGCAATCAAAATTTGACTCGGCCTTAATCACCGCCTTGATCAACAAAGGGTCGACCCGGTATCGGCTTCCCACTGAATTGATATAGGGCTCGTAATCCCGCAGGTCAATATATTTTGCCGATCTCGACAAGGGGTGCCGGCTTTTTATCTTATCCAGCAGCACATACCTGGGGTCATTGGGCACATTGGAAAAATGGACAACCCCCTTTTCATCAACAAAGGTGTACATCTTCCCCTGGGCACCCACGGGATAAAGGGCGCAGAAAATCAGCACGACAAGGCATGATCGTAAAAAAGTTAACATGGTTCTATTATAATGCAAAAAGATCTCGCATCAGCCTACTTTTTTCTCTTTTCCCAGTCCGCCAGAAATTTTTCAACGCCGATATCGGTTAAAGGATGTTTGGCCAGCTGGGCAATAACATTATAGGGGATGGTGGCGATGTCGGCGCCGATCAGCGCGGCATCCAGCACGTGCACGGGGTTACGGATGCTGGCCACAATCACCTCTGTCTGGTAGCCGTAGTTGTCATAGATGGTCATGATATCGCTGACAAGGTCCATGCCGGTTAAGGAGATATCATCAAGCCTGCCGACAAAGGGGCTGACGAAGGTTGCCCCGGCTTTGGCGGCCAGCAACGCCTGGGTCGCGGAAAAAACCAGGGTAACGTTGGTCTTGATCCCTTCCGCGGCAAACTGCTTGACCGCCCGGAGTCCCTCGGTAACCATCGGCACCTTGATGACAATATTTTCGTGCAGGGCGGCAAGCTGCCGGCCCTCGGCCAGCATGCCTTCGGCCTGGAGACTGACCACCTCGGCGCTGATGGGTCCATCAACGGTGGCACAGATCTCCTTGAGAATCTCTTCAAAAGGCTTCTTTTCCCTGGCAATCAGCGACGGGTTGGTGGTTACGCCGTCAACCATCCCCATCTCCACGCCCTTCCTGATCTCATCAATATTGGCTGTATCAATAAAAAATTTCATTGTTTTTCTCCTTTATCCGCTAAAAAGGTTTGGCAGCACTTCTCGCTGCAGAAATAATAAGCTTTTCCCTCTTTCACCGCCCGGATTGCCTGTTTTTGCGGCACATAGGTGTGACAAACCGGATCTTCCACCAGAACGTCCTGGGGGGGCGCCGCCTTGCCGGAGGCGGATCGGGGAAACTCTTTCCCCTTCTTTTTGCCGGAAAAAAGCAGCCGGTAGAGGATATAACACAGGAGTGCCAGGATAATGATGCGTAAGGGGCTCATTTGCTCTCCCAGGTGATCCGCCTTATCCAGCTCCCCTCTTCTGTCAGATTTTCCATCATCTCCAGCGAGGTCTGGTGCAGGATCGGGTGCACCTGTAATGGCGCCACTTCGGCCAGCGGCGCCAGCACAAAACGCCGCCTGGCAATTTCCGGATGCGGCAGATTCAGCGATGAGGTGGCCAGCACCAGGTCGTCGTAATAAAGCAGGTCAAGATCAATGGTTCTATCCTTGCCCTTTTGCCGATCCCGCCCCAGTTCCACCTCGACCTGCAGCATGACGGCCAGCAGATCCCCGGGGGAAAGCAACGTTTGCAGCAGCCCAACCGCGTTGGTGAACAGATGATCATTGTCCATGCCCACCGGCTCCGTCAGATATGGGGATGAAAGGACCAGGCCGGGTCCGGCTTGGCGCTGCAAGTTCCGCCAGGCAAGAAGCAGATTCTTTCCGCCGTCGCCCAGGTTGGAGCCAAGTCCTATGAAAGCTTGGGCCACGAGAGTTCCGCCTTAGCCTTTTGCCTTCAGCTTAAAGATCCGTCAGCCCCAGAACATCAAACATGGTGTACATGCCGTTTGCCTTGCCGGCAATCCAGGCAGCAGCCAGAGCCGCGCCCCGGGCAAAGTTATCACGGCTGTGGGCGCGATGGATGAGTTCGATCCGCTCACCGGGACCGGCAAAATAAACGGTGTGCTCTCCGACGATATCACCACCACGGATGGTCTGAATCCCAATTTCTTCATTGGTCCGTTCCCCGATGATGCCGCTGCGCTCATAAACTCCGACCTTGCTCAGATCCCGTCCCACCCCGAGCGCCGCCATTTCTCCCAGTTTCAGGGCAGTGCCGCTGGGCGCATCTTTTTTCATCCGGTGATGGGCTTCCACTATTTCAATGTCGTAATCGTTTCCGAGAATGGCCGCTACCTTCTGGGTGATCTTGAACAGCACATTGACCCCCACCGCCATGTTCGGGGACTGCACAATGGGAATTTCCCTGGACAGCGCCTTCAGTTCGGCCAGATTTTCCTGACTGAGTCCTGTTGTGCCGATGACCATCGCCTTTTTATGCTGGGCGGCGATCCTGGCAAAGCCCATGGTGGCGGCGTGAAAGGTAAAATCAATTATCACATCGCACTTAGCGACAACGGACGGCAAATCAGGGAAGATGACAGCGCCCACCGGGCCATAGCCGCCCACTTCGCCGATATCCTTCCCCACGGCAGGGCTGTTACTCTGCTCAAACCCGCCGGCCAGCTGAAGGGCGCTATTCTGAGTGACCATATAGCCAATACGCTTTCCCATCCGGCCGGCTGCCCCGGCAACAATGACCTTTGTCATAGATTTTCTCCGTTATGCAAAAACAAACCCAGCAGAGCTGGACTCTGTTCAGTACCCCCGGGGGGGTATAAATTTTTTCGCGTTCCCATCTTGGCCATCATTGCCAATGGTCAATCAGCCAATCAAGCCCTGATCCTTCAAGACAACCTTCAGGCGGTTCAGCGGCTCTTCACCCATATGCCACAGGGGTTGCCGAGGCGCGCCCGACCTGATTTTTCCCATGAGCTCCAGGGCCTTCTTGGCCGGCACGGGGTTGGTATCATAAAACATGGCCCCCATGAGCGGGAAAAGTTTGTATTGAATCAACCTGGCCTTGGCCACATCCGCCGCCAGGGCGGCATTCATCAGATCAGCCATGCCTTTCGGATTGACGTTCGAGGTAACGGAAATCACCCCGGTCCCCCCAAGGAGAACCAGCGACAAGGCGGTAAAATCGTCGCCGGACATGACCGCGAAATCCGCCGGGCATCGGCAGATCACGTCACAGGCCCGGCTCATATCAGCCGTCGCCTCTTTAACGCCGACAATGTTATCAATCGCCGCGCAGCGGGCTATCGTTACCGCGCTCATGTCGACCGCGGTGCGGGAAGGGACATTATAGAGAATGATAGGGAGGTCCACGGCCTCGGCCACTGCCTTGAAATGCTGGTACAATCCTTCCTGTGAAGGTTTGTTATAATAGGGGGTAATCACCAAGGCGCCATCCGCTCCGGCCTCCTTGGCATGCCTGGTCAACTCTATCGTTTCCGAGGTGGAATTGGAACCGGTGCCGGCCAGCACCGGCACCCGGCCATTGACGGTTTTGATGGTCAACTCCACAACCCGCTGATGCTCCGCATGACTCAATGTCGCGGATTCACCCGTTGTGCCGCAGGGCACGATGCCATGGGTGCCGTTCTCGAGTTGAAATTCAATAAGATCCTTTAACCCCTGCTCATCAATTTCCCCATCAATAAACGGGGTGACTATGGCAACAAAGGCTCCGCGAAACGGTGTCATATTTTTCTCCTCCGGTTCTCAATTATCATAAATTTTTAGTAAAAATTTTATCTTTTCTTACAGCAGCGCTTCGGCGTTTAACAACCCTTCGTAGATAAAATGGGCCGGGCCTTCAAGAAAGACCGCGCTGATTTTTCGCTTATCACCCAGTTCAAAGTGGATGGTGAGAATCTCACCGCCGGATGTGGTCACCTTGACCGGAGCCCGAACCAGGCCGAGCATGCCGCCTATGATAGCCGAGGCAACCGCCCCTGTGCCGCAGGCCATGGTTTCATCCTCCACCCCTCTTTCATAGGTACGGACATGCAGGGCATCAGGCCCCAGCACCTCAACAAAATTGGCATTGGCGCCGGCGGGTTGAAAGAGTTCATGAAAACGGACCGAAGCACCCCACTCCGGCACCGGAGTTGCGGCATTGCTGTCAACAAAACAGACGGCATGGGGCACCCCGGTATTGAGAAAATGGACCTTGCGGACCACCCCGGCCAAACCCACTTGGTGATCAAGGGCCAGATCAGCAGGCGTGGTCATGGCCAGCCTTACCCCGCCTTCCTTTACCTCCGCGCTGATTGTCCCGGCCATGGTCAAAAAACTCATTTTGGCCGGGGCAATTCCCTTAGCGTGGGCAAATCGGGCCGCACAGCGGGCTCCGTTGCCGCACATCTCGGCCTCGCTGCCGTCACCATTGTAAAAATGCCAACGAAAATCCGCCCCATCAACGTTTTCAAGCAGGATAAGCCCGTCGGCCCCCACCGAGAATTTCCGGCGGCAGACCGCCTTGGCAAAGGCGCCCATTTCCTTTTTTTCCAGAAAAGGTCTTCTGTGGTCAATGATGATAAAATCATTGCCGGTGCCGCTCATCTTGGTAAATTCGATTGGAAAATTCATAATAATTTCTATGGAATAACCTCGCCGGCAATGAGGTCTTCAAAGGTTTCCCTTTGGCGGATCACATGAAAGGAATGTCCTTTCACCAGAACCTCCGGCACCCTGGGCCGCGAATTATAATTTGACGACATGCTGAAGCCATAGGCCCCGGCGCTCATGACGGCCAGCAGATCCCCTTTTGCGCACACCGCCACCTTTCTGCCTCTGGACAGGAAGTCGCCTGATTCACAAATGGGACCGACCACGTCCGCCACCTCCAGCTCGCCGCTGCTTTGCACCACGGGCTGGATGGCATGATAGGCGTCATAGAGGCTGGGCCGGGCCAGGTCGTTCATGCCGGCATCGACAATAATAAATTTCTTGCCGCCCTGTTTTATGTAAAGCACTTTTGTCACGAGTATCGCGGCATTGCCCACTATAACCCGGCCCGGCTCCAGGATCAGCGTGCAGGCAAGGCCTTGCATCTCACGTTCCAGGGCCTCCGCATAGGCGGCAGGTAAAGGGGGTTCCTCGTCCTGATAGCGGATGCCGACCCCCCCTCCCAGATCAAGATAGGAAATGTGAATTCCCGCCTGGGCCAGACGCTCGACAAACACCTTCACCTTCTGCAGCGACTCGACAAAAGGAGAGACATCGGTAAGCTGCGAGCCGATATGACAACTTACCCCGACAATGTCGATATTTTTCATCTCCCGGGCGGCAAGATAGGAATGCAAGGCGTCGTCAATAGGGATGCCGAATTTGTTTTTGGCCAGACCCGTGGAGATGTAGGCATGGGTTTTCGGATCAACATCGGGATTGACCCGGAAGGAAACCGGCGCCGTGACGCCAAGAGATGCGGCCACCCCCTGCAATGTCTCAAGCTCCTGGTGCGATTCCACGTTAAGCATTAATATGCCGGACCGCAGGGCAAACCGCATTTCCTCTTCACTTTTCCCCACCCCGGAATAGACGATCTTCCTCGGGTCAACCCCTGCCTTCAAGGCCCGGAACAGCTCGCCGCCGGACACAATATCCGCGCCGCCCCCCAGTTTGCCAAAGAGATTCAGCAAGGCGATGTTTGAGCAGGCCTTGGCGGCAAAACAGGTGAGATGAGGCAGGGTGAAGGCCTGATCAAAGGCCTTGAAATGACGGGTCAGGGTTTCCGTACTGTAGAGGTAAAAAGGGGTACCCACCTGAGCGGCAATATCCGCCACCGGCACCTCTTCGCAATGCAGGACATTGTTTTTATATTGAAAATGGTTCATATCTTTTGCAATTAATAAGGTGACAGGCTGGCTGCCCCGGTAAAAAAATTTATCTCCGAAATTCCACTTCCCGTGAAAAAACACTCTCTTTCGGCGGAACAGCTGCGTCGATAGCGGTCACTACGTAATACAAAATCTCGTTCCCTTGCGGCAGATTCTGATCGGTGAACGAAAAGGATGCTTTATCCACCTCGCCCACCAGGCGGAATTTTTTGCTGCCGGCCTGCCGCCGGTAAACCCGATATCCCGTGACGTCCGACTGGGGTGTGCTCTCCCACAAGATTTTGACGCCTTCGTCAATAGCCACAACCGTGAATCTCTGCGGCGGCGCAAGAGAGGAGACATTTCCCGGCACTCCGGCAATAACTTCACTGGCCTCGCCAATCAGCTCCGTGCCCTCGACTGTACGGACGCCTTGCACCCGGTAAAAATATTTTCTGCCGTTTTCCAGCTCTTCATCGCTATAGGACCGGCCATCAACGGCTTCGGCGATTCTGCTGAAATCCTCGCCATCCTCACTGCGGTATACCTGATAGCGGACCGGAAAATTGACCCGGCTGCCGTCGCTCAGGCTGCTTATCGGCTGCCAGTTGAGGGTCAGGCGCTTCTCCTCAACCTGCAAACTTAATTTCTTCGGCGGCGGCAGCGGGCTCTCCCAGTTAAATGAGATTCTGTTTGAATCAGCGCTTGCAATATTCCAGCCAGACCGGGACACAACCTTATACGTGTAGCGATAATGATTTTTTAAAGCACTATCCGCATACGTCACCGTTGAACCGGGCTGCAGGCCGGAACCGTTTACCTCGATTGACGAACCGTATTGCACCGGGCATTCCGCGCAAAAATTGTCCGCGCCGATCTCGCTTTTATAGATCCGAAACGTTCTGATGTTACTGATCCGCGCTCCGGACTCAGCCCGGGACGGGTAGGTCCAGCTCAAGAGGACACCCTTATCGTCGAGGGTGCTGCTCAGATCAGAGATCGGCGCCGGGATGACAGCCTGGGGTGGAACAGGCGGCGTCTTCCTGCCGCAGCCGGAGAAAAAAATCAGCAGCAAACAGCTGAGCACTATGGCATACCCGTAACGAATCATCTTTAAATCCCCAGCTCCCTTTCCGCCTTGGCCAAAGCCTCCTTTACTCTCACCATGGAGGTACCGCCCGTGGAACGGCGACTGTCGACGGAGCCCTTCACCGTCAGGACAGCAAAAACATCGTCCTCGATCACCGGCGAAAATTGCCGTAACTCTTCAAGCGAAAGCTCGATGAGTTCCTTCTTCTTCTTCACACAGTACGCCACTGTCTGGCCCACGATGGCATGGGCCTGCCGGAATGGCACATTTTTAACAACCAGATAATCGGCCAGATCCGTCGCCGTCATGTAGCCTGTCTTGGTTGCCTCTTCCAGGCGGGCGGTATTGAACTTCATATGCGCCAGCAGCTCGGCGGTAATGGCCAGCCCCTGGGCAACCGTATCCATGGTATCGAATACAGGTTCCTTGTCTTCCTGCAGATCCCGGTTATAGGTCAGGGGCAGCCCCTTCAACATGGTAAGAAGCGACATCAGGTTGCCCACCACCCGCCCGCTTTTACCGCGGATCAATTCCGGGATATCAGGATTTTTTTTCTGCGGCATGATACTGCTGCCGGTGCAGAAACTGTCGGCAAGCTCCACGAAACGGAATTCACTGCTTGACCAGAGGACCAGCTCTTCGGACAGCCGGCTCAAGTGCAGCTGAATCAAGGTACAGGCGGCAACAAATTCCACGGCGAAATCACGATCCCCAACCGTATCCATGCTGTTTGCCGTGACCTTCGGAAAGCCAAGCTCCGCCGCGACAAATTCCCGGTCAATGGGCAGCCCTGTCCCGGCCAAGGCCGCGGCGCCCAGCGGCAGGACATTGATTCTCTTGGCGCAGTCGGACAATCTTTCCCGGTCGCGGCCGAACATCTCGTAATAGGCCAGCATATGATGGGAAATCAAAACCGGCTGGGCCCGCTGCATATGAGTATAGCCGGGCATCACCGCCCCGAGATAGCGGCGGGCGAGACTGACAAAGGATGTACGCACCCCGTCAAGCAGCCCGGCCAGAACCTCGCTTGCCTCCCGCAGATAAAGGCGCAGGTCAAGATTTATCTGATCATTCCTGCTGCGGGCCGTGTGGAGTTTCGCCCCTGCCGGGCCTATCCTGTCCACCAGGGCCTTTTCGATATTCATATGAATATCTTCCAGCTCCGGCTTGAAGGCAAAGACGCCCTGCTCGATCTCCTGCTCGATGGCGGCAAGCCCCTGCCGGATCTGCTCGCCTTCCTCCACGGATATCAGCCCCTGCCTGACTAGCATTTTAGCATGAGCCTGACTGCCGGCGATATCCTGCCGGTAGAGCCTGCGGTCATAGTGAATGGATGCGGTAAAGGCCTCCACCGATGCGGCGGTTTTTTCGGAGAAGCGGCCTCCCCACAGCTTGGTCTCGTTTGTCATATTGGTCTTACTGGTCTTATTAGTCTTGTTGGCCTTATTAGTCTTACTGGTCTTGCTGGTCTTATTAGTCTGCAATGCAACGGAACATCTGGAGCAATCAGACCAGTTAGACCAATCAGACTAATCGGACTAATCAGACTTTCCGTAAGGCCTGCATGGTCATACGCAGGGCATTGAGCCTGATAAAACCACCGGCATCCGACTGGGTATAGACCTCATCCTCTTCAAAGGTGGCGAAACTCGCCTGATACAACGACTGCTCGGATTTACGGCCCACGGGAATACAGTTCCCCTTATAAAGCTTCAGGCGGACGACTCCGCTCACCGTCTCCTGGGCCGTATCCATTGTTTTCTGCAACAGCCTCATCTCCGGCGAGAACCAGAAGCCGTTGTAGATAAGCTCTGAATAGCGGGGCACCAGGCTGTCACGGATCTTCATCACCTCCCGGTCCAGGGTAATGGTCTCCAGGTCCCGGTGGGCGATGCGCAGGATGGTGCCGCCCGGTGTTTCATAAACTCCCCGTGATTTCATGCCGACAAACCGGTTTTCCACCAAATCGAGCCGGCCGATGCCGTTTACCCCTCCCAGTTCATTCAAGCGGGCCAGCATCCTGGCCGGGGAAAGTGGCTCGCCGTCGATGGCCGCCGCGTTGCCCTGCTCAAAACGAAGTTCAATATAGGTCGGCTTGTCCGGCGCCTTTTCCAGGGAACGGGTCAGCTTAAACATCGATTCTTCCGGCTCATTCCACGGGTCTTCCAGGATGCCGCCCTCAAAACTGATATGGAGCAGGTTTTCATCGGAGCTGTAAGGCTTCTCCTTGGTCACCGGAATGGGGATGCCATGCTTTTCCGCATAGGCGATGAGCTTGGTCCGGGAATTAAGCTTCCAGATCCGCCAGGGCGCTATAATGGTCAGCTTCGGCTGCAGGGCCAGATAGGCCATCTCAAAACGCACCTGGTCATTGCCCTTGCCGGTGGCGCCGTGGCTTACCGCGTCAGCCTGCTCCTCAAGGGCGATCCGTACCTGTTCCCTGGCGATCACCGGCCGGGCCAGGGAGGTGCCCAGCAGATAAGAACCTTCATAAATGGCATTGGCGCGAAAGGCCGGGAATACGTAGTCCCGGACAAACTCCTCTTTCATGTCGGAAACGATCACCTTTTCGGCGCCGGTGGCCAGACCTTTTTGCCGCACCTTGTCCCAGTCCTCTTCCTGCCCGATATCAGCGGCATAGGCCACCACCGGGCACTGATATTCCTCCTTCAACCATTTCAGGATCACGGAGGTGTCGAGACCGCCGGAATAGGCCAGCACTATTTTCTTAACTTCCCCTGCCATGAAAAACTCCTTTAACCCTCGGCCAGAATATGTTTTTCTAAAATAGCCTTATGAATATGCATCTTGTTTTCCGACTGATCAAAGGCCCGGCACCGCGCTCCTTCCAGCACCTCTTCGGTAATCTCTTCCCCCCGGTGGGCGGGCAGACAGTGCAGAACAATGGCGTCCGCCCTGGCCGCGGCTAAAAGCTTGCCGTTAACCTGATACGTTTGAAAAATCGCCGCCCTCTCCTGCTGTTCATGCTCCTGGCCCATGCTGGCCCAGACGTCGCAGTTGATCACATCCGCCTCACGCACGGCCTCCGCGGGATCCCGCACGAGAACAATGGGCTTTACCGACTCGCGCACGGCCGCGGCCAGGATGTCCGGATTAGGCTCGTAACCGGGCGGGCAGGCCAGTTTCAGCTCAAATCCCAGGCGGCTGGCGGCCTGTATCCAGGTGTTGGCCATGTTATTGCCATCCCCTACCCAGGCGATTTTCAACTTGCCGATCTCGCCCTTCACCTCCTCCACGGTCATGATATCACTCAGAACCTGGCAGGGATGAAAGAGATCGGTCAGGGCATTGATCACCGGCACGGAGGAGTATCGTCCCAGTTCCTCGACCACCTCCTGACCGAAGGTGCGGACCACCATGGCATGGACATAGCGGGACATCACCCTGGCCATATCCTTTAATGGCTCATTGCGGGCCAGCTGGGTATCGCGCCCGGAAAGATAGATGACCTGTCCTCCCATGCCATACATGGCCGACTCAAATGAGACCCTGGTGCGCGTTGAGGGTTTCTCAAAAATCAAGGCGACAACCTTGGCGTCAAGCTGGTGATGGCGAACGCCCTGCGCGGCCTCTTTTTTCAGCTGCATGGCCCTGTTAATATAGGCGTTAAGCTGCTGCTTATCAAAATCCCAAAGGCTCAGAAGATGATTTGACATACATTTCACACAAATATCAGGAACCAGAGAGCCCACATGATTTGCCGCGGAGCACTTTTTGTACTCAGCCGGCTCTGTGGGCTCCAAGGCTCGTTTACTGTTGACGAGAAGTTATATTGCAAAGAACTCAAACGGTAACCATTACAAAAAAAGTATCTCTTTGGGAAGTTTTTTTTCCCCATTAAGCACGCTTTTGCGGTTTCCGGTTTTAGGGGCCGTCACGAAACAACCATGGCATTTCCATTCATTTCGTTCCGGCGCCTTATGCCGCTTACGGCATGAGACGGTAAAAGTTATCTGGCGCAACGGCTTACAGCCCGGCAAAAACCTCTTCAAGACAGCGGACCATGGTATCTATTTCCCCTTCACTGACAATCAGCGGCGGAATGAAGCGCAAGGCCACGCCGCCGGCAAAATTGGCCAGCACCCCTTTGCCAAGAAGCCTTTTCACCATATCTCCTCCCTGGGCCGCACCTCGCTCGGTCAGCACCAGTCCCTGGATAAGTCCCATTCCCCTCACCCCGGAGGCCAGCTCGGGAAATTTTCCAGCCACACCCCGCAGCTGGCCGGCCAGATATTGCCCTTTTTTCTCGACAGAAGACAGAAAGCCCTCGGCGAGCATGATTTTCATGACTGCCAGCGCAGCGGCGCAGGCCACGGGATTCCCGCCGAAGGTGGAGGCATGATCTCCCGGCGCAAAAGCCCCGGCAACCTCCTCTCTGGCCAGCATGGCGCCGATGGGCATACCGTTGCCCAGGGCCTTGGCCAGGGTCATGATGTCAGGCTCCACCCCGCACTGCTCATAGGCAAACAGTGTCCCGGTTCTACCCATCCCCACCTGCACCTCATCGAACATCAACACCAGCCCGTACTTGTCGCAGAGCTTTCTGATACCCTGCAAATAGTTCCGGGGCAGCGGCCGCACCCCCCCCTCTCCCTGCAAAGGTTCGCAAAGGATACCGCAGGTTTTTTCCCCGATCATCCTTTCCAGGGCGTCCAGATCGCCGAAAGGGGCGTGGCTAAACCCCTCGGGCAGCGGTTCAAACCCCTTATGGAATTTGGCCTGGCCGGTGGCCGCTACCGTTGCCAGGGTCCGGCCATGGAAGGATCCTTCCAGGGAAATAATTTCATACCGTCCAGGGCCGCCATGCTTGCGGGCCAGCTTGATGGCTCCTTCATTTGCCTCAGCGCCGCTGTTGGCAAAAAAAACCCGGCCGGCAAAGCTGTTTGCCACCAGCAGTTCCGCCAGCTCCGTCTGCGGCAGGGTATAATAGAGGTTTGAGACGTGGACGAGTTTGCCGGCCTGGGCCACGACCGCCTCGGTCACGGCAGGATGGCAATGCCCCAGACCGCAGACCGCGATCCCTGCAACAAAGTCAAGATACTCCCTGCCCTCGATATCCTTTAGTATGCACCCCTTTCCTTCCACCATCACCGCAGGGTAGCGGCCGTAGGTGTTCATGATGCACGTGTCACTTTTTTCCATGATGGTCGTCATCTCATTTTCCTTTAGCGAATTATCTCCGTGCCGATCCCCTGCCGGGTAAACATCTCAAGCAAAATGGCGTGCTTGAGCCGGCCGTCGACGATATGGGCCTTGCCCACCCCCGCGGCAAGAGCCTCCTGACAGCATCTGATCTTGGGAATCATCCCCCCCACGGCAACACCGGAAGCAATCATTTCATCCGCCTCGCTGCTCGTCATGGAAGTAACAAGCTTGCCTTCCCGGTCAAGCACCCCTTCAACATCGGTCAACAGGATAAGCTTTTCCGCTTGCAGACGGGCGGCCACCGCGCCCGCCACCAGATCAGCGTTGATATTGTAGGAGCCTCCATCCTCGCCGACTCCGACAGGGGCTATAACCGGGATAAAATCCTGGCTGTCCAGAGTAATGATCACCTCGGGATTCACCTGGGTCACGGCGCCCACCCGCCCAAGATCAATAAGCTCGGGCGGAGCGTTTTCCGCCAGGCTCTTCATGACCTTCATCTTCTTGGCCTTGATCAGATCTCCGTCACGCCCGGACAGGCCGATAGCCTTGCCGCCATGAAAATTGATGAGCCCGACAATTTCCTTATTCACCTTGCCCACCAGCACCATCTCCACCACATCCATGGTTTCACCGTCGGTAACCCGCATGCCCTGAATGTAATTGGACTGGATATTCATTTTCTGCAGAAATTTATTAATCTGGGGCCCGCCGCCGTGCACCACGACGGGATTAATACCGATGTATTTCATTAAAATGATGTCGAGGGCGAAATTTTTCTTCAACTCCTCGTCAACCATGGCATGGCCGCCATATTTGATGACAACGGTCTTCTTGTAAAATTCCTTGATGTAGGGCAGAGACTCGATGAGAATTTCCGCCTTTTCTATGCTTTTGTTCATATCGCCCTGTTTCATGTTGAATTTGACGGTCAACGACCCTGAAAGGCAAGGCGATCCGCCCCGCGCGTTATCATCAGCTTACGACGCATTGTTTTTTTGTTGAACCGGCCTGCGCCTAAAAGGGGTAAAATACAGTATCACCCTTTCCGAAGCAAAGAAAAAGCGCTAAAGCAAAATCTAACATGCAATTTTAACGCCCAGTTTTTTTTACTTTCTTTACTTTCTTGATTCCAGCCAGTATTATTGCAGCATACGAAGACATGCCGGAACGAATGCTCAACGCATATCGTACTGATTTTAAACCCTAAAGCTTCGCAAGACCATGCTGAAAAAATTATTTATATGCAGCCACATTCTCTGGAATTTACTCCCGGCCGCCATCTGCCTTGGGGCCCAGGGAGGTGATGCGGATGCCCCCATTCACGTCGAGGCTGACCGCATGGTTTCAAAAAAAAAGGACAATGCGGTCGTTTTTACCGGCAATGTTGATGCGAAACAGGGAAAACTGTCCATTCACTCCGATGAAATGACCGTCTACCACAAAAACCAGGGAACAGGGGACGCCGACCAGGCAAGCCCGCAGAAAATCGAAAAGCTTTACGCGGTGGGTAATGTAAAAATTGTCCAGGATGAACTGATCGCCACGGGAAACAAAATGGAGTTTTTCGCCGATGACCGCAAAGTGTTACTGACAGGCAACACCAAAGTCTGGCAGAACAACAACCTGGTTACCGGCGAGACGATCATGCTTGATCTCAAAACAGATACGACCATCATCGAACCGGACAAAAAAAGCGGTGGCCGGGTAAAGGCTTTTTTTTACCCGGAAAAAGAATAATGGCCATCCTTGAAGCAAGGAACATTGTAAAGTTGTACAAGAAAAGGCGGGTTGTTGACGGTATCTGCCTGAAGGTCGAAAGCGGCAGGGTGATCGGCATGCTTGGCCCCAACGGTGCCGGCAAAACCACATCTTTCTACACCATCGCCGGCTTTGTGCGGCCGGATGAAGGCCAGGTCCTGCTTGACGGCCAAGACATCACGGCGCTGCCGATACATAAAAGGGCGCTTAACGGCATTTCCTACCTGGCCCAGGAGCCGTCAATTTTCAAAAAACTGACGGTTGAGGAAAATGTCAGAATTATTCTGGAACCCCTCGGAGTCCCGAAAAAAGAAATAGACCAGCGGATCAGCCGGCTCCTGCAAGACCTGAAGATCGAATATCTTGCCCGCAGCAAAGGGCACGGGCTGTCCGGCGGGGAACGCCGGCGGGTGGAAATCATGCGGGCTCTCGCCACCGATCCCCGCTTTATTCTGCTTGACGAGCCTTTTGCCGGTATTGACCCCTTGTCTGTTGCGGACCTGCAGGTCATCATCAGGGGATTAAAGAAAAAGGGGCTGGGGGTGCTCATATCGGACCACAATGTCCGGGAAACCCTTTCCGTCTGCGATTTTGCCTATATTGTCAACAACGGCAGGACACTAACCAGCGGAGCGGCCGAGGATATCGTCAATTGCGAGGAGGCCCGGCGCATGTATCTTGGCCATGACTTTGTAATGTGATAGAAAATAGCCCGCGGGCATAGTATAGTGAAATATAAGAAAAAATATTTCTTGGCGCTTTTTTTAATTACCAACAAATAAATGATGAACTGAATAACATGTCATTCCTGGAACTCAAGCAACATCTTAAACTCGCCCAGCAACTGGTAATGACCCCTCAGCTGCAGCAGGCGATCAAACTGCTCCAGCTTTCCCGGCTTGAGCTGGTGGATACCATCCAGCACGAGATTGAGCAGAACCCTCTGCTGGAAGAGGAGATCTCCGGCGGCCCGGCGGAAGGCGAATCCAGCCACGACATTGACGCCCGCGCCGAGATTGACATCCCGATTATTACTGAAAAGACGACAGAGGTCACTCTTGGTGAAAATCCTTCGACCCTGACCGAAATCGACTGGTCCGACTATGTCAATGAATATGAAAGCGGCGGGGCCTACAAACCCAGGGAATCAGCAGGAGAGGAACAGCCTTCACGATTTGACATTCTTACCCAGAAGCCGGATCTGCACAGCCACCTGAGCTGGCAGCTCAATCTTTCCGATGTGACGGACGAGGAAAGGGAAGTCGGTTTTTTTATTCTCGGCAACCTTGACAATGATGGTTTTCTGAAAGTCAGCGAAGAAGAGATTGTCGAAGAAACCGGCTGCCCGCTTGAAATGGCAAAGGATATGATCGTCCTTATCCAGGACATGGACCCCTCGGGCGTCGGCGCCCGCAATGTCAAGGAATCCCTGTTGTTGCAACTCAAGCGCCTCGGCCTGAGAAATTCCCTGCCGACAAAAATCGTTGAAGAACATATCCACTTTCTGGAAACAAAAAATTACGGCGCCATCAGCAAGGCCACCAAACAGCCGATCAGCGATGTACTGCACGCCGTAAAAATCATTGTCGGACTTGACCCTCATCCCGGCCGTGTTTACTCAGACGAATCCCCCCACTACATTCTGCCGGATGTCTTTATCCAGAAAGTGGATGACGAATATGTCATCATGCTCAACGACGAGGGACTGCCCCGTTTAAAAATCAGCAGTTACTACAAGGAAATTCTCAAGGAAAAACGAGGCCAGCAGGATGCCACCAAGGACTATATCCAGGATAAACTCAAATCAGCGGCCTGGCTCATTAAAAGCATCCAGCAGAGACAGCGCACCATTTACAAGGTTGTTGAAAGCATACTGAAGTTTCAATTCGACTTTTTTGAAAAAGGGATCGCCCACTTAAAACCCCTGGTTCTGCGCGATGTGGCGGAAGACATCGAGATGCACGAATCCACCATCAGCCGCGTCACCACCAATAAATATGTGCACACCCCCCAGGGCATCTTTGAACTGAAATATTTCTTCACCTCCTCCATTGAACGCAAAGACGGCGGGGACTCTCTTTCTTCGGAAAGCATCAAGGAACGCATCCGCCAGATCATTCAGACAGAGGACCCGGATAAGCCCCTAAGCGACAAGGCGCTTTCGGAAATCTTTCAGAAGGACGATATCCAGCTGGCCCGCAGGACCGTGGCCAAATACCGTGAACAGCTCGGCATTCTCTCTTCCAAATTCCGCAAAAAGCCAAACCTCAACTGACCCCTGGCGCGACATCGTGATTCACCATTTAACCGAGAACAGAATCGCTCCTTTTTTGCAGGCTGTCAGCAAAAAAGATGTTCTCAGCGAACTTGCCTCATTGATGCATGCGGCCTGCCCGGAATGCGGCGGCAAGAAGGACATTCTGGCTATCCTCTCGGAAAGAGAGCAGATCGGCTCAACCGGCATTGGCGACGGGGTAGCCATTCCCCACGGCAAGCTGAACAATCTGAGCCAGATAGAAATCTGTTTCGGCAGAAGCTTTGGCGGCGTACCCTTCGGCGCAGCCGACAATAAGCCGGTGCATCTCTTTTTTCTGGTGCTTGCGCCAACGGATTCCTCAGGCCCCTATCTCAAGACCCTGGCGCGGATTGCCCGGTTTTTAAAAAGCCCTCATACCCGCTCACGCCTGCTCCACGCCGAAAACAGCGCTGAAATCGCCAACATTTTCGCCTCCACCAGTGAATTCACCTAAGCCGAAGATCATCATCATCACCGGACTTTCAGGGGCAGGGAAGAGTACCGCTCTCAGGGCCTTGGAGGATATGGGCTTTTACGCCATAGACAATCTGCCGGCCTTTCTGCTCACTGAATTGGTGAACCACGCGGACAGCGAACATCTGCATTACCAGAAACTGGCCCTTGTCATGGATTGCCGCGACCCCTCCTTCCTCAGCTCCTTTAAGACCGTGGTCATGCAGATCAAAAGCGCGGTGGACATGGAAATCCTTTTCATGGATTGCAGTGAAGAAATTCTTCTGCGGCGATTCAGCCAGCTTCGACGCCATCACCCCCTGGCCGGGGAAGGCACAATACGCGAGGCGATCAGCAGGGAAAAGAAAAGACTGGACTCCTTGTTCTCCAAGGCAACCCGAGTTTTCGACACCTCGCAATTAAGCCCCCACGAACTGAGCCGGCAGCTCCGCAAACTCTATGGCGGCCGGGACTCTGCCGACCGGATCGTGGTCAACCTCATGTCCTTCGGGTTCAAACATGGCCCCCCGGCGGAAACCGATACCATCTGGGATGTGCGTTTCCTGCCCAATCCCTATTTTGTTCCGGAACTGAAATCCCATACCGGCCTGGAAGAACCCGTGGCCCGCTATGTCCTGGAAAACGAGACCAGCCGCCATTTTTTTGAACTCATTGAGCCTTTGCTGCAATTTCTCATCCCCCAATATGTGAAGGAAGGGAAGGCGCAGCTCACCATAGGTATTGGCTGCACCGGCGGCAAACACCGCTCCGTGGCAGTCGCGGAAAAACTGAAACAATCCCTCGCCCGGCAGGATATCAAGCTTTTCGTGGATCACCGCGATATTGACAAGGCATGACGAACCCGGACTTTTCCGCCCCCATCATACCTGCCGGACCTTCAAAGCCTGACCACATCTCCATTGTCAACCTTGATGGAGCGAAACTGGGCCAACGATCCGCCGGCGTAATGCAGCATGAGACAGCGGGCCACAATAAGGTGCGTAACCAGCAGCACTTTCTGGCCGGGGTGCCGCCCCCTGATCCGCTCCACGGCATGCACGGCCCGCTTCTGGACATCGGCCAGGGTTTCGCAGTGAGCAACCTGAAAAAGGTCGGGGGACTGTTTCCAGGTCGGGTACTGCTCACCAAACCGTTGCCTGATCTCTTCCTTGGTCAACCCGTCCCAATGGGGCAGATGAATATCAGTCAATCCATCCTGCACCGCATAAGGGATGCCACAGGTCTGGGATAAAATCTCCGCCGACTGCATGGTTCTCGCTAAAGGCCCGGCATAGACACAGGCCAGCCCCTCTTCCCGCAACTTCCGCCCGATTTCCCTGATCTGCCTGGCCCCCTCGGGATGAAGGGGCTCAGCCGTTCGTCCGGCAAATCTGTCTTCCCTATTGGCCTGGGTCATGCCATGCCGGATGAGATATATGGCTGCTGTCATTTCCGCTCCAGAAAAAACCTTGCTAACCCTTTTGTATTCAGTGTAAGTTGCTTGGTCGATAAGTTAAAAAAAGGCGCGGACAATCAAGGTAAGTGCGGTAGGACAACATTACCAGCACACGTTTCTTTATCCTTGCTCACCGTCCGTTTCATTTCCGCCTCTGCATTAATAAGATATTTTAACCGCAACATAGTAACAGGATTATTGAATATGACAACATCTCCATTACGTTTCACCCTGTTTTTTGTTCTTTTCCTTTCCTCCCTTCTTGCCGGCAACAGCCAGGCAGGCGACGAAAAGGCCAAAGAGACCATCGCCATTCTGCCGTTCACGGCAAATGCCCCCAAGGATATCTCTTATCTGCAATCAGGAATCCGCAACATGCTGGCCAGCCGTCTCGCGGCTGAAGCAGGGCTCGGAATAATTGAACAGGCCCGCGTGGACCAGCAGGTCGCCGCGGCCGGGGAGCTGAAACAACAGAATCAACTGACGCAGCTGGGCAGCGCGCTCCAGGCAGATTATCTGCTGTCCGGGGTTCTCACCTCCATCGGCAAAAGCATCAGCCTTGACGCCAAGCTCTATCCGATCAACGGCGCAAAACCAGTGGAAACCTTCTACGCCTCAGCCGCAACAGAGGATGATATCATCAGTGCGGTTGACAGTCTGGCCTGGGATATAGCCGAAAAATCCTTCGGCAAGCAACGGCCTGTGGCCAAATCTTCGCAACAGCAGGGCGCGGTCTCTGCGCCCACGGCCCAGCAGCAGGCCCCGGCTTTACCCACCGGCCAGGGGCAGCTGCAAAACGAGAATCCCGCCTACCGGACCGCCCACCCGGACCGCCAGTTCATGAGCAACTCCCCGGGCGGAGGCGCCTCGCCGCTCGTTTACCCCACGGCCATCACCGGCACATTCGGCTTCACCAAGACACAAAACCTTAACTTTTCCATGCAGGGCCTGGACATAGGGGATATTGACGGCGACGGACAGCAGGATGTCGTCATCGCCTCCAGAAACAAAATCATTGCCTATCATCTCGTCAACAATCGCCTGGTCCCCTTTGGCGAGATGGAAATCCAAAGCCGTTTCAAAATTATTTCCTTGGAACTTGCCGACATCAACGGCAATGGCAAGGAGGAAATTTACGCAACCGGGGTGGACTGGATAACCCCGGACTCACTGGGCGCCGAGTGGCAGGGCAAGGAATTTACTTACCTGTTCAAAGGGGCAAAATGGTATGTCCGGCCCATGCACGTCCCTGGGCCGGGCCTGATGTTAGCCGGACAGCGGTCCGCCATTGATGAGGCCTTTACCCCCGGGATTTATCAGGTAAGCGTCAACGCCGATACGCTCCAGCAGGCGGAAAAACTGCCTGTCCCGGATTCCCTTAATCTCTTTGATTTTTCCCTGGCGGATCTTGACGGCGACGGAAAAACAGAGGTCATCGCTCTCGACAATTTTGACAAACTGAAGGTCCTGGAAACCAGCGGCAAACTGTTGTGGAAAAGCGATGAAAGCTACGGCGGCACCCTGAAATATGTGGGAGGCGAAGACCCAGCTGCCAAAACCGACAAAGAGACCCTGGAAACCAGAGTAAAAAATCGGGTTTATATTCATTCCCGCATCATTGTCGAGGACGTCAACAATGACAATTTGCCCGACATCGTGGTGAACAAAAACCTGGATAGCGCCTCCCGGGTTTTGGAAAACATGAAAAATTACCCCAGCGGGGAAATGCATGCCCTGGCCTGGAACGGCATCGGCCTTACCGATCTCTGGCGGACGAGAAAAATTGACGGATATGTTGCGTCCTACCAGATGGTCCGCAACCCCGACACCAAGGATTCAGCCACCCTTTATGTCGGACTTATTACCAACAGCGGCTGGTTTGATGTTTTCGCGGCCAAGGACAGCACCGTGCTGATCTATCCACTGGATTTAAGTAAAAGGGAAGCCCAGGAGCAGAATCCGCAACAGGGCTATCAGTACATGGGCAAATAATCGTGGCCGACGGCCGTATTCGATTTCTGCCCAGCCGGCTGCGTTTTCTCTGTCAGAACGTTTTTGCCTTTTATTGCCTCTTTATCGGCTACCGTTTTTACCTCTTTTTCGTCTGGGCTACCGAAAACGGCCATTATACCCCAAGGCCTCCCTCCGTGGAGGCCTTTTTGCCCATCGGCGCCCTGCTGAGCCTTAAACAATTCATTCTTACCCACCGCTACGACCCAATCCACCCTGCGGGACTGACCATCTTCATCGCCGTCCTTGTCGTCAGTTTTTTATTCCGCAAGGGGTTCTGCGGCTGGATCTGCCCTATCGGCTTCGCCTCCGAACTGCTCAATACCATGGGCCGGCATGCCGCCCAGCTATTTGGCCATGGGACACCGAGACATGGCCTCCTCCGCACCCCTGCCTGGCTTGAATATCCCCTGCTGCTGCTCAAATATCTCCTGCTGGGCTTTTTTTGTTATCTTATCCTCTGGAAGATGGATCTTGCCGCCCTTGAGCAATTCAGCCGCTCTCCCTACAGTCTCACCGCCGATGGCCGCATGTTGCTTTTCTTTTTTCATCCCTCGCGGCTGACTCTCATCGTTATCCTTTGCCTGCTTGGTTTATCGCTTGTCTTCCGCAACTTCTGGTGCCGTTATCTCTGTCCGTACGGGGCTCTTCTGGGACTGCCGGCCATGGTGAGCCCCCTGCAAGTTGCCAGAGACAAAACTACCTGCATAGACTGCAAAAAATGCGAGGATATCTGCCCCTCCTCCCTGCCCATTACGGCAAAAACCCTATTAAGATCCCCGGAATGCATCGGCTGCCTTGAATGTGTCAGCCATTGCCCTCGGAAAGATTGCCTGACCCTGGCCTCTCCCTTTGCCAAAAAACTTCCTCCCCTTGCCCTGCCCGCGGGATTACTGACGGTTTTTTTGACCATCTGGCTGGCGGCGGAAGTGACCGGCCACTGGCATTCAGCCATCCCGGATGACACCCTCCGCCACTATTACCAGACGATTAAATGAAAAAAATATACTCTCGCCACCCCCTACAAACCAAAAGCTAAACAATTACAATTTTGTAAAAAAATAATAAACCAGCGTAACAAGCCAAAAGGCTAATCCCCGTCAGCCTCGCTACAAAGCCGGGAAGCGCTGTAACAAAGGAATGATCCGCGTTCTCCGGCCCGAAAACATTTCCTGCCCCGGCCAAGCTTACATTTTTGAACATTATCATGATTAATAAATTACAAAATTGTAAAACTAAACCCTCCACCCTCCATAGCGAGTCCCACCTGAACTATTTTTTATTTATTAATATCTTCAAGATGTTACATACAAAAAAATAAAAAAATCAATTCTTGGCACATTACTAGCTAGGAGAACAGATAAACCAACCAACGGCAACTTTTAAGGAGGTCACGCCATGAAAAAAATAGAAGCAATCATCAAACCATTTAAACTCGACGAGCTGAAAGGAGCCCTGCACGAACTGGGTGTCCACGGCATGACGGTCACCGAGGTCAAGGGTTTTGGCAGACAAAAGGGGCACAAGGAAATTTACCGCGGGGCGGAATATGTGGTGGATTTTATCCCCAAGGTGAAAATCGAAATCGTCTGTGAAGCGGAACGGGTTGACCAGATCACGGAAGCCATCGTGAAAACCGCCAAAACAGGCAAAATCGGCGATGGCAAAATTTTTGTCATGCCAATCGAATCAATCTGTCGCATCAGGACGGGCGAGAAAGACAAAGACGCCATATAATTCAAAAAACAACAAATCTTAATTCTCTACTCTTTTGGTGAAATATCATGAAAAAACCAATCACATCTCTTTTTGTTATGGCCGCAGCGATTTTTCTCGTCTGTCTCGCTGGAAATGTCTTCGCTGCCGATGTACCTGTTCCGAATAAGGGCGACACATCCTGGATGATCGTCGCTACCGTCCTGGTTTCGCTGATGACTATTCCCGGACTGGCCCTTTTTTACGGCGGCCTGGTTCGTACCAAGAATATGCTTTCCTTGCTGATGCAGGTATTTACCGTATTTTCTCTCTGCATGGTACTGTGGGTAGTCTACGGTTACAGCCTGGCATTTACCGAGGGTAATGCCTTTTTCGGCGGCTTGAGCAAGATTTTTCTCAATGGGATCACAATTGATTCCGTGGCCGCCACCTTTAGCAAGGGCGTGGTTATCCCGGAACTCATCTATGTCTTCTTCCAGGCAACATTCGCCGCCATTACCCCAGCCTTGATACTCGGCGCCTTTGCCGAGCGGATGAAATTCTCCGCGGTGCTGGCCTTCATTGTCCTCTGGTTCACCTTCGCCTATCTGCCGGTAGCCCACATGGTCTGGTACTGGGCCGGTCCCGACGCTTACACCGATGCCGAGGCAGGCGTCAAAGCCGCCGCCACCGCCGGTTTTCTTTTCCAGAAAGGGGCAATCGATTTTGCCGGTGGCACCGTGGTTCATATTAATGCGGCTATTGCCGGTCTGATCGGCGCATTCATGGCAGGCAAACGTGTCGGCTACGGCAAGGAATCCATGGCCCCGCACAGTCTGACCATGACCATGATCGGCGCCTCTCTCCTCTGGGTTGGCTGGTTCGGTTTCAACGCCGGTTCCAATCTCGAAGCAACCGGTCTCGCCGCCCTGGCTTTCGGCAATACCATGACCGCAACAGCAGCAGCAGCCTTATCCTGGCTTTTTCTGGAGTGGGGCATCAAAGGAAAGCCGTCAATGCTCGGTGCGGCATCCGGCGCGGTGGCCGGCCTGGTAGCGATCACCCCGGCCTGTGGCTTTGTCGGCATCGGCGGGGCATTGGTTATCGGTTTACTTGCCGGCGCGCTCTGTCTCTGGGGCGTCAATGGACTCAAACGCCTGCTCGGCGCTGACGATGCCCTCGACGTCTTCGGCGTGCACGGTGTCGGCGGCATATTTGGCGCACTGATGACCGGTATTTTTGCCAATCCCGCTCTTGGCGGCGTCGGCGTCTATGACTATGTGGCAAATGCTGTCGCTCCCTATTCAACCAGCGCCCAGGTTACCAGTCAGCTCTGGGCAATCGGCACGACCATTGTCTGGTCCGGTATTGTCTCGGTTATCGCCTACAAGGTGGTGGATATGGTCATCGGCCTGAGAGTGACCGAGGAAGAGGAGCGAGAGGGGCTTGACACTGCAAGCCACGGCGAGTCAGCGTATAAGTATTGATACCCGCTGAAGATGTCGCCGCCATGCCGGAGAACGGGACTCTGTTTCAGGATGTTATTTTCCCGGTAAAGAAAGTGTTTCATTTTTTGCAAAACGCATATTAAATAACTACAGACCGCCCCGGAATACAATCCGGGGCATTTTCAGTCAATCTATTTTTCCAAGGAGAAAGAAAAATGAGAAAGAGCATATTAAACATCGGCGGGATGGCCCTTACGGCCATTCTTTGCAGCGGAATCGCCGCCTCCTCTGTCCGGGCCGAGGAAGATAAACCCACCGCCAACCTCAGCGTGGCCGCCCTCAGCAAATATGTGTGGCGCGGGTACGAATACAGCAAGGACAGCATTGTCCTTCAGCCTTCCATGACCGTTGCCTATAAAGGCTTTTCCATGAATCTCTGGGGCAACCTTGACACGGACCATCATGAAACTTTCGCTACCTCGGATGCGGACTCAAGCAGCTGGACGGAAACAGACCTGACCCTTTCCTATACACTCAACACCAGCCTTGTCGATTACGGTCTCGGTTACATCTATTATGCCCTTGACGGCTTTGATGACACCCAGGAAGTTTACGTCAGCGCCACCCTGAAGACATTATTGTCGCCGTCGCTGACCATTTACCGGGACTATGACTTTTATCCCGGCTGGTACATTTCGGCAGGTGTTTCACACTCGCTGCCCATCACCGACACGCTGTCCCTCGCCCTGGGGGCCAAGGTCGGTTACTATGACATAGACGATGAGGCTACCCTTGCCGACCCGAATGACCATCACGATGCTTACAGCGGTTTTCATGACGGCTCGCTTTCCGCCTCCATGACTTTTCCGGTCACTGACTTCTTGTCCGTCACACCGTCGATCGCCTATTCCTTCCCGCTGGACAGCGATGCTGAAGATGTTATTGAAGCCCTCAGCGCCAACGGGAAAGACAGTGATTTCGTTTACGGCGGGGTGACCCTGAGTATGTCCTTCTAAAAACACCGGTATCGCCGATTATTAATCAACTCCCCCGGGCGCACAGGGTTTCTTTGCCTCTCCGGCCCTGTGCGCCATTTTCAGAAAAAACATGATTCAGCTCGCCGTTTTTCAACATGTCTGGTGGGAGGGCCCGGGAAAGTTTCTTCTTGAGGCCGCGGCCAAGTACAACGCGAAATTAAACGTCATCAAGGTATGGCATCAGCAGATTCCCGACCTGAGCCCATATGACGGCCTTATCATTCTCGGGGGCGGCCCCAATACGAATCAGGTGGACGATTATCCCTTTCTGCTCCGGGAAAAACAGGCCATCCGCAACTGGCTGCAGAGCGACAGACCCTGCCTGGGGATCTGCCTCGGGCACCAGCTGTTAGCTGAAGCGCTGGGAGGCATCATCGGCCCTAATTTCTGTTACAGCGTCGGCTTCATCGACGGCCATCTGACCAGCGCCGGCCGCGCCCATCCCATTTTCAAGAAGGTCGATTCGCACCTGCCGCTTTTCAAATGGCACGGCCAGGCTATTCTGCCCCCGGTGCCGAGCCATTTCCACATCCTGGCTACCTCAAAGGACTGCCAGATTGAGGCTTTTACCGTTCAGAACAGGCCTTACCTGATCGGGATGCAATTCGACAACCACGCCGCCGCCCCGGAAGATGTCGCGGTCTGGCTCAAGGAAGACGCCGGCTGGCTCGGCTCGATCCCGGACAAAAACATCTCTGACCAGCAGATCATGGCAGAGGCGGCAAAGAACAGCGCGCCCACGGAACGCCACTTTAAACAAATTTTTAGAAATTTTATCCGCCTGGCCTGAAAACCGGCTTATTTCCTGACAAGCCAGCACTTTGCATTTTTTATCTTTTCCGGTTAGAATAGCTCATGATCCATTCAAGCCAAAACAACATGTTTCTCCTCCTGAACCAGGAAGGGCCTTTTGCCACCCATGCCAATCTCCAGGCCGGCAATACATTTCGCCCGCAGGCCCGCGCCATGGCAACCCTGCTGGGCCGTGGCGAGATGGCCACCAAATTCCGCATTATCCGCAACCAGATATTCGAATTTCTCAATGTCCGCTCTTTTGCGGCCATCCAGGCCCTGCTTCATGACCGGACCCGCCGCCAGGAAATCGACCATCGCGCTTATATGCTGCTTGGCAACATGTTCGGCATCGAAGGCACGGAACGCGAGATCATCTCCCGGGTCAACAACTACTCACGAACGGCGGACGGAGTCATCCGCTATCTGCGCAGTAAAATTTTAGCCAATTACAGCTCGCACATCGAGATGACCAACGAAATCGATGCCCTGAGCCGCCCCGCGGAACTGCTGCTCATCGTGTTCGACGACCGCTACCACCAGAAGGCCCGTTTTGAAGCCAAACGCAAATTGATCCTCATGAACCTGGCCGGGTCCATTGATCAGAGGGAACGAGAAACAGGCATCGAGAGCAAATTCACCCAGTTCCTCGAATTCCTTAATGATCACGTCTGGAGCAAAAAGGCCAAGATCGGCGAACTGGAAATCGTTTATCTCCTCAGCAACCACGAAAAGAACAATTTCACCTGCGAACAGCTGCGGATTGTCAGCCGCGGCGAGGCTGAACAGACCGTCCTGGAACCGGGCCAGAAACTCACCCTGCTCAAACGGCGAAGGTTTACGGCAAACGGCAGGGAAATCCCCATCTACGTGTCAATCCGTAAAAAACCGCCCGAGGCCAAGGTCCTGAAACTGTTGCGCAAGGGTGAGGAAAATCCGGCCGTGGCGGTGGATGACGAATTAGGCCTCATGGGCGTGCTGGAATCGATTCAGGACATCAAGATATTTCAGAAACACCTGACCAGCAGCGCCATTGCGGCCAACTCATTCATGGCGCTGGAGGACATCTGCGATTCGCTCTCCGGCGCAAAAAGGATGGGCAAAAACACCGGCAGCTCCCCCAATACCGCCATGTTCAAATTTTTTGCCCGGCTTGGCGGCATGCGGGTGGAGTTCATCGTCCACACCTACCAGAGCTATCTCAACTACATCTATCAGCGGGATGTTTCCCATGATGAGTATGAGGTCAAACGCATCTTTGACACCGGGGTGGCGGAACTGCTTTTCCCGCAGTCCATCTATCATCTGGATATGAAAAAGATCCGCGATAAACAGCTGCGCTGGTTCCGCCGGCAGATTGAGGAGTATTAACATGAGAACCTCCCCGCACACCCTGCCGCCGGCCGTGATCAATCTTTTTTTCGTTGTCGGCCTCGTCTCCGCCTTGTCATTCCGGACCCTGATGGCCATAAAAGACCTGCGCCCGGAATTATTCCGGCCCGTGTGGTATGTTGGGATCATCGGCTACATTTTCTTCTTCGGCTTCCGCTTTCACATTACCCAAAAACGCAAAAACGCCATCAGCGCCCGCAACTTGACAGCAAAGATCGAGAAGGGGGAAGAATTATCGGCCGAGGACCGGCAGGTCTTGACCTACATCCTTTCCTCCCTGCAGAAATCCCGCGAGAATCTCAACTATCTTTTTATCTTTGTTACCTCCGCCATTGCCATTCTGGTGGACCTGGTTCTTTAAAAGGTGTACGCCCATGAAAGGATTGATTGACAGCACCCTGCGCGAAGGCGAGCAAACCCCCGGCGTCTTTTTCCCCCTGGCGGTTAAAATCAGAATTGCCCGGCTGCTGGCCAAAATCGGCATCGAGGAAATCGAGCTCGGCATTGCCACGCCCTACGACCTGGAGCTGCCGCTGCTTATGCGCATTCTGCGCCGGAAAATTCCCGGAAGCCGCCTGGCCCTCTGGTGCCGGTGCGTGCCACGGGATATAGACTATGCGGCGCGCCTGGCCCCTGACGTTTTGTCTTTGTCCATTCCCGCCTCCGACCTGCATATCTGCGAAAAACTGGGCCGCAGCCGCAACTGGGTGACGGATACGGTGGCCAGTTGCGTACAGCGGAGCCTGGCCCTGGGGATTGGCGCTGTGTCAGTGGGACTGGAGGATGCCACCCGGGCGGATGTTGATTTTCTGGAAAATCTGACCAAGGCCGCGGCCCAGGCCGGCGCCTTCCGGGTCCGGCTGGCCGATACGGTGGGCATCGCCAGCCCGGCGGCAATCAGCACCCTGGTCCGCAGGATCGCCAAAGGCTGCTCACTTGACATCGCCGTCCACACCCATAACGATTTCGGCATGGCCACGGCCAACGGCATCGCCGCGCTTGAGGCCGGGGCGGACTGGGCCGACGCCACCGTGCTCGGCATCGGGGAACGGGCCGGCAACAGCCGCCTGGAAGAGATGGCCGGCTACCTTGCCCTGCGCGAGGGACGCTCCTACACAACCGAAAACCTGCGCACCTTATGCCTTCTCGTGGCTCACGCCACCGGTCGGCAGATTCCCGGTTCTCATCCCCTGGTGGGCGAGGAAATCTTCACCTGCGAAACCGGTCTCCACCTGCAGGGGTTAACCAGAAATCCGGCAACCTATGAGCCTTACGACCCGGAAAGGGTTGGCGGGCAACGCCGCCTTCTGTTGGGCAGGAAAGCAGGCAAACGGGCCATTCAGGACCGGCTGCAGGCCCTTGGCTGCACGCTGCCCGCGGAAAGACTCGAACAGGTCGTCAACCTCGTCCGCCACCAGGCCGGCAGCAAAAAACGGCCGCTGAACGATGAGGAAATCCGCAAGATCATCAGCGGCTGAGCTTAACGGCCGGGCGGTATAGTCAACCAAACAGCCCATAACAAAAAACGGCAAGGCAGGGAATTTGTCGTCTCCTTGCCTTGCCGTTTTATTTTTTATTGCCACTGATCCGGCCTTTTCAGTCCGTATTTTTTGATCTTGTAGCCGATTTGCCGCTGGGTCAAGCCCAGCTCCCGCGCCGCCCTGGCCTGCACCCAGCCGTGCCGGTTCAATGCCTCCTCGACTTCCAGCCGTTCAAGATCCTTAAGCACCCTCCGCCCCTTGCCGCCCGCAACAGGAGCCGGGCTAACACTGACAGGCTGATCGGCCCTAGGCGCATCTTGAGTGATGAGAAACATGCGATCAGGCAGGTCGGAGGTCTGCAACCTGCCGCTGTCCGACAGAATGACCAGCCTTTCAATCAGATTCTGCAACTCCCGGACATTTCCGGGCCAATCATATTCAGTCAGAAAATCAAGAAACTCCTTGGTCATTTTCACATCCCTTTCATTTCTCTTATTGCTGGACCTGAGAAAATGATCAAGCAGCAGCGGAATATCTTCCCTCCTCTCCCGTAACGGCGGCAGGGTAAGGGGAACAACGTTCAGCCGGTAATACAGATCGTTGCGGAATTTCCCATCCACTACCGCGTTTTCAAGACTGACATTGGTGGCCGCGATGATGCGCACATCAACGGTCAGCGTGGTCGTGCCGCCCAGCCGTTCAAACTGGCTCTCCTGCAAGACCCGCAGCAGTTTCGCCTGCAGCATGAGGGGCAGCTCCCCTATTTCATCAAGAAAATGCTTTCCCCCATTGGCCAGTTCAAAACGCCCGGGCTTCATGCTCACCGCTCCGGTGAAGGCGCCCTTATCATGGCCGAGCAGCTCACTTTCCAGCAGATTCTCCGGCAGGGCGGCGCAGTTTACCTTAATAAAAGGCTTATCCTTGCGGGTGCTGGCCTGATGAATGGCCCTGGCCACCAGCTCCTTGCCCGTGCCGGACTCCCCGAGCAGCAGCACCGTGGCCCGGCTGGGCGCCACCTTCTCAATACTCCAGAAAATACCCTGCATGGCCTTGCTCTGGCCGATCATGTAATGCCGGTTATAGCGGCTGTGCAGTTCAGCCTTCAGGCTCTTGTTCTCCTCCACCAGCACGGCCTCCTTGCGCGAGATGGCCCGGTGCAGACTGAGAAACTGGGCGATCAGGGTGGCCAGTACGGTGAGAAAGCGGATGTCCTCCTCGAATGAAACATCCATGCCGAAAAGCCGGTCCACGCTGAGCACCCCGACCGGCTTCTGGGCAAGGATGACGGGCACCCCGATGAAGGAAATTTTTTCCTTGCTGATCGCCGAACGCGCCTTTGTTCTGTTTAAGAAGAGCGGTTCACTTTTAATGTCCGGCACCACAAAGGGGGAACAGGTCTGAAAGATCTGGCCGCAGATGCCCTCGTTCAGCCCATAGACCCCCCGCTGTTCCTCCTGCACGGACAAGCCATAGGAAGCGCGGATCGTCATCTTTTCCCCCGATTTGTCAAGAAGAACCAGGGTAGCTCGCTCCATGCGCAGGGTATCATGCACGATGCGCAGTATTTTGCTTAAGGTTGTATCCAGATGAACGGCGGAGCCGATAAGCTGGCAGATTTCACTCAAAGCTTGCAGCTCTTGGGCTTCAATGCCGGCCTGAGAAGAATTGGTGATACTGGTAGTACTCATTTTGTCGCCCATGGGAAATGGATGGATAATGCAATAAGAGCAGGCAGAAACTCTGCTGATGACTTTTATAATGCAAGATATATTCCGCACAAAACAATTCCCGCACAAATCCCCATACCCCTCGACAATAAAAGAAAAATCAGCCGGAACACCTAGAACAACCCCTCCCAAATTGTTACAATTTGGTAATAATTCATATTAGAAAAATGACCATATTGTATCATATTGAACCCTCATTCTTTTGCTGGAAATTTCCACCGCCCATATGACAAAAATGAAGACAATCTTCTTTTTTGTCATGTTCGCGACAATAATCGCCCTCCTGGTTTCCGCCGTTTCCCCGGCTGATTTGCAGCAACAAAATCACGCAACATATTGAATTTGCGGTAAATATATTTTTCTTTCCGCCCATGGCACATCTCTTGCCATTACATGACAACAAAGCCTCACCCGCTTGCTGCAGCGATACCGCCCATTATTGCCATGGCGCGGGCAGTAAAGAAGAGGGCGGAAGTTGAAAGCAACAAAAATGCAATTCCTTAAACACTACTTATTCCAGCTGGCACGGCCAGCCAACATTCAGAAACAAGGAGCACATCATGAGAAAAGTGGCAATTTACGGCAAAGGCGGCATCGGCAAATCAACCACCACCCAGAACACCGTGGCGGGATTAGCGCAAATGGGCAAAAAAGTCATGGTCGTGGGCTGCGACCCCAAGGCGGATTCAACCCGGCTGCTGCTGGGCGGCCTGGCCCAGAAATCGGTACTCGATACCCTGCGCGAGGAGGGCGAGGACGTGGAGCTCGAAAACATCCGCAAAAAGGGCTACGGCAATACCTGGTGCGTTGAATCAGGCGGCCCCGAGCCCGGCGTGGGTTGCGCCGGCCGCGGCATCATCACCTCGATCAACATGCTGGAATCCCTCGGCGCCTATGAAGAGAGCGAAGGCCTCGACTATGCCTTTTACGATGTTCTCGGCGACGTGGTCTGTGGTGGATTCGCCATGCCCATCCGCGACGGCAAGGCGGAAGAGATCTACATCGTCTGTTCCGGCGAGATGATGGCCATGTATGCGGCCAACAACATCTGCAAGGGCATCATGAAGTTCGCGCAATCCGGCGCCGTCCGCCTCGGCGGACTGATCTGCAACTCCCGGGCCGTGGACAACGAAAAGGAGATGATAGAGAATCTGGCTGCCATGCTCGGCACCAAAATGATCTATTTCGTGCCCCGCGATAACGATGTGCAACGGGCGGAGATCAACCGCAAGACCGTCATCGAGTGGAACCCCGAAGTGCCCCAGGCCGATCATTACCGGAACCTGGCCAAGGCCATTGATGAAAATACGAATTTTGTGATCCCCAAGCCGCTGGACATTGAGGAACTTGAGAAGCTGCTGATGGACTACGGTCTGATGAACTAAGGCTCCAACGCGAAAACGTTTAAACGCTAAAACGTTGGAACATTGAAACGCTTACACCCTTAACACTGGAACGCTTGATCGTTTAAACGCTGAAACGCTGGAACGTTCCCTCACATACTGGAGAAAAATACTATGTTAACTATGATTAGAGCTATCGTCAGGCCGGAAAAAGCAGACAAAATCCTTGCCGCCCTCATGGACGCAGGCTTTCCGGCCGTGACCAAATATTCGGTGGCCGGCCGCGGCAAGCAGCGCGGCATCAAGATCGGCGAGGTCACCTATGATGAAATTCCCAAAATGATGCTGATGAGCGTGGTCAAGCCCGAGGAAAAGGACTTCGTCATCCAGACCATCATGGATACGGCCCGCTCCGGGGTCAAGGGCGCATTCGGCGACGGCAAGATCTTTGTCACCGAGGTGGAGGAATCCTACACCATCAGCTCCGGGGTCAGGGAGAACGGGGCGCCCGAGGAGGCCAAGGCATGAAAGAGGTGATCGCCATTGTGCGAATAAACATGATGAATCAGACCAAGCAGGCCTTGACCGATATCGGTATCGACGCCTTCTTCGCCCATGAGGCCCATGGCCGGGGCCGGGGGTTTGTCAATCCCGTGGTGCTGAATGGCGCCCAGCAAGGCTATGAGGAGGCCGCCTCCCTGCTTGGCGAAAAGGGAAAACTCTATGCCAAGCGCATGGTGACGGTCGTCATTAAGGACGAGCTGGTCGATGACGTGGTCCAGGCGATTATCGAGACCAACCGCACCGGCAAGCCAGGGGACGGCAAGATCTTTGTCCTGCCGGTGACCGATGCCGTCCGCGTACGGACGGGCGAGATGGGTCTTAAGTCCATCGTTTAATATAAGGAGCAATACAATGGCAACAACCGCAATAAAAAAGAACAAACTGGTGCAGTGGGACCCGGCCGATGTCAAGGCCAAGCTGCTGGCAAAGTATCCGCCCAAGGTCGCCCGCAAACGCGCCAAACAGATAATGATCAATGAGGCCCAGGAAAACGAGACGCCGGAGATCTCCGCCAACGTGCGCACCACCCCCGGCATCATCACCATGCGCGGCTGCACCTACGCCGGCTGCAAGGGTGTTATCATGGGCCCCACCCGCGACATCGTCAACCTGGTGCACGGCCCCATCGGCTGCAGCTTCTACGCCTGGCTGACCCGCCGCAACCAGACCGATGCCGGAGCTGACGGCGAAAACTACATGTCCTACTGTTTTTCCACGGACATGCAGGATTCGGACATCATCTTCGGCGGCGAAAAAAAACTGGAAAAGGCCATCCAGGAAGCCTATGACCTGTTCCACCCGAAATCCATCGCCATCTTTGCCACCTGCCCGGTGGGACTGATCGGCGACGACATCCACACCGTGGCCAGGCGGATGAAGGAGAAATTCGGCGACTGCAACGTCTACGCCTTTTCCTGCGAAGGATACAAGGGCGTCAGCCAGTCAGCCGGGCATCACATTGCCAACAACCAGGTCTTCCGTCATATTGTCGGGGAAAACGATGAGGTGAAACCGGGCAAATACAAAATCAACCTGCTCGGCGAATACAACATCGGCGGCGACGGTTTTGAGATCGACCGTATTTTCAAGAAATGCGGCATCACCAACATCGCCACCTTTTCCGGCAACTCGACCTATGACCAGTTCGCCTCGGCCCACACCGCCGATCTGAACGCCGTCATGTGCCATCGCTCCATCAACTACGTGGCCGACATGCTGGAGACGAAATACGGCATCCCCTGGATCAAGGTGAATTTCATCAGCGCCAAGGGCACGGCCAAATCGCTGCGCAAGATCGCTGAGTACTTCGGCGATCAGGAGCTCATCGACCGGGTGGAGGCGGTGATCAATGAGGAGATGCCGGCGGTGGAGGCGGCGAAAAATGACATCCTGCCCCGCACTCAGGGCAAGACCGCCATGCTGTTTGTCGGCGGCTCCCGGGCCCACCATTACCAGGAACTGTTTACCGAGATGGGCATGAAAACCATCTCCGCCGGTTACGAGTTCGCCCACCGCGATGATTACGAAGGCCGCCAGGTTCTTCCTACCCTTACGGTGGATGCCGACAGCCGCAACATCGAAGAGATCGAGGTGGAAGCCGATGCGACCCGCTTTAAGCCGCGCAAGAGCCCGGAAGAGATGAAGGCCCTGGAAAAGGCGGGATACAAATTCAAGGAATACGAAGGATTGATCCCTGATATGGAGAAAGGGACCCTCATCATCGACGACCTCAACCAGTACGAGGCCGAGAAGCTGGTGGAACTGATGAAACCGGATATCTTCTGCGCCGGCATCAAGGAAAAATTTTCCATCCAGAAGCTGGGCATTCCCATGAAGCAGCTGCACAGCTACGACTCGGGCGGTCCTTACGCCGGCTTCAAGGGCGCGGTCAACTTCTACAAGGAGATCGACCGGCTGGTGAACAGCAAGGTGTGGAGCTACATGAAGGCCCCCTGGCAGACAAATCCACAATTATCAGCCACTTACGGCTGGGAGTAGAACCGCGTTCCAGCGTTTAAACGTTCAAACGTTTAAACGCTGGAACGTTTGAACATTTTACGACAAAGAGGCAAATACAATGCTATTACGACATACACCCAAAGAAATTACCGAGCGCAGCGCCTTGATGATCAATCCGGCCAAGACCTGCCAGCCCATTGGCGCCATGTATGCGGCACTCGGCATCCACGGCTGCCTGCCGCACAGCCATGGCTCCCAGGGGTGCTGCGCATACCACCGCAGCACCTTGACCCGGCATTACAAGGAACCGGTCTCGGCGGCCACCAGCTCGTTTACCGAAGGGGCCTCCGTGTTCGGCGGTCAGGCCAACATGCTGCAGGCCATTGACAACATCTTTTCCGTCTATGAGCCGGAGATCATTGCCGTCCATACCACCTGCCTGTCCGAGACCATCGGCGACGATCTGAAACAGATCCGCAAAAAAGCGCTGGCCGAGGGCAAAATCCCCGAGGGCAAGTACATGATCAGCGCCTCGACCCCGAGCTATGTGGGCTCGCACGTCACCGGCTTTTCCACCATGGTCAAGTCCATGGCCGGACTCGCCGAGACCACCGGCAAGAAAAACGGCAAGGTGAACATCATCCCGGGCTGGGTCGAACCGTCCGACATGGAAGAGATCAAGCGGGTCACCAAAATGATCGGCGTTAAATCCATTCTCTTCCCGGATACTTCCGGCGTACTCAACGGCCCGTTGTCCGGCGAGTACAAGATGTTTCCCGAGGGCGGCACCACCGTGGCGGAGCTGAAATCCGCCGGTGATTCCATCGGCACCCTGGCCCTGGGCGAATGGTGTTCCGCTGACGCGGCCCGTGAGCTGGACAGCAAGAACAAGGTGCCCTGCAAGGTGCTGGACATGCCCTTCGGCCTCAAGGCTACCGACCGCTTTATCGATGCCCTGCGCACCATCGGCGGGGTGACCGTGCCCGACGAGCTGTCCATGGAACGGGGCCAGCTGGTGGACATGATCTCCGACATGCACCAGTACCTCTACCACAAGAAGGTGGCCCTGGTGGGCGATCCGGATCAGTTGATTGCCATGACCGAATTCCTGGTCACCCTGGACATGATGCCCATGCATATCGTCACCGGCACGCCGGGCAAGGCCTTTGAGAGACGCATCAGGGAAATCACCAAGGATCTGCCCTATACGGTCAACGTCAAGGCGGCCGGCGACATGTTCCTGCTGCACCAGTGGATCAAGAACGATCCGGTGGATCTCCTGATCGGCAACACGTACTGCAAGTACATCGCCCGGGACGAGGACCTGCCCTTTGTGCGCTGGGGATTCCCCATCCTGGACCGTCAGGGCCACCAGTACTTCCCCACGGTGGGTTACAAGGGCGGCTTAAGGCTCTTGGAAAAAATCCTGGCCGTGCTGATGGATCGCAAGGACCGGGACGAGCCGGAGCAGAGTTTCGAGCTGGTTATGTAGCGTGACCCGCGGCAGGGGAATTTTTCCCCTGCCGGCTGGCCCGCAAAATGCCCGACCGAGCACATAGGGACAACATACAGTTAAATAGGAGAAGGAGCGGATATACCGGGCCCGTTCTCTGTGATCTCCGGGCCCTCTGTAGTGAAAAACAGCCTTTTCCAAATTCATCAACAAATTTCATGGGAGGCGCAAGGCAGCCAATGAATGCCGCATCCGCATTTACTCTTATCCGGCCCAGTTTCGGCGCCGCCGCCCCCCAGGAGGCGGGAATCCGTCTTGATCTGCCGGTGGCGGCCCACGCCCATGCCCGGCTGCGCTTTGCTCCGGCAGACCAGACCCCGCGGGCCATGCTGCCGGCCGAGGCCCTGGCCTGGCTTAAGGAGACACTCAACCGGGGAATAAAGGTTGACGAGGCGCACCTTAACGGTCCGGGCGACCCCCTGGCCGCCATCGGTCCCACCCTGGAGACCCTGCAACTGATGCGCCGGGAATATGCAGGAATTACCCTGGGCCTTACCACGCTTGGCATTAACGGAGCGCAGCATGCCGAGGCGCTGGCCGAACATGGCGTGAGCCGCGTCACCCTGCTGGTGGACGCGGTGCATTCGGAAGTGGTGCAAAAGCTTTATGCCTGGATACGGCCCGGCACTAAAACAGTCCCGCTGCCCAAGGCCGCGGATCTGCTGCTGGAAGAACAGGCCAAGGCCATCCCGGCCTTACGTCAGGCCGGCATCACGGTCACGGCGAAAACGGCGGTTTATCCGGGCATCAACGACCAACTGATAGGAAAAATCGGTGCGCGCTTGGCAGAGCTTGGCGCGGAGACGCTGCTGCTTGCCCCGTTTACGCCCCGGGCCGGCGAGCCGGACCAGCCGCCCGCCCCTGACAGGGCTCGGCTGCGCGAACTGATCGCTCTTGCCTCCCTGTATATCAAAACAGAAATTGCCGGACAGCCCGCATGCTGCGGCCAGACCGGCGTTCCCGGCCCGCGGACCGGCGCGGCCGGCCAGCCGGCCGCGTTGCCCAAACCGAGCAAAGAGCGGCCCAACGTGGCGGTAGTCAGCACCAACGGCATGGATATCGATCTGCATCTCGGCCAGGCAGCCCGGGCCCTGATTTACGGCCCACGGGAAGACGGGCTCCCCTGCCTGCTCACCACCCGCGCCTTGCCTGAAGCGGGCGGCGGCGGAGCCAGGTGGGAGAAACTGGCGGATTCATTCACCGACTGCTTTGCCCTGCTCACCTCCGGGGCCGGCGAGAACCCGAGATCAATTCTGAGCCGCCGCGGCATCACCGTGCTCGTCACCGACGGCAATGTGGAAGGCACGGTGGACGTGCTGTACGGCGGGGGCAAAAAAGGCAAACAATGCCGCAAATAGCGGCACCACAGGTTTTTTAGTCTTTTAGGCTGTAGCCTGTCAGGTAAAAGAAGGCAGCAAGGGGCCAAAGAGGGTCTTATTGGGAATTTTCCTTACTAACAGACTAAACACCTACAGACTAAACACCTGATCAATTTCAATAAAAAGGAGATATACCATGGCAATTCCCAAACGACAGATACTTGTGTGCCAGAGCTTCCGGGCGGCCGGCGGCGACCCCAAGGGCCTCTGCCATAAGCAGACCGACGGCTTTCTGCAGTACATTGACGAAGAGATCCTGGACCGGGGCCTGGACTGCCTGGTCACGGCCACCACCTGCCTCAAGCAGTGCGAATCAGGCCCCATCATGATTGTTCATCCGGAGAACTGGTGGTTCAAGGGGGTGGACAGCACCGCGGCCATCGACGCCATCCTGGACGGCATCGAAGACGGAGAACCGCCGGCAGACTATCTCATCGCGTAACACACCCATGACTGCGCCCATGGTGATCATCCGCCCGGCCCGGCCCGGAGATATTAACAGCCTCACGGCCCTGCTGAAAATCCTCTTTACCATTGAAGAGGACTTTATTTTTGACGAAATGCTGCAGCGCCGGGGCCTGCGGATGATGCTGGACAACCCCTGGGCCTGCATCCTGGCGGCCGAGGCGGATGGCCAGGTCATCGGCATGTGCACCGGCCAGCTTACCGTGTCCACGGCGGAAGGCGGCCCCGCCCTGCTGGTGGAGGATGTTGTGGTCCGTAAGGACTGGCACGGCCGGGGCATCGGCAGGCTTCTGATGGAGAATCTCGGCGCCTGGGCCCGGGAAAAAGGGGTGTCGCGCCTCCAGCTGCTGGCGGACCGCAATAACGGCCCGGCCCTGGATTTTTATAAAAAACTCGGCTGGCAGACCACGGAACTGATCTGCCTGCGCAAACGGCTGTCGCCTTGAAAGGGGCGGCGGAAAAGGAGAACAATGACCATGACGCCGCAAAAAAGTCGTCCTATGTCTTCCGCTGCTGTTCCGTCCGGCTTGGTCGGTTTTGCCGATATCAAATCCTTTGCCATCACGGGCTGGGAGGAGTACCTGCGCGAGGGCGAACAGTACCTGACCACGGCCCGCCGGGCCTTTGCCAACCAACGCCAAGCCTTCACCGCCGAGATCCTTTACAACGTGATTGCCATGGCCATTGAAAAACTGGTGATGGGCGCCCTCATGCAGAGCGGCAACCTGCCATACAATCACACCATGCGCGATCTGGCGGAAGCCATGGAGGAGCATTTTCCCGGCCGGCTGGGCGACATCAAGGACCGGCTGCTGGCCCTCGATGCCTACCAGGAGATCTGCGACCTCGACACCTACCACAGAACACCGCCCACCATGGCGGAAATCCCGGCCATGCTCGGTCTGGCGATGGAGTTGCTGGAGGTGGTTTGCTAATGAGACTATTTACTGGCTAGGGAGGTGCGCTAAACGAGTTTAATCTGACGCTTCACTTCCGCAGGTCATCCGGAACTTGCTGATAGCCACTTGCCGTTCGTCATCAGCAGCGTATGTTCATCATTTATCACCAGTCATCTGCACAAGTTTACCGATAAAATGATGAACATCCTCATGAATTTCATCGGCGCTCATACTCATAGCAACCTCATCACGAATGAGCTGCAAAGGTGGTGAGCCAGTTCGAAGTTGGTGGAAAAGTGAGTTGTCTTCTTCGAACAGAATTCGCTTCCCATCGACCATCATGAATATATTTGCCGTTACGTTTCGCCACGTTTTCCCGGCGGGCAACGTCAAATTCTGATCGGAAAAAAAATTATTGATGGTGTGTAACACTGGATACGCAAAAAGATTGTCTTCTTTGCATTTCATAAGCTGGAGAGCTGCTCGCTTCCAGGCATCAGGAACCAATAAGTAGTTTTCAATATTTTTTCGCTTCCACTCGGTTAATGTAAGGTTATCAGTAGGGGGGTGAAATGCATTGGCGCTATTGTCGTAGTCGAAGAGCATTAATCGTGAAACCTCAGGGATGATCTGCTGCAATGCGGCGTAATGTTCATCCGCTCTGTTTTTCATGTTCTCTTTACCGCCACCCCCCATCGCCTTGAAACAGACTTTATCAATCGCTACCTGCGCACCGCATTGAGCTGCCCAAGCACGAAGAATACGCTCATCGCTTTCCCCTTCCACATAGAGAATGTAGGGCGATGCCATCAGCCTGGCTATCTCTTCGTTAGTAACTTCCGACATTGCTCTCTATACTTCCGGTGTTGACTGAATGCGCCTTGGCACTTGACTCAGCAGCGAGACTATTTGACTGGCATCAACACCTCGCGCAAACTCCTCTGCATGTGTAGCAATCAGAAACTGAGTGTTTCTCTCAAAAGATTTTCTTTTGAAAAAATCGAGAATCTCGCGTTGCAAGTTAACATGCAGATGCGCATCTGGTTCATCAAGGAGTATGGTGGTGGGTTGATAACCATACAGAAAGGCCAACAGAGTCAGAGTCTGGTGGAAACCGCTTCCCCCGGAAATGATGTCATAGTTTTTGCCATTTTGTCGATATTCAACGGTGATATAGACATCCCCGACAGAATCATATTTTGGCTCCCGAATTTTTACAGAGAACCAACGTTCGGTTATAGCAGCCAGTTCCTGCCAGTCATTAGGTGATGGCCGCTTGACAATGCGCCCATCCGATTCTCTTTCGGGTGGAGGACAAACCCGCAACAGTAAATTGCGAAGTACGCTTCCGGGTTGACCCTTCCCTACCTGCTGGCGAATCGGAGAATCATCTAGTTTTTTTTCGGTCGGCTCCAGTCCAGAAAAAGGTGGTACGTAGGCAATTTTGGGCAGAACCCCCTGCTTTTCGCATTCACGGAATTTTGCCCAACCATCGCTGGGAATTGCGTAAATTGATTGCGGCGAGTGGTAGCGCAACTCTACGCCAAATGAATCTGTCGCTCCAGTCTCCATCAGCCATTCCACCCGAATGCCAATCAGAATGTATTCCTGCTTTTTTTTGCCGTTGACCATGGGCCAATGCCGATCAATTCTATCTTTCCAAAGCAGGTTAAATTCAGGTACCGGCAAAGCAGTAAAGTTTGGCAGGACCACCTGTACACCTTTTGTACCGCTACGTTTCAATCTATGAAACTCATCAACACAGTACTGCCAGATTGCCAACGCCTGCAGTACTGTGCTTTTGCCGCTGTTATTCCTCCCAATCAGAAGATCAAACTGTAAAAAGTCGTAGTCCTGTTCACCTACACTTTTGAAATTACGTAGCGCTAATTTTGTAATCATAGACAAATCACCACATTACATTATACAAGTTATGTTTTTTTTATACTTTGGAAACATTCATCACCTCATCCCCTAAGACGATCAATGCCCTATATCCTGTTTATTCAGCGCCAAACAAGTTGTTTAAGCCCTTCAGGTGCCGATTGCCGCAATTAGTGTATCTGGCACATACCAAGGACCCAGCCTTTTATTCCGTATCCGATGGCGATGCCGCGCACCCGCTTTTCGATCCATTCGTCGCTGTACCCCTTGGCCTTGTACAGCTCCCGCATACGTTTGGCGGCCAGCTCCGGCTTTTCGATCTCCTCCAGCCGTTCGTAGCCGACTCGGGCCAGCCAGAGCTTGAAGGGCTCAGCCTTGGGCGAGGGAATGGACTGAATGATGCGAAGCAACCCTTCGGCGTCTGAACAATCGGTTTCCCGTATTTTGCCGTCCGGGGCTTCGAGCTTGAACTGTCGACAGAATGTCGACAGTTCAAGCCCGCTGATTTTTTCCCGTTTTTTAATACGATACCAATAGTCCCGCGGATTCGGGCTGTCAGTCAGGACCGCAACCACATCAATCACGGAAAAATACCAGCGCTGGTCCGCCTCGTTCCACGCTGAGCGGATTTGCCTTGATTCAAACAGCTTGATATTACTACTCATTGATTCGCCCTCCCCGTTCAGCGTTTTTCTGAAAATCCTGTTGAATCCCGATTCCACGTTTGCCTCGAAATCGGCCCCGGCTATCCGCGTTAGCAATAATGGGCCTCGCCGCTGCGATTCTCAACAATCTTTTGCGTCGGCTGGCCCTGATCGTCAATCTCCCCATGGCCACCGCATAAAATTTTATTTCAACAAAAAGTTCGCCTTTATCCACCTTATTCTTTCAGGTAATACCGCGAATCCAGCCAACAATCAAGCACATATCCTTCGTTATGGTATACCCCGGTAAAATCACCCTGACATCAGCGGAATTGTTATTTTCCCACACACCCGACAAAATTGTCTCCTTCCTTCATTTTTGTAACCTTTCCGACAAACGTACAGGTCTGCGTCAAGCCGCATGCATGCCAAACAATCCGTCATCGCCGCACAACATACCGTAATCACACGTTTTTCATGCAACAATTCCTGGTGGCACAGCGGTTGCTATGGCATGTATTCAAACAATACACAGCAGCCAATGCGACATGACCGCATTCATCCATTTTCACATGGGACCATTATGGAAGCCATTGCCTTAAAAGAGAGAGAAAACCAGATCTACCGCAAGGGGGAAACGCCCTTTGAGATTACCTGCAACAAGGACAGTCTGGCCGGGGCGGTGAGCCAGCGGGCCTGCGTCTTCTGCGGCTCCCGGGTGGTGCTCTATCCCATTGCCGATGCCCTGCATCTGGTGCATGGCCCCATCGGCTGCGCGGTCTATACCTGGGATATCCGCGGCGCGCTCTCCTCGGGACCTGAGCTGCATCGCCTGAGCTTCTCCACCGACCTGCAGGAAATGGACGTCATCTTCGGCGGCGAGAAAAAACTCGAAAGCGCCCTTAATGAGCTCATCGACCGGCACAGCCCCAAGGCGGCCTTTGTCTATTCCACCTGCATCGTCGGCATCATCGGCGACGATCTGGAGGCGGTCTGCCGCAAGGTGACCGAGCAGAAAGGCATCCCGGTCATTCCCGTGCAGTCCGAAGGGTTCAAGGGCAACAAACGCTCCGGCTACAAGGCGGCCTGCAATGCCATGTTCCGCCTGATCGGCACCGGCGATACCAGCAGCATCAGCAAATACAGCATCAATATCCTCGGTGACTTCAACCTGGCCGGCGAGATCTGGATGGTGCGCGAATATTTCCGGCGCATGGGGGTCGAGGTGGTGGCCAACATCACCGGCGACGGCCGCATCGACGACATCCGCCGGGCCCACGGCGCGGCCTTGAATGTCGTGCAGTGCTCCGGCGCCACCATGGACCTGGCCAACATGATGGAGGAGAAATACGGTACCCCCTCCATCCGCGTCTCCTATTTCGGCATCGAGGACATGTCCGAGGCCCTGTACGATGTGGCCCGGTTCTTCAAAGACCCGGAGATGATGGCCCGCACCAGCGAGCTGATCCAGGAAGAGGTGCGCAAGATCCAGCCGGAACTGCAGAAATACAAGAAGGCGCTGACCGGCAAAAAGGCGGCCATTTACGTGGGCGGCTCATTCAAGGCCTTTTCCCTGGTCAAGGCCTTCCGCCTCATCGGCATGGACGTGGTGATGGTCGGTTCCCAGACCGGCACGAAGGAAGATTATGAGGAGCTGGCCGAGATCACCGATCCGGGCACCATCATCGTCGATGACTCCAATCCCCTGGAGCTGACCTCCTTTCTCAAGGAAAAAGAGGTGGATGTGTTTGTCGGCGGGGTCAAGGAACGGCCCATCGCCTACAAGCTGGGGGTGGGCTTCTGCGACCACAACCATGAACGCAAGGAGGCCCTGGCCGGCTTTACCGGCATGCTCAACTTCGCCCGGGAAGTCTATTCCTCGGTGATGAGCCCGGTGTGGAAATTCGTGCCGCGCAAGGAAAAAAGAAACGATCAAGCGTTATAACGTTTCAGCGTTCAAACGTTGCGGTGCTCAAATGTTTGATCGCTTGAACATTGAAACGTCTGCAACAGAGGAAAACCCCATGACAAAGATGCCCAATTACATATCAACGACCAATGCCTGCAAGCTATGCAAACCCCTGGGCGCGGCCCTGGCCTTTCGCGGCATTGAAGGCAGCGTCCCCTATCTGCACGGCTCCCAGGGCTGCGCCACCTACATGCGGCGCTACATCATCAGCCATTTTAACGAGCCGATCGACATCGCCTCCTCTTCGCTCAGCGAAAAACACGCAGTCTACGGCGGGGCGGCCAATCTCAAACTCGGGCTGACCAATGTCACCAAAAAATACCATCCGCAACTGATCGGCATCGCCACCACCTGCCTCACCGAGACCATCGGCGATGACGTGCCCATGATCCTGAAGGAATATGGCCGGGAAACCGCCGCCAGTTCTCGGCCGCTGCTGGTGAACGTCTCCACCCCGAGCTATTCCGGCACCCACATGGAAGGTTTCCATGCCGCAGTGGCCGCGGTGGTGGAGCAGCTGGCCGGTAAGTCTGGCGAAAACGGCACCGTCAACCTGCTGCCTGGTTTCGTTTCGTCGGCTGACTACCGTTATCTGGCCGAGATCGTGGCTGATTTCGGCATCAAGACGACCATGCTGCCCGATCTGTCGGAAACGCTCGACGGCCCGGCCCTGCTCGAATACGAAAAAATCCCCGGCGGCGGCACCCCGCTTGAAGCCATCAAAGAGATGGGCGGCGCCAAGGCAACCATCGAGTTCAGCCGAACCCTGGGCAGCAGTAAAACCGGCGGCAGCGTGCTGGCTCAGAAATATGGCATGGAAAATCACCGGCTCGGCCTGCCCATGGGCATCAGCGAGACCGACCGCTTCTTTGCCGCACTCGAAACCCTCGGCAATCGTCCGGCCCCGGCCAAGTACGCGGCGGAACGGGGCCGGCTGGTAGACGCCTATGTGGACGGCCACAAATATGTGTTCGGCAAAAAGGCCATCATTTACGGGGAAGAGGATCTGGTGGTGGGACTCACGGCCATGCTCGCCGAAATCGGCGTCATGCCCATCCTGTGCGCCAGCGGCGGCCGCAGCGGCTCCATGGCCTCAGCCATCGCCGCAGCCACCGACGGCGTGCTGACCGAGCAGCCCCTGGTCTACGAGGGCATGGATTTCTTTGATATCGCCGAAGAGGCGGAGCGCTTAGGACCTGATCTGCTGGTGGGCCACAGCAAGGGCTATCCCCTGGCCCGCAAGCTGAACATCCCCCTCATCCGGGTGGGCTTTCCCATCCATGACCGCATCGGCGGCCAGCGCATCCTGCATCTCGGCTACCGGGGGGCGCAGCAGCTCTTTGACCTGGTGGTCAACAGCCTGATCGACAAGAAACAGAGCGATTCAGCCGTCGGCTACAGCTATATGTAAAAAAAACAACGTTCCAGCGTTTCAGCGTGTAAGCGTTCAAATGTGCAGACGCTCAAACGCTTAAACGTTGGAACGCTTAAACGTTAATTCACTTTCCGGAGCGTGTCATGAACAAAGACTACAGTCATCATCCCTGCTTTAACGCCAAGGTCAAGGGCCAGTTCGGCCGGGTGCACCTGCCGGTTGCGCCGAAATGCAACATCAAATGCAATTACTGCAACCGCAAATATGACTGCGTCAACGAATCGCGGCCCGGCGTCACCAGCACCATTCTCACCCCGCGGCAGGCCCTCACCTACATGGACCGGGTGTTGGAAAAGGAACCGCGCATCACGGTGGCGGGCATCGCCGGCCCCGGCGACCCCTTTGCCAACGCCGACGAGACCCTGGAGACCATGCGCCTCATCCGGGAAAAATATCCGCACATGATTCTCTGTCTGGCCAGCAACGGCATGAACCTGGCCCCCCATGTGGAGGCGTTGGCGGAGCTGGACGTCTCCCATGTCACGGTGACGGTGAACGGGGTTGATCCGGAGGTGACCAAAAACGTTTACGGCTGGGTGCGGGACGGCAACGTGGTCTACCGCGGCATCCAGGCGGCGGAGCTGATCCTGGCCCGCCAGCTGCACGCCATCACCAAGCTGAAAGAGCACGACATCACCGTTAAAATAAACTGCATTGCCATTCCGGGCATCAACGATCATCATATCGAGGAGGTGGCAAGCAAGATGGCGGAGCTGGGGGCCGATCTCTTTAACTGCATGGCCATGTTCCCCAATGTGGACACCCCGTTTGCCGATATCCCGGAACCGAGCAAGCAGAAGATGGCGACACTGCGCAAAAAAGCGGAAAAATACCTGCCCCAGATGCGGCATTGCACGCGCTGCCGGGCCGATGCCGTGGGCTTGCTGGGCGAGGATAAAAGCGCGGAGATGCACGGCTGCCTCTCAGCCTGCGCCTCTCTGCCGTCAATGCCGGTACAGGAAAGGCCGTATGTGGCGGTGGCCACCATGGAAGGGGTGCTGGTCAACCAGCATCTGGGCGAGGCCACCCGTTTTCAGATCTGGGAGCAGAAAGAGGACGGCACCTTTAACATGGTGGAAGAGCGGCCGGCCTCCCAGCCCGGCGGCGGACCGCAGCGCTGGCACAACCTGGCCCGGGCCCTGCGGGACTGCCGCGCCGTGCTGGTCAATGATCTCGGCGATTCACCCAAGGAGATCCTGGCCAAAATGGGGGTCAAACCGGTGACCATGAGCGGCTTCATCGACATGGGGCTGGAAGCGGTTTACAGCGGCAAGGACCTGAGCAAGCTCAAGGGCCGCCAGCAGAAGTGCACCTCCAAAGGGGCCTGCTCCGGCGGCGGTAACGGCTGCGGCTGATCACCCGGAAAATGTACGGAAGAGGAATTAAAAAGGAGGAGAAGAGATGCGGATAGCAATTGTTTCAACCGACGGCGTCAACGTCAATGATCACTTCGGCAAGGCGGAACGTTTTCTTATCTATGAGGCGGGACCGCAGGGTCTCACCCCTATTGCCGAACGGCGGGTTGCCTGTCTGTCAACCGGGGACCAATCCCACCAGTTTGACGCGGCCCGTTTTAATTCGGTGGCGGAGGGGCTGGCCGGCTGCCAAAGGGTTTACTGCACCCGCATCGGCGACCGCCCCCGCCAGGAACTTGAAAAACTGGGCATCACCGCGGTCATTCATGAAGGGAGTATTGTGGCCATCAGCGCCACGTGATAGCTGAAAACGGGGATGCTGTCTCGTTCAGGAATGGACAGCCTCCCCGTTGCCTTATCCAGATGAACCATCCTCCTGCCCGCCGTCGCCCTTTGCTCCGCCCGCCGGCAACCGGCAGACGATGGCCCGCCGCGTCCGCTCCACCAGTTCAAGCGCCGCCTCCTGCGGGGAGCAATCGCTCAGCTCAGCCGCCTTGAGCAGCATCGGCAGATTAACCCCGGCAATAATGAGGCCCTCCGCCGGCTCCAGTATTTCCCCGGCCACGGTAAAGCTTGTGCCGCCTACCAGATCGGCCAGCACAACGACCCCGTTTCCCCGATCAACCTGCTCTTTCGCCTGCCTTATTTGTTCTGCAAGCAACTGCCGCCTCCTGGCAAAAGGAAGCGGGCAATCATCGGCTATCACCTGCCGCAGCTCACTCATGAACGGCACCTTGACAGCCATGAAATTGGTAAGTTTCCGGCCCAGGATATACTCTGCCGCGCCAAGCAGGGCTGTCCCGATATCCCCATGGGTGACAATAATAAAGCCCAATTCTTTTTTTGTATCTTTGTCAGCCATTGCAAGCAGATAAAAAATAACCCTCCTGAAAAATTGCCTCCAGCCCGGCCGGAACAAACAAAGCGCTCTTGACAATTAAACAAATATCATACAAATTTACCGCCGACCATCCTTGATGGCGTCGTAAAAAATCCGATCTACTGCGTTGTAGCGCATTTTTGTTCGTTCGGCATACCACATGTATAGCCTCGCTCTCAAAAATACACTACGCCTTGTATATCGAATTTTGTTACTTAGCCATCCGGGCTTTGT